>CALUQI010000001.1 GCA_944322875.1 Candidatus Gastranaerophilales bacterium
TTATTTTAAAAATAAGATTATTCGTTAAAGATCAAAAAATTAATTTTTGCTTTAAACGGGAAGTATTTATTGTCAAGATCTTCCCGACGAAAATCTATTCATTACAACCGAAGGCAATAGTAACGTGTTCTCTTGGATTTACAGCAGATATTTTATATCCGCGAGGGTCAACAAGGTAAGCAAATTCGTCGCCTGTTGTCTGGAATAATCCCATTGTACCTGACAGTGCTGTTCTTGTTACGTCAACAGGGGCTTTAACAGTTTCCCATAATCCGTCACCAAGATTACGTGCTGCTGCACCGAATTGACCTTGGAATACGTGACCTAACATATAACCTGCATCGTTGGATACATTTTCAACGGCATTTCCTAAGTTAGTTACAACACCGCCAACTGTACGACCTGTTATACCGACTAAGGAACCTGCCCATGTGAATGGCATTTCAACAAGTCTTGCTACCGGGTTTACATTTTTAGATTTGTTAATTTGCGCACTCAAAATTTGTTTAGGTAATTTGGTTTTACAATCACCATTTTTAATGTCAGTGAATGCTAATTTAAGCGCACCTTTTTCGCAGCCTGAAGGTCTTATAACTTCTACAACTTGACCTGTAACAGTTGACCCGCAAGGATAAGTTACACCGTTAATAGTTACATCTTCAAGGGTATTTGCTCTAAAGTATTGTCCTACGTGAGATGATTTTGCTGTTAATTGATCAATCATTTCCACTTGTAAAGTAGGGATTTTAACAATTTCTTCTTCTTGAACAAAAGCATTTTTATCTACCGGACAAGCAGGGCAGATACTGTTGGCTGTCTTAGGATTTGTATCATATCCCAGTGCTACACGGACTGTTTGCATCATTGAAGCTATATCTGCACGTGAAGCATCTTTATTAGGCATAATCATATTCGGATTTGGTGAATCTTTCAAGGCACCGTTTTCCAAAGATTTTGCAACCGGAATCCTTGCCCAGCTTGGTACTGTTGCACCATCGGTATATTTACTTAAGATCTCATCTGCTTTGCATTGATCTATATCGCAAGTCATACCCTTGGCAATTGAAGTTAAAGCTTCAACTCTGGTTACGTTGTTGTTAGGTTTAAATTGTCCATTAGGATAGCCTTTTAAAAGATTCTCATCAACAGCTTTAGCTATAGCTGCATTAGCCCAGTTTCCACGCGGTACGTCTGTAAACATATTTTCGCGTTCCAGACCGCAAGAATCCAGATTGAAACCTTTTACTAACATTGTTGCAAATTCTGCTCTTGAAATATTTCTATTTGGTTTAAAAAGACCATCAGGGTAACCTACGACTACATCGTTTATTGCTAATTTATCAATATCACAAGCCGCCCAGTGACTGTTAGGTACGTCCGGGAACATACAAGCTCCGGCAACTCCTGCCGCTGCCCCTGTTGTTTGATTTGCAAACGGGGTCAGATCAAAAGGGACTAATGACTTTTTTATTGCTTCAATTGAATTTGTTGATTGAAAATCTATCGGGCAATTGTTACCATCCATTGTCGCTTCATTTCTATTTACGGAAATACCGTTATTTATTGACGGTAATTCATTAAGACAAGGCATTTGTGCGGCTGCACCTGTAACGTTTCCGTCAGTTGCAACTGTTACTCCGTTTATGTTGGAGGACATTTTACTTGACGAACAACCTTTCATTGCTGTTTCTGTTGAGAAAATTGAGTTAGCTGGTTCGCCTACATAATTGTTTGTGCCATATATAGCTTGAGGATAACCGTAAACCTGTTTCATTTGTGCTTTATCAGGTTTTCCTGTTTGAGGGCACAATGCGCAAGCCGGTTCTGCAGGTTCATCACAGCTTATTTCATCCGGACAGCCACAGTCAGTTTTCTTGTCTTCCTTTTTACAAGGATCATCGCAAGGTGCGGGTTTTTTACAATCACAATCCGGTAACGCTTTTTTGCAAGTGTTACATTTTGGTGCAGGTGTTTCACATGGACAAGCACCACCGGTTACTACCGGCATTTGTTCCTCAATTGGACATGCAGGACCGGTAACTGTCGGTAATGGCTCTGCACATGGACAAGCTGCCATTGCTTGATTCAAGGAACACGTTGCTATTCCAACGGCAATTGCAGCTGCCACAGTAAGTTTTTTAATAGTCATTTTTACCTCCTTGTGTTGCGGGTTTTTCCTAAAAAACCCAAAAAGTTAAAAAACAAACTTATATCAAATTATGTACTTCTTCCAACGTTAGAAACATTGCCATAAGTGGTTATTCACTCAGGCTATTTGATTTTAGTTAAGTCTTATTAATGTTAAATTTTGTATGATAAATTGATTTATGTTATAATTCGACTATGATTAAAAAGTTTTGCTATATTTTATTGTTAATGGTATTCATCTTATGTGGCTGTGCTAAAAAGGAAGTTGTAGTTAATGATCAACTTTCTTTGATTAAAGAAAAAGACGTTTTGATAGTTGGGGTTAAGGTTGATACTCCTCCGTTTGGTTTTGTGGACAAAAATAATAAAAATACTGGATTTGATGTTGAACTTGCAAAAATTATCGCAGAAAAAATTCTTGGGGATTCAAAAAAATTAATATTTGTTCCTGTGAATACTTCAAACAGAATTATGAAACTTACCTCAGCAGAAGTTGATATGGTGATTGCAACTATGTCAATAACACCACAAAGACAGATTATTTTGGATTTTTCTATACCTTATCATACTGCTGGTCAAGCTATTATGGTTAAAAGCGATAGTGACGTGACCTCTTTGCTTGAACTCGAAAATAAAAAAGTTATTATTGTCTTCGGCTCAACCGTGGAAAAAGAACTTCGCTCTAATGTACCTAATATTAAAATTGTAGGATATAAATCTTATCCTGATGCTTTTGCTGCATTAAAACAAGGTAAAGCTGATGCTATGATTGCTGACGATACAATCCTTATGGGATTTGCTATTAATGATCCTTCTGTCAAAATATTGCCTAAGCGCTATTCTAAGGAACCCTATGCGGTTGCTTTCAGAAAAGATCCGATGTCACAATCACTTATTGATGAGGTTAATGCCATACTTATGGAATCTCTTAATAATGGTAAGATTAAACAGTTAAAAGATCGCTATGGAATTAATTAGCATCTTTCAGCATTAAAATTGTCTTTTTAACTTCAGCTTTTAGATATTCAAGTTGTTGAGATATATTGTTAGGATCATATATATAACCTGCTCCGCTATAAGCAAGATATGGATTATATTTTATTGCCTCAGAACGTAATAATGCTATTGATTTTGTATGCGTACTCAATTCCATTAGTTTCTTGAAAGAGATGAATTCACCTTCTGGTTTTTCATCATATTTTTGCTTTAAATAGTCAGCATTTTTATTAAAATAGTAAACTTTTGCATTGAAAAGTTGTACACTCTCATCGTTTTCTATAGAATCATAAATCTTTTCAAGCATTGGTATAAATTCATTTATGTCATTAACGTATTTTGATGTCTTATCTTGTTTTAAAATAATATTAACAAAAGCAGGGTTGTCTCTTGGGATAGGTTTTATTTGGTCGGCTGAATTAAAGTTTTGTACTTTTTCATATACGGGTTTTGAGGTTTTAGGTTCTGATGGGGCGTATTGACGTGTCAAATTTGGTAAAGTCCCAACGTATCCTTTGCTCTCAAATGTAGAATTATTCTGAGCAGTACATGTCGGGATTAAAAATATTAGTGTAAAGATTGCAACATACAACTTTTTCATATCTTTATTATAACGATTGTTCCTTAAAAATCATCATTTATATGAATTAAAGTTGATTTTTAAAGGTTTTCGGCGTAAAATACGATTGGAACTATGGAAAAAGAAGAATTACTTAAATTATATAATTTGGAATTAGATGAGTTACTGAAAATTTCATCTGCTTATGTTTCAGATAAAGTTGAATTTTGTTCAATAGTTAATGCACGCAACGGGAAATGTTCTCAAAATTGTAAATATTGTGCTCAAAGTTCACATTACAGAACTGATATTGAAACATATCCCTTGATAGATGAAAATAAAGTTATAAATGCAGCTTTGGATGCTAAATCAAATCATGCGGACAGATTTGCAATTGTTACGTCCGGAAAAACTCCGGCTGAAGAAGATTTTGACAAAGTTCTAAATCTTATAAAAGCGGTGAATAAAATCGATGGTATAAAAAGTTGTGCTTCTATTGGAATTTTAGACGACGAAATGGCAAAAAAACTTGCTGAATCTGGGTTAAAAAGATTCCACCATAATATTAACACTGCTCGTTCTTATTACCCGCAAGTTTGTACTACGCATACTTGGAATGACAGATTAAATACCTGTAAATTAGTCAAAAAATATGGTATGGAATTATGTTGCGGTGTTATTTTAGGAATGGGAGAAAGTATTGAACAAAGAGTTGAAATGGCACTTGAACTCGCGGATATTCAGCCTGATTCTATTCCAATAAATATACTTATGCCAATACCGGATACCCCATTTGAAAATTATCACGATAAAATTGATCAAGAAAATATTTTAAGAACTCTTGCAATATTTAAAATAGCTAATCCTAAATCTGTTCTTCGTTTTTGCGGAGGCAGAATGAAGCTTAGTGATGACAATCAAAAACTCGCTTTGAGTACTTGTGTTGAAGGAATTTTAATAGGAAATTACCTTACCACAGTTGGGAAAAATCCCGTTGAAGATGTTAAGATGGTTGAGTTAATTAATAAAGTTATCGCTTAAATTGTTTTTTGTGATGTAAGTATCAAAATCAGCTCTGTCCCAACATATATTACTTCTGATTTTTTTTGCCGGAACTCCTGCTATCAATATGTTCTTTTCACTGAATTTTTTATTTACAAGCGCCATTGCACCTATTACTGAACCTTCTTGGATTTCTGACCCTTTTAAAATCATTACTCTTGATCCGACCCAAACTCGGTCATGTAGTTTTATATCTTCCGGAGCATTGATTATTTCTCCGGTTAATGTATCTGTGATCGTATGTCCGTCATTGTTACGTATTATTATATCTCGGGCAAACATGCATTCATTTCCTACATCAATACGCCTCCCGCTTTTTGCAACAACATTCATATTCCTGTATACTGAAATCCCGCTTCCGAAAGTTATTATTCCACCGTTTTCCATCCCGAATGTGGTGTGTCGTATATATCTGTGTTTGGTTGATTTTATTGAAATGTAGTTGTTATCTCCATTCATAACAATTCCTGTATTTATAAATCTGCAGGGTAGTTCTATTTCTATAGTGTTGTTGTTTCCTTTTATTGTTATTGTAATCCCATTTATTGGCTCATATGGGATTTTTTTGCCATCTTTTATTAAGATAACTTTGTTCCTGTCGCCTTTTATATCAACACTATTTGTCATTAATTCTCCTGATTATTGTTTTATGTATTTTTTACTGTCCGGTTCTGCGTGGATTACTGCTGTTGTATTGCCTAGTTCTTCTTTAAGTTTTTTCTCTATTTTATCACATAATTTGTGACATTCTAATATTGTCATTTCTGCCGGAAATATTAGTGTTATTTCTATAAATTTTGATGTGCCTACTTTTCTAGATTTTATATCCTTAGATTTTATCACACCTTTATTTTTGAATTTGTCTATAATACTTTGGATAATTTTTATATCTGACTCCGGTAAAGAACCGTCCAGAAGATTATTTAGTGTATCTTTAGTTATTAATATACCGGTTTTTAAGATAAAAACAGCTACTATTATTGCTATTATCGGGTCTAAAATTGATGTTCCGGTTAGTTTTATAAGTACAAGCCCTAACAATACACCAAAAGAAGAATAAATATCTGTTCTTAAGTGTTCTGCGTCTGCCATAAGTGCTATCGAATCGGTTCTTTTAGCAACATTAAATAAGTAATTACTTACTAAAAAATTTGCCGCAACTGCAAATATCATTACATAAATTCCGATTAATGGTTCAAAATTTACTGATGTATGGTGGATTAGTTTCTTACCTGCCTCGATAAATATGTATAGTGATGCGAAAATAATTAATAATCCCTCAATAAACCCTGACATATCTTCGTAACGACCGTGACCGAATGGATGTTTTTTGTCTGCAGGTTCACTCGAGCGTGTTACCGAAAAATATGTTAATACCGATGCTAATATGTCACTCATTGAATGTATTGCTTCTGAAATAATACTTATACTGCCGGAAATAAAACCTGCGATTAGTTTTAAAATAATTATTGCCGCATTTGATAAAATCGAAAATCCGGCAGCAAATTTCTTCTCAAAGTTAGCTTCCATAAATCAAATTATACATAATTTTTTTAAATTTGCAAAATTTCTTTTTACAGAATAAAATGATTTTGTTAATGCTAAGAAAGGAGAGTTTATTATGTGGGAAAAAGATATCAATATTAACGATATCAGAGAAATTAGAACTCGCACGTCGGTATTCTTTGGTGTCGGGGCAATTAAAAAAATTAATGACATTGCAAGTGACTTAAAATCAAAAGGAATTGACAAAGTGATTGTTATGTCAGGAAAAAACGCTTACAAAGCAACAGGAGCTTGGGATTATGTTGAGAAAGCACTTAGAGAAAATTCTATAGGTTATGTTAATTATGATCAGGTAACTCCAAATCCTACAACACTTCATGTTAATGAAGCGGCAAAGTTGGCTCGAGATTTTAAAGCAAAAGCCGTTATTGCAATAGGTGGCGGTTCCCCTACTGATGCAGGAAAATCGGTGGCTATTTTAATGCAATATCCTGATAAAAATGCTAATGATATTTACGAATTCAAATTCGTTCCTGAAAAAGCTGCACCAATTGTTTCCATTAATCTTACGCACGGAACAGGAACGGAAACAAATAGGTTTGCAGTTGTAACCGTTCCGGAAAAAGATTTTAAACCTGCAATTGCATATGATTGTATATATCCGATGTATGCTATAGATGATCCGCAATTGATGACTAAATTATCACCGAAACAAACGAGATATGTCTCAATTGATGCTGTAAACCATGTTATTGAAGCTGCTACCAGTACTGTGACTTCACCTTATGCAGTTACTCTTGCAAGAGAAGTTATTGCTGATGTTGTAAAATATCTTCCAAAAGCATTGGAAAATCCTGATGATTTGGAAGCACGATATTATCTTGCTTATGCCGCCATGATGGGTGGAGTTTGCTTTGATAATGGACTTCTGCACTATACACATGCTTTGGAACATCCTTTGAGTGCAGTTAAGCACGAATTGTCACACGGATTGGGATTGGCTATATTGTTGCCTGCTGTAATCAAAGTTATATACAAAGACAAGGCAAACATCCTTGCGGATATATTAAGTCCTATTATTCCTAATCTTAAAGGTGATATTTCAGAAGCCGATATGGCTGCAAAAGCAGTTCAAGACTGGCTTGTATCTGTTGGGGTTCCTGAAAAATTAATGGATCAAGGTTTTTGTGAAAATGATGTTGATAAACTTACTGATTTGGTTTATCAAACTCCTTCTTTAAGCGGTCTTCTTGATATCGCCCCTTCCGGTAACAGTCGTGAAATTGTAAAAGAAATATATATCAATTCTTTAAAATCTTTGTGATTGAAAAGCCCCTATATTGGGGCTTTTTTCTTCATTCCTTTCAGCAGGTGTTTTCTATCCGCTGAAATCCTGTATGATTCACATGTTTTCTGTATAGCTTTGTTATAAGTCCAATTATCAAGTTTGCATGTGCTTAAATAATTAATTGTTTTGTCCCAATATTTTATAAAACAAATTGAAATGGCCCAGGCTATTGCCATTTTTACGTAATATCCTTTATGATTAACATTGTCGAAAATTTTTAGTAACTTATCTATATATTCTGCGTTAATAAAATAATTTAAAAGTATAACTATACCAAAACGAACTTCAAATTCTTTGTCTGAGTTTATCAATGGTTGTACAAATCTCCAAACATCTTCTCTATCTCTATCTGAAATTTTTAAAGTTGCGCATACTACATCGCAAATCCCCCAGTTGTTAATCTTTGGGATATATTTTTTTAATAAATTTAATTTTTCCGATAAATCAATATTCGCATAACATATGACAAGTCCTTGTATCATAAGTTCTTCGTAATATTCTTCATCTTTATAATCCTGCCAATTGCCGGTTTTGGCAAGTTCTTTGGCTATTTTTCTCACTTTAGGAACTCTTACTCCTAAAACATTTTTTATGCCGGGAACCAGTTTTGAGTGAAATTTTTGATATTTCTCTTCTTTTAATTCTATAAGTTGGTTTTTTATATTCATTGAGTTGATACCAGATCTTTTATATAATTCTTTATGGAAGGGGTTATCATTAAATCAGGTTCAGTCATGCAAAATTCGTCTAAAATGGTGATTGCTCTTTTTATATCGCCTTTCTCTGCGTACAAAACTCCCAACATAACTTTATTTAAAGGATTTGTATTATTTGAATATTTATTAATTTCCGTGTCAATTGTACCTAATGTTTTGTACGTTTTTGCAAGGTTTTTATAATATTTGAAGTTTAAACTGAATTGTTTTATTGCGTGTTGAAAACAACTTAAAGCATATTCAGGATAACCTATTATTAGATATACTTCTCCTAAATTATTGTAATAAACCGCTGTTGCTTGTGTATTAGGATTAAGACTTATTGCAATTTTATATTCTTCTATTGCTGCATAATAACATTTCTCATTTACATACATCAACCCGAGGTTATTGTGGATATATGCATTTTTTTCGGCGTCAATTACATAAACATCAGGTTTTTTATAGGCTGATGTTATAAATGTCAGTGATATTAACGTTATAATAATTAAAAATCTTTTCATAGTTCCTTAATAATTTTACATTAAATTAATTTCCAGACCTTCACGAGACATTATAAATTTTTCGGAAGCTTGACCTTTATAATGTTTTTCAATTTTATCCAATTTTTCATCATCATAATTAGGATCATAATGGAAAAATACAAGTTTGTCTGCTTTGGTTTGTTTTTGAATTTCAATAGCCATATCAAATGTTGAATGGCCATACCCTTGTTTTGGTGTAAATCGATTCAAATAATCTTCAGTAGTATATTGGGCATCGTGGATTAAAAGATTACAACCACGTGCAAAATCAATAAGTTTTTTGTCACCTCCAAGGTAACTTTCTTTGTCCGTTGCATAAACCAATGATTTATCTTTATATGTTATTTTATAAACCATTACACCGTCTTGAGGATGTGCGTATGATTTTAAAGCTGTAATAATTACATCTTCATCTGAAGATTTATCAGTTGATATAATCGGTTTTGAACCTTTGTGTAGTATAATTCTATCTCCTGATGATATATTTTTTATTTCAAGTTTACCAGCTATATCTCCCAAATCCAAAGGAAATGTCTTCCCAAAAAGTATTCCTGATAAACTTTTAGATAAATCATCTTCATCTGTATCATTTCCGAATACTGCTAATTCCGTTGATTCCAAGTGCAGAGGGTGGAAAAAAGTAAATCCTTGAATGTGATCTTGATGAATATGTGAAAGTAATACGGTTGCATGTATAGGTGTTCGTTTGTCCGGATCCATATTGGAAGTAATGTGTTTTTCCATAAGATCATTCCCTAATCCAATCATGCCGGTACCGGCATCCAGGATTATTAAATGACCGCCTACATTTACTTCGACACAAGAAGTATTTCCACCATATCGCAAAAAATTACAGTTTGCTATTGGATAACTTCCTCGTACTCCTCTGAATCTTATATTAAATTCGCTCATATTTTACCTCTTTATTGTGAAAGTCCCGTTATGATCTTTTTCTTCCCCACTGTATATTGAAGATGAGAACAAAATTAATTTCGCAAGTTTTTGCACATTGGTTAATCTTGTCTCTTTATATTGTATTTCAAAAATAACTTTATTTCTTTTCCTTGTTATATTGATTACTCTAAAAGCATTTGGATAAGAAACAAGCGAAGGTGTACTTACGTATAGGATATTATTAATTTGAGTAATTTTTGCGGCGTGATAATGTCCTGTAAAAACACCAATCGGATTTTTATATTTTTCTATTATATTTCTTACTTCGGTTTCATTTTTCATTTTGTGTCCCGGACTTGGAAAAGGTTCCAGTAACGGAACGTGTAGGAATATTAGGACAACATCTTTTTGTGAATTTTTTAATTCGTTATCTAACCATTGAAGTTGTTCCGGATATATATAACCGTTTGATGTAAGTCTGTCATCTATTATAGAATCAAGTACGATAACTTTATAACCTTTTTTAGGAATAAACGAATAATAAGGTTTTTCGAACTTAAATTCAGGATTGAATTCTCTCAGTATATCAAAATAGACACTTTTTGTCAGGTATCCTCCCAAACATATATCGTGGTTTCCAAATGCAAAATACCAAGGAACATTAAGTTTCGATACGTGTGGTAGTACCGCGTGTAATTCTTTTTCAAAAGGTTTGTCTATCAAATCACCCGTGAACATTACAAAATCAATGTTTGGTATTGAATTTACTTGAGCAATTGCATCATCTAAAAGTTTTGGAGATTCTGCAGTCATTTTATAGGTGGTATTGGCTCCATTTTCCAAAAAATGTACATCGCTTATTTGGGCAAATTTTAAATTGGATGCATTTGTGTAGCCTTGAACCCACACAAGCATTATTGCCGATAATAATAGTGTTATAACTGCATTGCTTAGTTTTGTTATAAAAGTTTCTTTTTTGCGTCTCATTTATTTCTCTATTCTTAACTTTATTTCATTATATTTGTTTTGTACTGTTTGGTCTCTATCATTAAGTAATACGGCTTTATCTAAATTTATTAACGCCTCAGTGTTGTTATTTAAATCTGCGTACGCCAATCCTATATACTTATAGATTTCAGCAGTTTGAATATCTTCAGTTAACTGTTCCAGTTTTTCTACAGCTTGTTGGTATCTTTTCATCCTGTATAAAATTTTACCCTCCAAAAACCTGTAATCAATTGAATTTTCAAGTGCTATAGCTGTCAAAATATCACTTAATGCCATATCATAATTCCCTATATTAGCTTCACAACGTGATTTTAACGCATAAGCAAAATCATCTTGAGGATTAACTTTTAGATATTGATTTAGGTATGTTATTGATTGTTTGTAATTCTTTAATTCAAAGTAGCATATTGCTATTTGCAAATAGCATTGAGTAAATGTAGGTTTAGAATTAACTGATTTAATAAAGGCATTTATAGCGTCATTATAATTTTTATTTTGCTTGTGCAATTCTCCTAAAAAATAATAAGTCCAATAATCTGAACCTGTGTTTAAAATACTTGTTTCTCCTTGCTTGTCTCCGTTTTTCTTGCAATTAATTGCTTGTTGTATAACACTACTTTTAGGTAAAATAAAAGAGCTGTTTTTACCCTGTATAATTTGTGTTAAACCATTTTTCAGATCGGAAATATTTTTGTTATTTGGTTCTATTGCCAGAATCTTTTCAAGGTAATTCAAAGCTTGTTTATAATCACCTTCAATACAATAGTTTGTTGCTATGTCAAAGTAGTCTTCTGTTACTTCATTTGCTTGTACTATCGGGCAAAGTAGAAAAATAAATATTCCTGCTAAAAGAAATTTTTTCATAACAAAATTATAGCATAAATTATATTTTATATATTCATTACTTTTAATATTTCTGTTAAGTCTGCCGAAGTCTTTTTAACATCAGCATTTGAATATTTAATGGCATTATCAGGATCTTTTAATCCGTTTCCGGTTAATATACAAACTATTTTGGTTCCTGCTTTTATGGTGTCTTTAACTTTTATGAGCCCTGCAACAGATGCTGCACTTGCGGGTTCAGCCAGAATACCTTCAGACGAAGCAATCAATTTATAAGCTTTTATAATTTCTTCATCCGTGACAAAATTAATTATACCGTTACTTTGGTCACGGGCTGCTTCAGCTTGTTTCCAACTTGCGGGGTTCCCTATTCTTATAGCTGTTGCGAGAGTTTCCGGATATTTAATTCTTTCACCTTTTACGATTGCTGCAGCACCTTCAGCTTCAAATCCCATCATTTTAGGTAATTTCTTAGATTTCCCAAATTCATAAAATTCACGATAACCTTTCCAATATGCTGTTATATTGCCCGCATTCCCGACAGGAATAAAATGGTAATCAGGAGCATCTCCAAGAGCATTACATATTTCAAAGGCTCCGGTTTTTTGCCCTTCAATTCTATATGGATTTACAGAGTTTACAAGTGTTATCGGATAATTGTCCGAAATTTTTCTTACCATTTCAAGGGCTTCATCAAAATTCCCTTTGATTGCAATAATTTCTGCTCCATACATCATTGCTTGTGATAGCTTACCAAGCGCTATGTAACCGTCCGGAATTAATACATACGTTTTTAGTCCGCCCTTTGCCCCATATGCTGCAGCAGAAGCACTTGTGTTGCCGGTAGAAGCACAAATTATTGCATTTGAACCTGCTTCTTTTGCTTTAGAAACTGCCATTGTCATGCCTCGATCCTTAAAGCTCCCTGTAGGGTTGCAACCTTCAAATTTTAAATATATATCTGCATCTATACCTATTTTTCTTGCAAGATTATCTGCCTTGATAAGGGGAGTATTCCCTTCATTGAGTGTTATTATGGGAGTTTTGTCTGACACCGGAAGATATTCTTTAAATGTGTTAATTAGTCCTTGGTAATGCATGGTGTTTCCTCTTATATTTGTACTCTTATGAGATTATTCACTTTATTTATAAATTCACTTTCATTAAATGCCTTGACTGCATTTTGCATATTTTTTTCACAACATGTTTCAGTAATAACAGTAATATCTGCTGTATTATCGGAACATACATATTTTTGAACTATACTTTCTAAACTTATGTCGTTTTCTGCACATATGTTACCTATGTTTCCGATAACACCTTTATTGTTTTTTGCATTCAACGATAAATAATACTTGTTTTGTGTATCAAGTATATTAATACATTTTGCGATTTTATTGTGATTGCATCGCATCATTGGAAGAGGATAATCAGTTGTTTTTATTTCGGTTGCAATTGCCAGTATGTCACCGACTACTGAACTTGCCGTTGGAAATTCTCCGGCTCCAGGTCCTGAAAGTGTTATATGACCTACCGGATGTCCGGTTAAACTCACTGCATTGGTTACATAGTTAATGTGGGCAAGTGTAGAATTCTTTGGAATAAGCATCGGATGAACTCTCACGTCAGCACAGTTTTCATCATCCATTTTTGCTGAAGCGATAAGTTTTATTTTATAACCCAAATCATTTGCTGCTTTCATATCTTCAGATCTAATTTTTGTTATACCTTCTCGGTATACATCTTCTATTCTGATTTTTTGCTTAAATGCAAGCGTTGCAAGGGTTGTTATTTTGTATGCAGCATCATAACCTTCTACATCGCTCGTCGGATCTGCTTCCGCATAGCCTAAAGTTTGAGATTCTTTTAATACTTCATCGTATGAAGAATTCTCAGTATCCATTTTGGTTAAAATATAATTCGTTGTCCCATTTAATATCGCTTCTAATTTATTTATTTTGTTGCCGGCAAGAATTGTTTTTATCGGCATTATAATTGGTATTCCGCCCGCAACGGCAGCTTCATATAAGATTACTTTATTGTATTTCTCGGCAAAGTTGAAAATTTCTTCACCTTTTTTGGCAAGTAATTCTTTATTTGCGGTTACTATATGTTTACCTTGTTTTATTGATTTTTCGATTAGCTCAAAGGCAGGATTTATTCCGCCGATTAGTTCGCAAACAATATCAATTTCGGGATTATTAACTATCTCGTACGGATCCTCTGTTAAAAGTGAATAGTCTAAATTCTGAATATTACGGTTTTTATTTTTATTTTTTACCGCAATTTTTACTATTTCAATTTCTTCAAATGATTCAAGAGTTTTATATACCCCGGAACCTACGGTACCAAGACCGATTAATCCTATTTTTATTCTTCTGTCTTCCATAAGTTAATTATATCACAAAAATTTGCGGGTATAATCCATATGTGTTGAAAATAATTCAGTTAATTATCTTTACACGATTTTATATTTACTTGCGAAACTGATTCTATTTATGTAAAATTATGTTAGAAGGCGGATTTTATGTCGGAAAAAAGAATTTTAATAGTTGACGATGATGATGAAATAAGAGAGCTTTTAGAGTTTGATGTTTCTCAAAGCGGGTATTTCGTTGATTCTGCAAAAGATGGGTTAGAAGGTCTTAATAAAGCATTGAACAATACCTACGATTTAATCTTGTTGGATGTTATGATGCCGAAAATGAATGGTTTTGATGTTTGTAAAAATATCCGACAAGCTAAGTTAGCTATTCCTATTTTAATGCTAACGGCAAAAGGTACTATCGATGATAAAACAGAAGGTTTTGACTGTGGTGCCGATGATTATCTTGTTAAACCTTTTGATATTCAGGAAGTCCTTTTGAGAATTCGTGTCCTTTTAAGACGTAATAATATTGAGGAAGAAAAAAATTCACTTTCGGATGAAATTTTAAATGTTGGTGATATATCTATTTCACCTGAGACTTTAGAGGCTGTGATTGTTAATAAAAAAGTTAAATTAACTCCTACTGAGTTTGAAATTCTTTATTGTCTTATGCAGCATTTTAATAACCCCGTTACGCTTGCAACTCTTTTAGATGAAGTTTGGGGTTACGATAGCGATGAAGATGTTAGAATGCTCAGGGTTCATGTTGGTGGTTTAAGAAATAAAATTGAGCCCGACAGTAAAAACCCTAAGTATCTTCATACGGTTACTAATGTAGGTTACAAGTTAACTCCGTTTGCAGAAGGGTAAAATATGTTTTTTAAGTTTAAACGGCTCAAGATAGTTGAACAAATTGCAGTTGTTTTTTTTCTGGCTGTTTTAATCCCAATGACTATCAGCGGTTTCATTATTAATAACATTAACCAGCAGACTGTGCGTTCTCAATTAAGAGAATATGCCGTATTGATAGCTAATATGGTGTCTGATGAAATTGATTTTTTTGCAGCACAAAATAAGATGACTCTGAATCAAATTGCTTTTACTTTGAATTATTTGCAATCAGAAGAACAAAAAAATAAATTTTTTAATGATATAAAACGTAATGTGTCAAGTTGTGACGAAATTTCAATAGTAAAATATCAATCAGATTTAGATGAATTAATAAAAATAGGCAGACAAGAAAAAAAAGCCGTATTGTATACAAGGTTAAAAGACGGAAATTATCTTGTGATCACCTATAATATAGATGAAATCCGTTCTAATCTTTTTAAGTCCCTGGATGAAGATAGCAGGCAGATATATGTACTTGCGGAAGATGACAGGTTGATTGCTGCACATAATTATACCGATGATGTCTTCCGTAAAACCATGGATTTGCTCCCTAAGTACAGAAAATACGATGAGCCGGTTATTTTCGGTGATGTAAAAAACCAGCCTCTGGTATATGTTACTAAGCAAGAGCCTAAGATAACTATTGTTGTTAATACGACGGAAGGTGTTACAAAACGTGCTATAAATGATAACAGAGTTAAAATTATTCTTTCTGTTTTTGCGGCTTCAGTTGCTATATTGTTTTTTACCGCACTCTATACATACTATCTTTATATAAATATTAGACAACTTTTTAAAGGAATTATAGCAGTATCCAAAGGAAACTATAACCGTCAAATAAGGCTTTTGACAACAGCATTTACTCCTTATGAGATAGTTTTCCTTGCTTTCGAGTTTAATAAAATGGCAAATGCTATTCATAAATCATATTTGCAGCTACAGAAAAATAACGTTGAACTTAAAGAATTAAACGAATTCAGATCTAATTTGATTGATACGGTTAGTCACGAGTTAAGAACTCCTTTAACGAGTATTCAAGGCTACACATCAAGGTTGATGCGTCAGGATATTAACATTGATGAAGAAACAAAACAAAAGTCTTTAAGAATTATAAAAGAACAGTCAGAAAAACTTCAGCGATTGATAGAAGATTTGTTAACAATACCTGACATAGAAAGAATGCGTCTTAAAACTGTAAACGAACCTACTAATTTATCAGAAGTTCTTGAACGCTCAGAGATGCTTTTACGAAAAAAAGATGGTCGTAAGATAATTACTAAAATTGACAAGAATTTCCCATTTGTATATGCAGATAAAGGTCGTTTGGAACAGGTTTTTGTCAATCTTTTAGAAAATGCGGTTAAATATTCTTATCCTGACTCTATAATCAAAGTAGAAGCTCAAGTAGATGGAAACAAGGCGAAAGTTTTTGTCAAAAATGATTGTGATGTTATTCCAAAAGAAAAGCTTAACAGACTTTTTGGTAAATTTGTAAGGCTTGAAGATAATACTACAAGAACCACAAGGGGAACTGGGTTAGGATTGTTTATAGTAAAAGGTCTTATAGAAGCAATGAATGGCAGGATAGAGTTATCGTCATATGCAGGATGCGGATTTTGCGCAGAGGTTATTTTAGAACTTGCAGGAGTTGATTTGTAAATGTTCATGGATAGTGCGATAAAACTCGCTGAGTCAGTTAAAGATGAAATCCCTGTAGGAGCTGTTATAGTAAAGGATGAAAATATTATTGCAGCGGCTTCAAACAGAAAGGAAACAGAAAACGATGTCACTTCTCATGCAGAAATTCTTGTTATAAGAGAAGCAGAAAAAAAATTAAAAAATTGGAGACTTAAAGACTGTGATATGTATGTTACTCTTGAGCCTTGTCCTATGTGTGCTTGGGCAATAATTAACGCCGGAATAAGATGTGTTTACTTTGGTTCTTACGATGTTAATTACGGAGCGTTAGGTTCTAAAATTGATTTACGCAAGATTGCCAATTCTAAGTTGAAGGTTTATGGCGGAATCTCCGAAAAAAAATGTGATAGTATTTTGATAAATTATTTTAAAAATATGAGGAATAAATCTTAATATATATCATGATTTTTAAATTTATGTGTTTTGATTATTAATAGTTATTGTATAAGGAAATAAAATGATTAAAATATTTGCAAATAAATTTACCCAAATAACAAATAATTCTTTCAAGAAAAATAATTTCATAAAAACGAAGTCATATCTTTCGGATAGTTTTCAATTGCATGTAAATGCCCAAAATGACAAAATGTTTTCCATAAAAGAATTCATTTTATCTTCACTAAATCGGAAAAAATTAAATCCCAAAAGTTTTGTTACAGATTCTTATGCGCCTAAAACGGTCTTTTCTAAGTCAGAAAAAGCCATTAAGATTTCTAATAAATATGCAAAAACAGATTGTTTAATGGAATATGACAAAGTTATTGACGGTTTTCGTGACGGAGGTTCAAGGGCCGTTTTTGATAAATCGGGGAATTGTATCTCCGAAAACAGTAAAGTTGTAATTGTTGATAGGGGTGCAGATGTATATTTGAGTTCTGTTATTAATTACGTAAAAGAAAAAACATTGCAGATGTCAGAAAATAAAAAAATGAAATTTTTGTATAATTTTATTTCTGATATTAGCGGAAACACCCCTAAAAAATCGGTATATCCCCTAGAAATAGCACATTCTACCGCAGAAAAAGATCAATTAATCGGTAAAATTTTTGAAAATGAATGTGCTTTATGTGATCACAAAGCAATTATGTATAAGATCCTTGCTGATGAAACAGGTCTTCAAACAAGACTTATTAGGGGTAAATGGGTTGGAACAGATGGAGTCTCTAAACATGTTTGGAATGAAGTTAAACTTAAAGATAATAAAAATTATCTTGTTGATATGCAAAATTCCCAAATAGTTAATTTATCATCCTCAAAAGCTCATAAAAATCCTAAACTAATACCTTATACAAATGTTTTTAATGAATCTATGTATTATGTATTTGATTAATTAAATTTTATATGTTAGTCTTTAAATTATGATTATGAAATCCGATATTGATGCTTTGGTTTTGAAATATGAAACTATTGATTTTGTTAAAAATGATCCAATACAGTTTCCCAAAAGATATTCGGACAAAAAAGATGTGGAAATATCGGCTTTTATAGCGTCATTGTTAGCATATGGCAGGCGTGATGTTTTTATAAAGAAACTTGAAGATTTATTTGATATTGCTCAAAATGAACCTTATAATTTTATAATGAACTTTGAGTCCGGTATGCTTGGTAATTTTAATTATAGATTTGGTAAATCCCAAGATTTTTCACAAATTTTTTCAATTATGCGTGAACTTTATGAAAGTAATTCAGGTCTGGAATCTTTGTTTAAATATGCTTTTGAAAATCCTGTTGAAAATAATGTGTTTATACCTGTAATTGATTATTTTTATTCGCGTGTTAAAGAACCTGTTGGGCAAGGGTTTTATTTTATGCTTCCTAATCCGAGAAATGGCGGTGCTATGAAGCGTATGTGCATGTTTTTGCGTTGGATGGTTAGAAAAGGACCAGTTGATCTTGGAATTTGGGATTTTATCTTGCCGTCAAATTTATTAATTCCGCTGGATGTCCATGTCGCAAGAATTTCGCGTGAAATGGGTTTGTTGAAAAGGACTTCTAACGACTTTAAAGCCGTTTTAGAATTAACTGAAAACCTTAAAAAATTTGATTATAACGATCCAATTAAATACGATTTTGCTATGTTCGGATATGGTGTTGATAATTCTTGAGTTTATTGCTTGCAAAATACAGATTTATTTGATGTTGAACGAGCCCTGTCACCCCAGTTTCCATCGTCGGATGGATTGCCAAAATATCCTATAACTAGGGCCCTACGCATTGTTGAATAGTTTCCGACACCTGAAGTTGCGTTGTTGTATTCAGTGTCACCCCACAGATATGTCCAAGATGTTTTTCCAGTTTTCGTGAGCCCTAAAGCATATGCTCTTTCTTCATTTTGGAAAACGTAACTTGCTAATGTGTCCAGTTCTGCAGATGTTAGCATATTTTGTTTCCCTCCGCAGTATTTCACTGCACCTGCCCAATAATCAGTATCAGATTTGCAATCGTTTATACCGAGTTCTGATTTTAAATTTTCACATTCTGCACTTGTTATTGCAGGTGGCTTTGCTATTGCTTTTATGCAAGCATCACCTATTTTAAAAGCACAGCCTTCATCACCTACTGTTGCATTTGAAAGTCGGATATCCTTGTTTTTTTGATTAGGTTTGGAAAAACTTGTTGTATCGTATATCAACGCTATACAATCTGTTGAAAACTTGATGTTGTTTTTATCACCTGATATTCCAATAGCATTATTATCAAAAGGGTTAGCATTACATTGAGGGTTATAAGCAATTATTCCGCTTACTCCGTTTGCAAATTGTAACCCCATTGTATTTGTACCCCAGTCCTTTTTCCCAAGTTCTTTTGCTGTCTTCAAGCTTTCTGCTTTTGTTGGTGAATTTGGGTCATTTGAATATGTGCTTTCGTCAGATAAGTTGACTACACTTGTTGCTCCGTTTATTTCCTCTGTAAAACATTCATTTAATTGAGTATTATCGCAAATCTTTGTTATTTTTATATATTTTTGCAGGTTATTTACAAAATTTTCAGTAGTTCCGAGCCCAACCAGATTTTGTTGGGTGTTCATTATTCTTAATGCTTCACCTAACTTTGTTTCAAATGCACTTGCTGCTGTATTTTGTTGTTTTGTTTGATAATTATTAACCAAATTAGGAATAGTCAACGCAGCAACGACACCAATAACGGTAATAGTGATTAAGACTTCAGCAAGAGTAAAAGCATAACGACGATATTTAACTTTGCCAAAAGATTTCATAAACCCTCCAAACCTATAGATCAACCTAATTAAATTATAGTAATGAAACCTTGTAAAGTCAAGTGAACAAAGGATTTGGGCTATCTGCCCCCCCCCCCTGTAAGAAAACTAGATATAGTATGCATTTTAAGGATTGTTATCTTTCTCATTTTTCTGTCTCCCTTCGGTTAACGATGTAGCTATATTAATATTTTTCTCTGATTTTGTCAATACAAATATTTATGCGCACAAAATAAAAGGCGATGGAGGGCACCGCCTATTAACCAGATATACACACTTTTTAAAGTGTTCAGAAAGGAGGATTTTTAAATAATTCTATTCTCCTAGGTTTATCTGTGAGAATTGAACTATTTTGTTTTTACCGCGTTTTTTTGCGTTATATAATGCGTGTTCTGCATAGCGAATTATTGTATTTGCATCTTCTTCTGCAGCTTCTATACAAGGATATGTTGAAATCCCACCTGATATTGTTATAGGGTGTCTTTCTTCTTCTCCTGCCGGTATGAATTCCATTTTCTCTATATCGCGCCTGAATCTTTCTGCAAACAGAAATGCATTATCTTCTGATGTGTTAGGTAAGATTAGTAGAAATTCTTCGTCACCATATCTTGTTAAAACATCTTCTTTTCTTATTAATTGCTTTAATTTGTCCGCAATTGAACGTAAAAGTACATCTCCCCATTCGTATCCATATATGTCATTAACAACCTTAAAAAAGTCAAGATCAAACAGTAAACATGAAAGACTTGTACCGTATCTTCTTGCGCGTGAAATTTCTTGTTCTAAACGTTCATTGAGATATTTTCTGTTATGTAATCCGGTAAGTTCATCAGTAGTTGAAACTACTTTTAGCTTTTCTCTCAGATCTCTAATTTTTAAAAGACAATTTGTCCGGATTAAAAGTTCTTCATTATCAACCGGCGTCTTTATATAGTCATAAGCCACTGCTCTAACGGTTGTTCCTTTAAATGACTCTCCTATGAACAGTACTGGAACTTTAAATTTTATTACCATTAAAATCTCTTTTAAATCAGGTACATTTTCAACAACAACTATTGCCGGATTAAGGGTTTCATATTCTTTAAGTTTTGATGCTTGTTCTATCCTGATATTAGTATCATCAATTTTCGATAATATATCCGATATGTTTGAAACGTTTTTGTCTGTATATATTATAATATTTCTCATTGAAACTTCCCCTAAGTTAACCTCTATAAGAGTTTAACATAGCGTGCATGTCAAATCAAAATTGTTACATTTGTTTAACAAAATTAATTTTAGCAAAATTTTTGATATTTATTTTCTATTAATATCTAAAAGATTTTTATTTTGATTAATTTATTGTGGTAAAATAATTTTATGGAAATAACTGTCAAAAGAATGCAAAAAACCGATCTTGATGCGGTTATGCTTATTGAAGAACAGGCTTATGGTGAGCATCATTGGTCTAAAGATTCTTTTTTAAGTGAGCTTGCTAACAGTTTGGCGCGTTATTACAGCGCATTCAATGACGAAGGATTTTTGATAGGTTATGCAGGCAGTTGGCAAATTTTGGAGGAAGTACATATTACAAATATTGCTGTTGCTCCCGATTACAGAAGGAAAAAAGTCGGTGAAACTCTTTTAAGAAGTATTATTGATGATTGTTACTTAAACAAAGCTAAGTATATTACCTTAGAAGTTAGAGTATCAAATATTGCCGCGATAAATTTGTATGAAAAATACGGATTTAAATCTTTAGGTACTCGCAAGGGATATTACCAAAATAATAATGAAGATGCATTAATAATGTGGACAGAAAATATATTTTACGATAAATTTAAATTGAATTACGAAAAAATTGTTTCCAGAGGGCTAAAATGACAGATGATGAATCAATGATTCCTAAGATTAAGAGGGTCAAAAAAGAAAAAAAGAAGATTAAAATCCCGTTTTTAAATATACTTCTTGTGCTATTTTGCTCTTTTTTACTTATGGTATCAACGTTTGTACAGTTGAATATAACGCATTTTATAATTCCTGTTGATATTTTTTCTAATAATCATTTAACAAAGGAAAATTTTTTGTACACATTTTCTATAATTCCTCAGATTCCTGCTGTTTTATTTGTTGTAGGATTGATGGGTCGTAGATTAAGTATAACAAGTATTATTTTGTACATTATAATTGGCTTATTTTGTTTCCCTATATTCGCATTGGGCGGAGGTCTTAAGTATTTTTTTGAACCTGGTTTCGGGTATATTATAGCCTATATTCCGGCGGTATTTTTTGCAGGTTCTATTTTGGAAAGTGGGTTTTCTATACGTAATATTTTAAAAGCCGCTTTGGTTGGTGTTGTTGTAATACATATTATCGGCATAATTTATATGCTTTTTATAGCAGCTTTAAGACACGACGGGTGGGAATTTATTAAAGGATGGATAATTTCACAAAGTTTGCTTAAAGTAGCATATGATTACATATTAAGTTTAGTTGCGATATTTGTTGCAAAATATGCCAATAAATATGTTAAGTACTTAATTGGCTAAGATTTTTTAAATATTTTATTAATTTTTGTATATCTTTATTCCACAATCCGTTCCAATTTCGCAGAATGATATCTGCCGGACAGAGGTTGTTTAGAGTGTATTCTTTTATGGGTTCAAGAAACTTTTCTTCGCCTGTGGACATACTTATCAATGACTTTTCTGCTATGTAAAGTATATCTTTTGCTATGTCGGATACTTCATAGTTTCTTAAATGTGCTTGTAATGCGTTTTTGGGAACATTATACCTTAATTCAATAAAATCATTGTTAGAATATTCTTTAAATAATTCTTCAGTTTCTTTCATTGCGTCATCGTTGTACAGTATTCCTTTGTATATTGCCAGAATTGCAAATGGCATGCTTACGCAATCGTGATTTCTTATTTCTATAAAGTTTCGCATTCTAACATCAGGGAAGTATAAATTTGCCTGAAGCTTATAATCATCAATTGTGGCTTCATAATTTTCAAACCCGTGTTTCATAAATTGTTCGAAGTTAATTTTCCCGTTTACGTTTATGGTGGTATTCCCTTTATTTAAGAATATCACAGGTGATTTTATAACGGCATCTATGTAGCTTTCAAGAGAAAAATCTCTATCTAAATTACAAGCGAATCCGCATCTGTCGTTGTCAGTATTAAGCCAGCTTAAGCCTCGGAATGTCTTATAACCCGTTTCGACTCCTCCTCGTATTGGTGAATTAGCAAACATGGCTGTCATAAAGGGGCTTAATTTGTTCGCTAATTTGAATTTTCTTATCGCATCTTCTTCATTCTTAAAATCAAATGTTCCTTGAATACCGGCAGTTTCGCGCATCATTACATCCGATAAAATACCCCATAAATATTTTGCCATTATTTGATATCGTTTTTTAGGAAGAATGTTAATATTCTTATGTGTAGAAAGTGGGGAAACACCATATTCAATAAGGGTTATATTGAGACTGTCCAATATCTTATTCATTTTTTTATTTAATGAATTAATTTTTTCTTGCAACTCAAATATTGTTTTTTCAGGTTTTATACTTAATTCAATTTGACAGCCCGGTTCAAGAGTTATGGTATCGTGATTTTGTTTAAGTCCTATTATATTGTAATCATCAGTTATATAATCCCAGTTTTCTTCTTTTGCAAATTGTCTTAAAAATTCCGTTATCCCTAAACTATAGTCAACAGCATTGTATGAAGATGATGAAATTGGCAAGCGTTCGTATTCCATGCCGATTGTGTATTCCTGAGATGACCTGTATCCTTCAGTATATAATCTTAGTATATCTTCTTTTTCAAGTTTAATTTTAGTTTGAGTATTTATCATTATTTCTCCAACACATTAATTATAACATCTTTAAAATTATCAAAGAAAATTTTTTAAAACATTTACCTTTGTGTGGTATTATTATTAGTAAGATGAACTACTTCGAAAGGGCAAAGTTTTTTAGAACAAAAAAACGTCTTGGTCAAAATTTCCTGATAAACGGAGAAATTATCAAGATAATAATAGATAATGCAAATATTTCTTCTGAAGATACAATTTTGGAGATTGGCCCCGGAATTGGGTTTGTAACAGAACAATTGGTTAAATATGCCAAAAAAGTTATTGCCGTTGAATTGGATGAAGATGCCATTGAAGAACTTCAAAAACTTAAAGCACCAAATTTAGAAATAATTCATGCTGATATATTAAAAACGGACTTATCATCTTTATGTGATGAACCGATTAAGATAGTTGCAAATATTCCATACTATATTACCAGTCCTATTATTGCTCATCTTTTGGGCGAAATTGATGACTTGGAAAATAAGAACAGAAATAAAATAATTGATATAATTTTAATGGTTCAAGAAGAAGTTGCAAACAGAATGGCTGCTGATGAAAATTCGCCTTCAAAACAATATGGACTTTTGACAATACTTTCTCAGTTTTGGGCTGATGTAGAGATATTTCAACTTGTTGGGAAAAAGTCTTTTTATCCCGCTCCAAAAGTTAATTCGGCACTCGTTAAGCTCGTTGTTAAAAAGGAACCTCGTTTAACACTTTCGGATTATAAGCATTTCAAAAAAACTGTCAGAGCTGCTTTTTCTCAAAGACGTAAAAATATAAAAAATTGTCTTTTAAACGGAGGATTCCCAAAAAATTCAATAATCAACGCACTCTCAAAATTGAATATTGATGAAAATATTCGGGGTGAAAAGCTTTCTATTGAAACATTAGGTAAATTATCGGAGGCTCTTCTTGAAACAAATTAAAATCCAATGTCCGGCAAAGATTAATCTTAATTTAAAAATTATCGGGAAACGCGATGACGGGTTTCATAATATTGAAAGTGTTATGCAAACTATAAATTTATATGACTATCTGACAATTTCTGTTGAAGAGTATAACAAATTTGAAATTAATCTCTCAGGAAACAGTAAAGAAATTCCTTATGATGAAAGAAATCTTGTTTATAAAGCAGTATTACTTTTTATAGAAAGTATAAATCTATTGCCTTGTAAAATTAATGTTTTTATAGAAAAAAATATCCCTGTTGCAGCCGGACTTGCTGGGGGAAGCACAGATGCTGCAGGAGTTATTTTTGGTTTGAATAAATTATTTGGTGAACCGTTAAATTTGAAAAGTTTACATCTGCTCTGTGCTAAATTAGGTTCTGATTTAAATATGTGCCTATCAGGCGGAAAACAGAAAGCCTTAGGAAGAGGTGAAATCTTGGAAGCTTTGCCGTTTGAAGAATTCAGTGTATCTCTAATAAAACCGGTTAATCTGGGAATAAGTGCTAAAGATGCTTATACAAAATTTGCACAAAAGACTAAAGATGTTAACCGACAAATGTTTATGAATGATTTGGAATGGGCTATATTTGACGATTACAAAGAACTGCAGAAAATAAAAAAACTTTACCCTAAAGCAATTATGTCGGGTTCCGGTTCAACATATTTCGGCATAGGATTTGAGTTTGATGAACAACAGGGTTTTTGGGTTAGAAATAATTTAAAATCTATTCCATATGGTGTTGAAGTAGTATAGAAAAGACCTCCTTTAAAAGAGGTCTTTTCTTTGTCTTGTTGAGTTTTTACTTTTATTTCAATTGATTTTTGTAATATGTACTGTCACTAGTAGCTCTGGTATCACGATCTTCTTTGGTAGTAAATCCTTTACGTTCAGCTAAAACTTCATCATTTTCATTTTTTATTCTGTATCCGTATGTAGTATTTTCTGTCGTTGTAGTTTGATCTGCCCTTGTGTTGGCAACAACTCTTGCATCTGATTCTTCTTTGTCTATAGTCCTTTTGAATTTTTCAGGGTCTGAAACATCAATTAACTTGTATTTTTTACCGTTAATTTCAATTTCGTAGTCAAGTTTGACTATTTTCGGAATATTGGCACTGGATCTGTCTATATTATGTGCATCTTTAATTTTTCTTGCAATAGCATTGGCAGTACTTCCGTCTATTGGTTTACCGTCTTCTGTAGTATACATGTTTTGTACAATACCAAACCAATACTCTCCGGATTTTCTTTCATAATTATATGTTGCATTATGAGCGTTCTGTTGTGTATCTTGAGTGTATTCAACTTTTATATTAGGATCAGATAATGACCCTTGGATTTCTTTGGCCTGCGGTGCCGGAACAGGTGGTTTTTCTTCCGGTGCTTCCTCCACTTGTTCTTCTTTTTCGTCACAATCACAAGGTTTTTCTTCAGGACATGGCGGACATGGATCTTCCGGAAGTAATTCAGGTTTTTCTTTAGCTTCCATTGCCCATAAACCGGCCATTACAAGCTCTTCAGGACTTAGTATATGTTGTCCGTCTTTTCCGGCCGCAATTTTTAGAAGTTCTTCTTTCTGACCTGTGGTTGCATCCAGTGAATCGATTGTCATAAGAATATATTTTACTTTTTCAGTATTCTCCGCTGTTCCAAAAGTCATTCCTTCATATGCTTTTTTGCCGGGGTTCATTTTGTCCGGTTTGAATAATTCTTCAATTCCTGCACCGTGTAATACATCAGGATCTTCTGTTTTACCGAATAATAATCCTGATAATACACCTGCAATACCGCCGCCAAGGAGACCGCCCTGCCAGTTAAATGATGTTACGCTTGCACTTGCACTGTCGTATGCTAACATGCCACCAGTTACTGAGTTAAATACTCCGGCTTCAGCAAAAGCAGTTACTATTGTCGGGAAAGCACTTGCACCCAATGCTGACAGGGTTGCTACCCCAAGGCTTTTTGCAAGATTTTTCCAAATATCATCTTTTACTCCATATCCAAGTCTTTTGTATTCATATTTAGCCGCGACATCATTATCATAAAGAAATGCTTTTGATGCTGCACCTTCAACTTCATTCGGTTGTGCGACTAAATCGGATCCGACTCTTGGTGATAGTAATGAATGCGCTATTTCGTGGTTGCTTTGATCTTCTGTATTAATTTCAAGGGCCATGGCTCTTTGTTCCAAACCTCCAAGAAATCCTTGCTTGTGTACTTTTAACCTTAAACCATCGGCTTCATCTCCAAGTGCTTTTCTTGCATCTCTACGTTCGCCCAATGTGTCAAATACTCTTGTGTTTTCTACTCGGTCACCAATTCGTAAACGTTTAACTATTATCCTTGCGGCTTCTTTATCAAAATCGGCACCTTTAGCAAATTCTTCATTAATTTTTTGTTTTTGTTTTTCGTCAGTAGCTTTTGCTAAAGCCAGTTCTTTTATTTTTTCCCTTGTCTCTGCGACTCTGGCTTCAACAACTTTTCTTAAGGCTTTCTGCCACTTTTTGTTCTTATAAAATGGAATACTTGTATCAATATTATCGTTTTTTGCTGCTTCTTCTATTATTTTTCTTTCTTCATCATGTAATTCTACCGGTTTGTATAAACTATCAGCGTATTTTTTAGACTGTTCTTTCATTTTAGCCATTTCGTTAGCTTCGTTTTGCTGGATTTGTTTACGACGTTCTTGGCGTGTTAGTTGTTCTTCGGGAGAAACTTGCTCGGCATCTTGTTCAATGTCGAAACCGGTTATCACATCTTGGTTTTTTGCAGCATTTCTGTATTCGATGGTAATTTGTTTTCTTTCCGCTTCACTGGCATTATTCCATCTTCTTTTTTCTGCTCTAGGTAAAGTTGCATATTCTGCTCCTGTCAAAAACTCAGAATTGTTTGGCACATTGTTCACTGACATCGTTCACATCCTTTCAGCCTTGTGGCTATTATTAAATAAATCATTATTCTCGTGATATCATGTTAAACGTTTTTTTTGTTTCAAAATTGCATATGTTATCTTGTTTTTATTGCTTGTTAAATCTTAGAAATCCTTTCTGTATGTGAGTTTAAACTGTATTGTATTTAAGTTTACAATACTTAATATATACGGTTTATATATACATACTTTTCTACACAAGTATGTATACGGCGATATCTTCAAAAAACTTTTATTGTTGTTAAGAAATATTAATTTTTTTATTCCCTTGTCACCCTATTTTCATATTCCCTTTTTAAATATATAATTAACTTATGACAGTTTTAGAAGTAAAAAATTTAAATTTAGGTTTTAATTGCGAGAGTGGATTCAAACAGGCCCTTTATGATGTTTCATTCAGTTTAAAAAAGGGTAAAATGTATGCGCTTGTTGGTGAATCTGGTTGCGGTAAGACAATCACAGCAATGAGTATATTAAAATTGTTACCTAAGAACTCTAAAATAGTTGGCGGTGAAGTTTATTATGACGGGAAAAATATATTAGATTGCTCTCAAAAGGAAATACAAAGAATAAGAGGTTCTAAAATCGCATTAATTCCTCAAGATCCGATGACATCATTAAATCCTCTTTATACAGTTGGCGATCAATTATTGGAGGTGATAAAAATCCATCAAGGTCTGGAAGGTAAAGAAGCATATAAAAAAGCTGTTGAAGCCTTTGAAATGGTTCAGATTCCCTGTGCTGAATTGCGATTAAAAACATATCCTCACGAATTTTCAGGCGGTATGAAACAACGAGCTATAATAGCAATGGCTTTAGCTTGTAATGCAGAAGTTTTGATTGCTGATGAACCCACTACCGCATTGGACGTAACAATTCAAGCTCAAATTATGCGTTTACTCAAAATGATTAAAACAGAACTGGGTACATCAATACTTTTAATAACTCATGATTTGAATTTAGTAGGAGAAAATGCGGATGAAGTCTCTGTTATGTATGCAGGCAGAATAATAGAAACGGCACCTGCTTGTGAATTTTTTCAAACTCCAAACCATCCGTATTCAAGGGCATTGCTTAGTGCAGTCCCGTCAGAAAGTTCTGAAATACTTGAAAATATAAAGGGGCAGCCTCCATCAATTCAACAAATCATAAGTGGATGTAAATTTCATCCTCGATGTAATTTTTGCATGCCAATTTGTTTAAATAATATTCCAGAGATGTTGAAAGTAGGTGAAAATCATTATTCAGCCTGTTTTATAAATAAAGAACCCGATAACAGAGTTTAGTTATCGGATTCTTATTCGGTTGTAAATTAGGATTCATGCAGGTCCCAACAACCGCCGGTGTGTTAATGTCAAAGTCATTTGCCGCATTGATGCATGTCCCAGCATATCCGGGATTGATTCGGCGTTCACACCGGATTTATTCCTGAATTTCTATTCGTCTTGGTTTTGAATCTTCAGTATTTTGTTTCGGGATTGTTATTTTAAGAACACCGTTTTTATATTTTGCGTTAGCTTTATCCGCTTTTATAGCTTGATCAAAAGAAATTGTACGTTGATATTTACCATAGCGGAATTCACTTGTGTGATAACGTGCGTTTTTTTCTTCTTCTTCTTTTTCTTCTTTTTCTTCTTGCGTTTCTGCTGTTATGGTCATAAAATCGTTATTTATTTCTATTTCAATATCATCTTTGTTTATTCCGGGCAGTTGAACTTTTACAGTATAATTATCTTTACTTTGTTTTACTTCTATGGCAGGTCGCCATATTGAATTCTTTTTAATGTTAAGCGGATTTGCAAAACTTTGTGTTAAAAGTGTATCTCTAAGAAAATTATTTAATTCTTGGTGGATGCTGTCAAAGTACAAATCGGGTTCCCTTATTATTATATCGTGTTTCATTTTTACTCCTTTCAATATCCCAAAATAACTTTTTTTCGAAGAGCTTTCATTCTCTTATAGTTTAATTATTACAATTCTAAATTATATACTTTCGTGTAATAGATTTAATTTTCGGTTGTTAAAATAATATTTTGTGGAGGTTTATATGGCAATAAAAATGTTAATATTTGATTATCGTGAAACTGAATATGATTTTTTCGGCAAAAACAAATTTGATAATTATGAGATTAAATTTTTTGACTTTAGTCTTAATGAAGACACTATCTGTCAAATATCAGAAGAAGATAAACAGAATACTATAATAATAAGTACTTTTATTAATTCTGAGTTGACCCCTAAAGTTATAAATAGTTTTAAAAATCTCAGAGCAATAGCTACGCGGTCAACTGGTTATGATTATATTAACCAGAAAGCTTGCAATCAAAGAAATATTGCTATACTAAATGTCCAAAATTATGGCGAGACATCTGTTGCAGAATTTACTATGGGGCTTATCCTCGGCATGTCCAGAAAGATTTTTAATGCAATAGATGATATTAAGAATCATCAAATTTATAAAAAATCATATGTGGGTAAAGACTTGGAGAATATGACTTTGGGTGTTGTCGGCACTGGTGCAATAGGTGCTGCAGTTTGTAAGTTAGCTTATTCTTTCGGTATGAATATTTTAGCTTATGATGTGGTGCAAAAACTTGAATTGCAGGAGAAATATAAGGTAAATTTTACTACTCTTGATAATTTGCTTAGGAATTCGGACATAGTAACATTACACATTCCATACACAGGCAATAATTATCATATGTTTTCAAAACACGAATTCAATATAATGAAAAAAGATTCAATTTTTGTGAATGTTGCACGGGGTGAAGTGGTTGAACTTAAATACCTTAAGGAGCAACTTGAAAATGGTAAGATTACAGCAGCTGCGCTGGATGTTGTCGCTTGCGTTACTGAAGAATGTGAGGAATTCTCAAAAAAGCTTGAAAAAACTTCTCTATCCTGCTTTGAAAACTCTTCGCTCATAAAGGAATTGGTCTCTATGCCAAATGTTTTTATTACTCCTCACATAGCTTATGAATCACAAGATGCAATAAATTACATTTTGACAAAAACCTTTGAAGGAATAAAAGACTTTATTAATGGCGGTAATAAAAATAGAGTTTGTTAGATAATAATTGTAAATTTATTGGCTAATATCTAATATTATTTTATAATTGACATATGAAGATTGGATTTATACCAATAGATGACAGACCTGTCAGTTTCCTTTTGCCTGAACAGATTGCAGCAATAGATGAGAGTATAGAGCTTGTATTGCCTGAACGCAAATGGTTGGGTAATTTGACACAAGGTGCCGATGTGAATAGGCTTTTGAAATGGCTTCGTAATCTTGATAATCTTGATGCGATAGTTGTTTCACTTGATACTATAGCATATGGTGGGCTTATTCCTTCAAGAAGATGTTCAGATTCTTTTGAACAAATAATAAGTCGAATAAATGAGTTGAAGAATATTCTTGTATCTAAAAAACTTCCTGTATACGCATTTTCCAGTATAATGCGTATGTCAAATAATACTATAAATGAAGAGGAAAAAGAATATTGGTCCCAATGGGGTAAGAAAATATTTAATTATTCCTATTGCATGCATAAATATGGGACAGTTTGCAAAAAAGAAGTTCCTGATAATATACTTGAAGATTATTTGTCCGGCAGAAAAAGAAACTTTGATGTAAATAAAGTTTATTTAAATTGGCAAAAAGAAGGTATTTTTAGTCAATTGGTTTTTTCAAAAGATGACTGTTCTGAGTACGGCTTTAACGTAATGGAAGCAAATGAATTAAAGAATCTTGGTGGTTTCGTTAAAACAGGAGCTGATGAAATCCCGCTTTCATTATTGGCAATGTCTTTACAGAAAAAAGTTAGAATTGCTCCAATTTTTTTGGAACCATCTCAGATAAATTTGATTTCAAATTACGAAGATGTGTCCATTAAACAATGCGTAAATAATCAAATTTTACTTGCCGGTTGTGAGATCTCTGATGAACAAGATGCGGATATTTTACTGTATGTGAATAATTTCAAAGATCATCAGGGTGAAATTGTCATGGGAATTCAAACAGAAATGTTTAATTCAGTATTTGATGCACCCAAAAGACCATATATGATTGCGGATGTAAGGTTTGCAAATGGAGCAGATAATAATTTCGTCAGCAAATTATTTGAGTGCAAATTTGATGAGAACTTTTTTGGTTATTCTGCGTGGAATACTTCGGCTAATTCTTTGGGAAGCCTTATTTGTACGGCAAAAGTGAAATTTTTGGCTGACAAATACAATGAATCAGCATTTAAAAAATCTCAAATAGTCAGATTTTTGGATGATTGGGCTTATCAGGCAAATGTTAGGCAACTGAAACCTTCCTTAAGTCAAATTAAAGACTATATGATTGATTTTGAGCAAATTGTGTTTAATAAAATTGGAATAAAATGTTACTGTAAATATAAATTTCCTTGGAATAGATTGTTTGAGGTGGAAGTTGAACTTATTTGATATAATTTTACTTGCTTTTGCTTTAGGGATAGATTGTTTGGTGGTTTCCTTTTCTCAAGGACTTATATTTACGAAAAACAGAATTAAAAATTCGTTGTTTTTAGCCTTTACTATGGGATTGTTTCAAGGATTTATGCCTTGTATCGGTTTTGCTGGTGCCGATTATGTTTACAATCTTGTACAACCGTTCAGTAAATGGCTTGTGTTCGTAATTTTTATTCTTCTCGGGTTTAAATTTATATTAGAATCCTATAGCGTAAAGGAACAAAAAATTATGTGCATAGGTTTCAAATGTCTCTTGGGATTGGGAATTGCAACAAGTATAGATGCTTTGGTAGCTGGAGCTGGCCTAAATTTTACCCATGCTCCGATTCTTCTATCGGTTTTTATTATTGGCTTTGTGTCTTTTATTATGTCGTTTGCCGGATTTTGGTCAGGAAATCTTTTAAAAACTTTTCCTTCTCAACATCTCGAGATTTCAGGCGGTTGTATATTAATTTTTCTTGCTTTTAAATCGTTGATTTTTTAGGTTTGGGCATGCCTTTTGTGCCTGAATAAGGCAATATTTCTGAATATTTTACATTTCTTAATAAGATTCAAAATCATGAAAAACCATGTTATGACATGGGTTTTCATGGTTTAAAATCTTAAAATCATGTAATAGCTTAATTAAAGCCTTAATTGACAGTCCAAAATCGGCTGTATAGCAGTGATAGCGGATGTTGTTACAAAACTTCATAACATCATGTCCGCCCCTTGAAAAATAATACTTATTCTCTATAATGTTAGTATAAAGAGGTCGGAGATAGTTGATACAAGCGACCTAAGGGGTGGAGTAACGACAGTTTTGCTGTCGCTATCGCTCATGTGTATGTAGAATAATTTGGAGATTATATAAATTGTTTAGAAGTAGAGATATGGGTAGAGCGGTTGCTGTAAGAAGATGGACTCCGACGGCACTTGAATGTTATAAGAGAGGTTGCAACTGTGAAGGTTGTTTTTACAAGGATTTTTTCAGCGGATCATCACAAAAGTGTCAGATGAAGGCATCTGTATTGGAATTGGTTAGAGTTATTGGAACTCCGAATGTAGAATTGCCTCAATTTATTATTGAAGATTAGCTTGGTACCCCTTTAAAAAATAGACGGATTATGTTATACTGCGGTTATAACAATGGAGGTTTTAGATGCACATTTACGTAAACGGAAGAAATATTGAAATTACTGATGCTATTAAGGCTTATGTAAAAGAAAAGATGGGCAAAGTAGCAGCTCATTACGATCAGATTCAGGGAATTGAAGTTGTACTATCGGTAATCAAAAATCCTGCAGCATCAGGAAAGCATGTTGCGGAAGTGTCTTGTAAAATGTCAACTGGCGTGATACGTTGTGAAGAAGCTGCTGAATCAATGTATGCAAGTATTGATTTATTGGCAGATAAACTTGCTCGTCAGATTGAAAAATATAAAGGTAAGACTCTAACACCGGGGAAAGAATCTATACGCATGGATGCGGTAGAAGAAGATATTGAAGATGACAAAGAAGAAGTTGTAGAATAGTTATAATAAAGAGCACCTTTAATAAGGTGCTTTTTTAGTGCGAACTTTTTGAAAATATTTTGTACTAATCTGATAAAACCGTATTAATCAAACAATTGTTTACATATTGTAAAATATTTACATAGAAATGTTGTGGTTGTATTATTATAAGATAGAGTCAGACTTTGAGGTAAAATAATTGGTAGAAAAGTTTTATATAAAAGGTGGAGCACCATTGAAAGGAGAAGTTTTTATAGGCGGGGCAAAGAATTCTGTCTTAAAGCTTATGGCAGCTTCTCTTTTAGCAAAAGGTGAATCAAAAATATATAACGTTCCGGATTTAACAGATGTTGAAATTATGCTTCAGGTTATAAGCAGTTTGGGTGTTAAGACCTCATATGACAAGTCAGAAAGATCCTTAACAATAGATGCAACTGAAATAACAAGCATAACTGCGAAATATGAACTTGTAAGTAAGATGCGAGCTTCATTCAATGTTCTGGGAGCACTTGTTTCAAGATGTAAGGAAGCAATTGTTGCCCTGCCGGGTGGCTGTGCAATAGGAGAAAGACGCGTTGATTTTCATATAAAGGGCTTAGAATCACTTGGCGCCAAGTTAAAAATAGAGAATGGATATGTTCATGCGAAAGCAAGTAAACTTGTTGGAGCAGAGATATGTTTGGATCTTCCTTCGGTTGGAGCTACAGAAAATTTAATGCTAGCGGGGGTACTTGCAGATGGTTCAACAAGGATTCAAAATGCTGCTCAAGAACCGGAAATTGTTGATTTGGCAAATTTTCTCAACGCTATGGGAGCTGACATTATAGGAGCCGGAACCTCTGAAATTGTCATAAACGGCGTAAGACAAGAGGATTTACACCCGATTGAATATACGACCATTCCCGACAGAATTGAGGCAGGAACTTACATGGCTGCTATTATCGGGACTAAAGGGAAGGCTGTAATAAGAAATATTTATCCTGCACATTTATCGTTTTTTACAGATAAGTTATTAAAAATGGGTGCAAATATAAAACTTGTTGATCCAACTTCCATTGAAGTAGCTTGCAAAAACAGACTAAATTCAATAAATTTTGTAACTCAACCATATCCGGGATTTCCTACGGATTTGCAATCAATGGCAATGACATTGTTAACAACGGCAAACGGAGTCGGAATTATTACGGAAAGTTTGTATGAAAATCGTTTTATGCAAGTTCCTGAACTTAGGAAAATGGGTGCAGATATTCATCAAGACAGGAATCATGCAATAATAAAGGGTGTTAAAAAACTTTCCGGAGCAATTCTTAGTGCAAGTGATCTTCGAGCCGGGGCATCTTTGGTTGTTGCCGCATTAATGGCGGAGGGTAATTCTGTTATTGAAAAATTACATCATATAGATAGAGGATACGAAAATTTTGAAAATAAGATAAGATTGTTAGGAGGCAAAATAGAGAGAAAAGATGAAATAGTATCTCCTGTTGAGCTTACGGAGGAAATGCGAAATGAGTCCTACATATAAACGTTGGTATGATCATGATCCGTTGCTATTGGAAGTAATTGAGCTTTTGCGGAATTATCAAAATGAGTTAAGAGCTCAAGCTGAGGTTTTTTTACAAAAAATTGAAGAAAAAGTTTCAAAAGAAACTATAGATAAGTTTTATGCAATGGTAAAACCTGTTAATGCTAACAATCGTTGGTACGATAAGGATCCTGTTATTTCTAAAACAGTTGAGATTTTAAGGATTGTTCCGCCCGAAGCTCAGAAAATTTGTGCTCAAAATTTTATAAAAACCTTAAAAGAAATGGGAATTGACTATAAAAGTTCTAATACTTCTCAACAGTAATGCTTAATATAAATTGTTCATCCGGTGAAAAATTTTCACAATTTAGAGATTATATATCGCAGTCACGGTCTTTTGCCGTGACGGGGTTGACGTCTCTTTTAAGATTATTGCTTATTAAAAATGTTCGTGAATATTCCAAAAAGAAGCTGATTTTGATAACCTCTACAGAACAAAATGCTTTAAGATTTCAAAATGATTTTAAAAAAGCATTTAATATAGATTCAGCAATAATTCCTTTTCAAAATATTTCTATGTACGAAGGTATATCTTCTAATCTTTATGAATATTTTGAACAAATAAAAATTTTGCTTAGCAAACCGGATATAATAATTTGTCCTGTTAAGACTCTTCTGGAAAAATTTCCGGATGAAAAATTTTTTGAAGAAAATGTTTTTAAAATAAAAATAGGTGATGAATTAGACCTCAAAGAATTAAGTAATAAATTGGTAAACCTAGGTTACAAACGAGCAACAATGGTTAGTGATATTGGTGAGTTTAGTATAAGGGGTGATATAGCTGACATATTTTCGCTTTCTGACAGACCGGTCAGAATAGAATTATGGGGCGATGAGGTTGTTGATATAAGATATTTTGATAACGAAACTCAAAAATCTGTTGAAAAAACCAAAGAAACTGAAATTTTTCCTGTATACAAGTTTGTTTTGGGCGATAACAGTTATAAATTTAATGATGAAGAAGAAGGTTATTTTGATGGAATAGAAGTATATCAAAGTTTTTTCAATTCTAATTTGGTAAGTGTTTTTGATTATCTAAAGGATTATTTAATTGTATTTGATGAAACATCGGAAATTTATTCAAAATATGAATTTGTGTCTGATAATTTTCAAAAACAATACGAAGAAAATCTAAAACTGGAGCTTATCAAGCCGTTAAAAGACAAAAATCATTTTGATTTTGATTATTTTTTGCGTAAAACATCTTATTTTGTGAAAATAGGATTAAATAATTTTATTGATGGGGATATGGATGATATTATAGAGTTTAATTCACAGCCCCTGCAAAATTTTGAAGCTAATTTGGACCTAATTGCAAATTTTATAAGAGAAAAGCAAGATTACAGGATTATCATAGCTACAGATTACCCTGAACGAGTTAAGCAAATTTTTTCCGAGCAGGAAATCTTCAACGTAGAATATACAGAAAGTCTTGCAAGTACGGGCTGCATACTTGAAGATTGCAAGACGATAATAATGACGGACCGTGAATTATTTAATAAACGGTCAAAAGAGATTACTGTTTCAAAGCGTTCATACTATAAAGAAAAGCCTGAATATATAGAAAACATAAATGATATACAAGAAGGCGAATATGTAGTCCATACAATTCATGGTGTTGGTATATACAGAGGTTTAAGCCAACAAGAAATAGACGGACAATTAAAAGACTACCTTACAATAGAATATGCAGCAAAAGACAGATTGCATATTCCTGCAGAACAAGTGAACATGCTTGTAAGATATCGCGGCTCCGGAAATATAAAACCAAAATTGTCAAGAATGGGCGGCAAGGATTGGGAAAACACTAAATCAAGGGTAAAGAAAGAAGTAGAAGCCGTAGCATATGATTTGTTAAGACTTTATGCAAAACGTAAAATGCAAAAAGGTATCCAATTTTTACCAGACACAACATGGCAGGTAGAAATGGAAGAGGCTTTTGAATATGTTGAAACGCCTGATCAGATGCGTGCAATTGGTGAGGTAAAAGCCGATATGGAAAGTGATCAACCAATGGACAGGCTTATATGCGGAGATGTGGGTTTTGGTAAAACAGAGGTTGCTATGCGTGCAATATTTAAGGCTGTTACATCGGGGAAACAGGCTGCGGTTGTTGTTCCGACAACGATACTTGCACTTCAGCATTTTCAAACAATATCAGAAAGATTTAAACCATTTGGAGTTCAAGTAGAGCTTATGTCACGTTTCAGAAGCAAAAAAGAGCAAAAAGAAACAATAAAAAATCTTGCTACAGGTGCTTGTGACGTTGTAATAGGAACACACAGACTTTTACAAGACGGCATTGTATTTAAAGACTTAGGATTATTGGTTATTGATGAAGAACACAGATTTGGAGTAAGACACAAGGAAAAATTAAAAAAATTAAGAGAAAATATTGATATAATAACAATGTCTGCAACCCCGATACCAAGAACTCTTTATATGTCTTTGTCAGGAATAAAAGATATGTCTGTTATTAATACTCCTCCAAAGAACAGACTTCCCATCAAAACTTACGTTGGGGAGTGGAATGAAACTATGGTAAAAAATGCGATAATTCATGAACTTGATAGAGAAGGGCAGGTTTTTTATTTATACAATCGCGTTGAAACTATTGAAGAATTCAAATTCCACCTCCAAAAGCTTATTCCTAATGCCAGAATTGCTGTTGGTCACGGACAGATGGATGAAAAACAACTTGAAGAAGTTATTATTGATTTCGCTAACAGAGAATATGATGTTTTACTGGCGACAACTATTATTGAAAATGGTATAGATATTCCAAATGCTAATACAATGATTATTCATGATGCTGACAGATTTGGTCTTGCACAACTTTACCAACTAAGAGGACGTGTGGGACGATCTCAAAGACAAGCTTACTGTTATTGTTTTTACAGAAAAAGTAAAGAATTAACCAAAGATGCTATCCACAGGCTTAGAGCGATAAAAGAATTTACTACTCTTGGCAGCGGTTATCAAATTGCACTAAGAGATGTTGAAATACGTGGTGTAGGCAATATACTCGGTACAAAACAGCACGGACATATGATTAATGTCGGATTTGATACATATTGTCAGCTTTTGGAAGAAACAGTTCACGAATTGCAGGGTGAACATATAGAAAAAAACACGCCTTCTATAGTCGATATAAATATAACGGCTTTTATTCCGGACGAATGGGTCGGTTCTGCAGAGCAGAAGATGATAGAATACAAACGGCTGGCGGATGTAAAATCCAGACTTGAATTAGATTATATTACTGAGGAGTGGAAAGATAGATTCGCAAAACCGCCGCTTAGTGTTGAAAATTTAATAAAATTAATCAAAATAAGGCTCGCGGCAACTGATGTTAAAGTATCCTTAATCCGTGAAACTCCCCAAAATATCAGAATTTATACACCATATACACAACCTGAATGGAATCTTATCCAAAAAGCTTTGCCAGGTAATATCTTGAAAAAAATTAAATTTACTGTTGCTCCAAAGTCTTGTCAGGATGGAAATTCCATAATCTTACTAAATAATGAATATATGAATTTTGATGAAGTATTTAACATTTTGACAGATTTGTTCTATTATATGTATAAAGTTAGTCATGAATATTAAATAAGGAGAAATAATATGAAGGGACAAAAATTAATTGCAACATTGGCAGTTTCTGCGGTGTTGTTTGCCGGTTGCGGTTTGAAATCACACGAAGCTGTTATAAAAGTTGATAATAAAGTTATTACTCAAGGTCAATTTGACGAAGCTTTTGATAAACAAGCAAATAATTCCATGTTCGCAAAAATGGGAATTAATATTAAAGAAAATCCTAATGGGTTTATGTATTTGATGATTAAGGAAAGAGTAGTTAATGAGCTTATTATTAAAACACTCTTGGATGAAGAACTTGCTAAACGTGATATTAAGGTTACAAAAAATGATGTCGATGAGGCTGTAAAAGATATTATTGATAAAGTAGGTTCAAAAGAACAACTTAATGTAATATTAAAACAAAATGGGATTTCAGCCTCTCAATTCAGAAAAGAATTAGAAGAAGAAGTTAAAATGAAAAAATTGGCGTTACAATTAGGCAAAAGTGATGTTTCAGATGCAGAAGCCGAAAGTTTTTATAAAGCAAATATAGATAAATTTAAATATCCGGAAAAAGTCAGAGCTTCTCACATATTAATTTCAGCTAATCCTGTTGAAATTGAAGAAATAATAAAATCAGATTCAGCAAATAAAGATTTAACTCCGGATGAGATTAAGGCGAAAGTTAATGAAGAAATTAATGCAAGAAAAGTTAAAGCTGATAAACTTTACAATGAAGTAAAATCGGATATTGATAATTTTGCAAAATATGCAAAAGAAAATTCTGATGATACAACAACCGCAGTTAAAGGCGGTGATTTAGGATTCTTCGCCAAAGAAGAAATGGTTCCGGAATTCTCTAAAGCTGCATTTTCACAAAGACCTAATACGGTTTCTCCTGTTGTAAAATCACAATATGGTTATCATATTATTTTAGTTACTGACAGAATGGAAGCAGGTCAGGAACCATTTGAAAAAGCTAAGTTTGATATAAAAAATTATTTGACTAACCAAAAACAACTTAAACTTCTTGATGATTTAGTTGAATCTTTGAAGAAAAATGCTAAAATTGAATATGTTAATTCTGATTACGATCCTAAAAACATTCAAAGTAAATTGCAAAAAGAAGTTAAACAACAAACAGAAAATTTAAAGCAAGAAACTGATAAAACTCAAAAATAAATTTAAAAAAAGCACCCGAGAGGGTGCTTTTTTTTGGATTACTTAGCTTCAAGAACAGTTCCGTCTTTTGAATCTTTTACCAGAATTCCACTTTCATCAAGTGCTATACGGATTTTATCCGCTATTTCCCAATTTTTTTCGTCACGTGCTTTTTTACGGAATTTAATTAAATCTTCTATATTATCAAAAGTTTCTCCCAATACAACAGATACATGTTTTAATGCATTTTGAATCTCTTCTGATGTAAGTTCTAACTTTTCAAAATTAAAACCAAGAACATTTGCAAGTTTATATAGTGTCGTGTATGCTTTGTCTTCATTTTTGTTTGATTTGTTCACAAGATCAAATAATACAGCTAAGGCTTTTGACGTATTTAAATCATCATCCATTGCTTCGACAAATTGACGATATTCTGCTGTCGTGGTTATATCAAATCCGTCATCAATATTTGTTCTTTTGGCATTCATTAAACGTTTTACTCCTGCTTGAGCAGAAGATAGTGCTTCATCAGAGAATTCTACAGGCATCCTATAATGATTTGTTAAGATGAAAAATCTTATTGTGTTTGAATCATATTTTTTTAACAATTCATCTATTGTTAAAAAATTTCCTAAGGATTTTGACATTTTTTCTTTGTTAATGGTTACAAAACCGTTATGAAGCCAGTAGTTTACAAATTTACATCCATTGGCACATTCTGATTGAGCAATTTCGTTTTCGTGGTGTGGAAATATTAAATCAGCTCCACCTGCGTGGATATCAATAGTTTTTCCTAAAAATTTTCGACTCATTGCGGAACACTCTATGTGCCAGCCGGGACGACCAATACCCCACGGGGATTTGTATCCGAATTTTTCATCTTTTTTCCATAGTGCAAAATCAAGCGGGTCTTCTTTACTTTCTCCGATTTCTATTCTGGCACCGCTTTCTAACTGATCAATCGGTTGTTTTGATAAATGACCGTATTTGGAAAATTTTTTCACCCTGAAATATACATCACCATTTGATTCGTATGCATAACCGTTTTTTATCAAATCCTTTATTATAGATATCATTTCTCCAATAGTTTTTGTTGCAAATGGTTCTATATCAGGTTTTAATGTGTTTAGTGCTTGCATAGAGTTTGTAAATTGCTTGTACCAGTACTGCGAAACTTCTTCAGGTGTTTTGTTTTCAGTTGTAGCTTTTTTTAATATTTTATCATCTACATCAGTTACGTTACGGCAATATGTTACTTCATAACCTTTGAATTTTAAGTACCGATAAAGAACGTCCCATGTGATGTAACATCTGGCATGCCCTAAATGAGCATAATCATATACCGTTGGTCCGCATACGTACATTTTGACTTTGTTTTCTTCCAATGGGATGAATTCTTCAATTTTGTTGGTGTATGAATTGTGTAATTTCATTTAAAAACCCTCTTTTGTTTACATTATATATCAAACAAGAGGGTTTTAACTTATTCAAAGGAAAACATTACCTGAATCTCTTTTTCGCTCAGACCTGTTCCTTCTGCCAAATCATTCACGAATATGTCTATATAGTAAGTTCCGTCATCGTGCTGAGGTGCATCATATAAATCAAAATTACCTCCGCCTCGTTGGGTTTTGTTACACAATAAACTTCCGGGCGGTAAGTTTAATTGCAGTATCCCTTTTACATCACCTAAGCTTATTTTTTCATTTGGATCTGCATAATTTTCTATCCTTATATAATCACCTGTTTTATGGTCTATCATATAATTTAGTACAGTTTCTATGATACCCGGATTGTGATATGTTGCGTTTCCTTTGGCGATTTGTTCTTTTAAGCTCTCTACTGCTCGTTCTTGAGCAGGTGTTAGTCCTTTTTTTGTGAAAATTACTATCCCTTTGTTGCTTTCTTTTTGTTTTGTATTGTTTACGTTTACTGGTGTTTGTACTTTTGTTGTTCCGTTAATACCTTCTACCATAATTTTTCTCCTGAAATTTTATATAACAATTTCTTTTACGAGAGTTTTTGTAGAAAACTTTAATTGGTTTAAGAAAAAATTAACATAACTTCATATTGTTTCAAGTAGATTTAATATTTTAAAAACAGGTGGAATTAAATCTTTCATGCAACAGTTTTCGTCTAGTTCAAGCGTTATTGTAGGGATATTTCTTTCAATTCCACAGTACGTACCAAAGCTTCCGGGAGTTGGATATCCGATATTTTTTTCTGTGGGGTAATTTATTATTTTAGAAATTTTTTCAGCAATTTTTTCTGCCGGACCATCGTAATTTACTACTTTGTATGGTGCGTGAAATGTTAATATTATTTGGGGATTATATTCATTAATTATTTCTATTATAAATTGTGTTTCTGATTCGGATGCCGGTGTTTTCCCTCCGTAAAATTCACCGTTAGATTGATTACTCCAATTAGCTGTCGGAAAATTTCGATTTATATCTACTCCGGATAAGTTTGTCCTGGTCCCTCTCGCCATTCCATCAGGATTTAAACAATTTATGAATAGTAGATTAGTCTCAGGATTTGATTTTAGATATTCATTGATTAAAAAATTACCTTGCGGTTCATCACCGTGAAAAACCCCGATTACAAGTATATCTTTGTGAGGGTTATTCCCCAAAAGCTTGATTTCGTTACCGGCCTGAGTTTTTACTGTTTTCATTATGGTTACCATATGTTGAGTATATGATAAAAATAGGAAATTTCATATTGAAATTTTTCTAGATATATTAACTTTTGTAACATTATTAGTACAAATTAATTAATTTATTAAAGAAAATCAAAAAAATGTCGATAAATAAAATGTGAGTAAATATAAGGAGTCATGTGATGGCAGTAGAATTTAACGGAAAAAGGAACGTAAACAATTTTAAAATCGGAAACGAAGTGCCGAGCAAAAAAGATGTTCAAAATGAAGAAAAAGTCCAAGAACAGAAGCAAACATTTGATAATAAATTTGTAAAAGATTTAGGTGAAGAATTACTTACATCAACAGCTGCAAGCGCATACGGAATTAATTTTACAAAACCTGCCGGTACAAAAATAGATAAAGCTTTTTGGGGCGATGCATTAAGAGGTTTGAATGTAAAAGATACTGCTGTATCAGCTGATACAGTGTCTGGTATTGCTGATATAGACAATACTTTTGCTATTATTGATATGGAGAATAAAATGGCTTCATCACCTTTTATGAAAGCTCTTAATGAAGAATTTGGAATTTGATAAGACTTATTCACATTTACTCAGTGCCTGAAATTTAATTGAGGGCAATTACTCACAAAAAATTAAAGACTGGCATCTGCCAGTCTTTTTATTATGATTCCACATATTCTCTTAATCGTTTTGATCTGTTGGGGTGACGAAGTTTTCTTAATGCTTTTGCTTCTATTTGTCTTATACGTTCTCTTGTAACACCAAAAAGTTGTCCAACTTCTTCCAATGTTCTTTGACGTCCGTCATCCATACCAAAACGTAATCTTAAAACGTCACGTTCTCTTGGAGAAAGTGTACATAATACTTCTGCCAAATCTTCTCTTAAAAGTTCTGAGGCAACCGTTTTAATCGGAGCATCAGCTTCCTTATCTTCAATGAAATCACCTAATCTGGAATCTTCTTCTTTACCGATAGGAGTTTCTAAAGATAGAGGTTCTTGGGCTATTTTAATGATTTCACGAAGTTTAGGAATAGAAACATTCATCTCTATTGCCAGTTCGTCCTCAGTCGGTTTTCTTGAAAGTTCTTGAGCGAGACGACGTGTAACTTTCTTTAGTTTATTAATTGTTTCGACCATGTGAACAGGGATACGAATAGTTCTTGCCTGATCTGCTATTGCACGTGTTATCGCCTGTCTTATCCACCATGTTGCGTATGTGGAAAATTTGAAACCGCGTTCGTGATCAAATTTTTCTGCCGCACGTATTAAACCAAGATTACCTTCTTGAATAAGATCCAAAAATAACATCCCTCGTCCAACGTACTTTTTAGCAATACTTACAACCAAACGAAGGTTCGCCTGAACAAGTTTTCGCTTTGCTATTGCACCAGGCGTGCCGCCTTGCAATATCTTTCTTGCCAACTCTATCTCTTCTTTTGCTGAAAGTAGTTTTATCCTTCCTATTTCTCTTAAATATAGACGTACGGGATCATCTACGGCTATCCCTTTAGGTAATTCAAAATCTGATTCATCTTGTTCACTTTCATCATTGCCGGACATCATGTATATGTCATCCATATTCATTTTGTTACCTATTTTTGATGTAACAATATCCTCAATGTTATCAGTGCTTATATCCATGTTCATGTAATTTGCACTGTCGCTTTCGGATCCTAAAACAGATTCCTCGTCTATATCGTGTAAATCCAATGTTTCATCTTCCATTATACTTACAACTGAGGAATTAGGTTGTCTTTTTTTACTCATTAATTTTTCTCCGATTTTTGTTTATTTTATCTCTTAATTGCATTTGAATTTTTAGGGCTTCTGTATCATCATTATTAACATCTTTATATAAACTTCGTATCCGTTCTTGTTCTTTTTCATTTTGACATTGTTTGATTTTATTTATGTTTTCCCTGATTACGTTCTCAAAGTCCTTTTTGTCTAAACCTCTGTAACTTTCAGAAATGTTTGTTAAATCAGTTATAACAGCCTGTAATTCAGGGTTTTGAATAAATTCCGTATATAAATGTTCTATCAATTCCTTTACATTATTTACGGTACATATTAATTTGTCAATTGTAGATTTTACAATTATTAACGTTTTGTCTTCAAATGCTGTATCGCCAATTATAGTCTCGATTTGATCAAAACTTAAAGGGCTTCCGTCTACTAGAAAAACACTCAATAAATTTTTTTGCGCTTTTTGATATATTGAAATTTTTTTTGTTACATTCTTTACAAAATACTCATTTTGATTGTTGTCTGATGAGTAGGAATTTATTTCGCGGATTAGAATCTTACTATCTATGTTCAGGGCTTGTGACACCATTTCAGTATATTCTGCTCGTATTATTTCGTTGCCAATCTCTTTTAGTATGGGGATTATTCTTTTTACAAATCTTGATTTTTCTATTGGGGTTTTATAATTATCCTTTTCCTTTAATATATTATTTAGTTGAAAATCTACAAGCAAAGGCGCGTGTTGTAAATATTGTTTATAACTCTCTGCTCCTACTGAACGTATGAATTCATCCGGATCTTTGCCTTCCGGAGGAGAAATTACTCTTATTTCACAAGCATATTTATCCTCTGAAGTTGAAATATAGCTTTCATCAAAAAGTTTTAAGTTCCCAACGCCTTCAAAAACTTCTTTGATAATTTCGGCACCACGCTCGGTCGCTTTTTGTCCGGCTGAGTCAGTATCAAATGATAAATATATCCTGCGTGATTTTGTATAACGTGAAAGTAACTTAACGTGATCTTGTGTTAATGAAGTTCCGCAAGCTGCAACACAATTTTCTATCCCGTGAGCTTGCGCCGATATTACGTCAAAATATCCTTCCATAAGGATTACGCTGTCCTGTGACTTTATGGATTCTTTTGCCGTGTAAAGCCCGTATAATAATTTACTTTTGTTATATATTATTGAATCTGATGAATTAAGATATTTAGGTGACTGACCTTCTTCTATTGCTCTTGCACCAAAAGCTACATAATCGCCAAATTCATTTTGTATCGGTATTATAATACGGTTTCGAAAGCGATCTATGTATCGGTTGTCTTTCCCGGGGATTATTATATTGGCTTTTTCTAAAATTTCATTTGAAAAATCCTTTTTTAATTCGTCATATAATGCTGTATAAGTCTTGGGTGCAAATCCAAGATGAAATTTTTTTATTACGTCTTTTGTAATTCCTCGTGAAGCTAAATATTTTAAAACGTGTTCTGTATCAGGGCTTTTGAAGAGTTTGTTGCTGTAAAATTCGACTGCTTGGGTAACTGCTTCAATCATTTTATCTTTCAAGTCTTTTGAAGTTTCTCCACGTTTTAAAGTTTTCGGCATTTCAAGTCCGAATTCTTGTGCTAAATCGTTTATTAGATCCATAAATTCAACATTTTTGGTCTTCATTATGAAAGATAAAGCATCTCCGCCGGCTCCGCATCCAAAACATTTATATATTCCAAGCTGAGGATTAACCGAAAATGAAGGAGTTTTTTCCTTATGAAAAGGGCATAATCCCCAGTAATGATTACCCGATTTTTTCAGTACGATTTGTTCTGATACAACATCTACTATATCTAAACGGTCTTTTATTTGCGAGATTAATTCTTCCAGTGTATCTGCCATAACTATATTTTATCATTAATATTTTTTTTAGTAAAATTATACCTGAATGGGTAATATTCATATCTTAAAAAAATTTGTAAAATTTAATTGTTGAAGTTACAAATCCGGTGATAATGAATAATCCGATAAAAGATCAAACAAAACCTCCTGATAAGGAATTGCTGCTTGCAATGGTTACTCACGACCTGAAAAATCCGGTCAGCTCAGGAATCTTGGCAGTAAAACTGCTACAAGATAAAAGATTTTCACCCCTTAATTCTTACCAAAAAGAAATTATTGACAATGTTATGGTTTCTCTTAATTACATGCAAAACTTGATTGAAAATATCCTTGACAGATATAAAGTTAACAATCAAGTTTATTCTATTTCAAAGAGAGAAATAGATTTTGTATATTTTGTTACCTCGGTAATTGAAGAAGCAAAATATATATTCTCAGATAAGAATCAAAAAGTTAAAATTTTTTCAAAGATAAAAACAGGTTTGATTAATCTCGACATACTTGAAATTAAGAGAGTTATAAACAATTTAATAAGTAATTCCTCAAAATATTCGCCTGAAAATTCTCAAATAATAATAAGATTGTTTGAACAAGGTGATTGTTTAGGATTTTCTATTGAAAATGCGGGGTGTAACTTTGATATAAAGGATTCTGAAAAGATTTTTGAAAAATTTGTCTCATTAGATAAAAATAATAAATCGGTTGCTTCTGGCTTGGGGCTTTTTATTGTTAGGAAAATTATAGAAAAACACGGTGGACAAATTTACGTTGAATCTGAAATAGGTAAGTTTACCAGATTTGTTTTTATACTTCCAAGAAAATAATTCATTTACAGCATTAAAACTTTATATAAAAGTTTTATAATTTGAATTATGAATGTGCAACTTTTGTCTGAATATCTTGAATATCTTGAAATAGAAAAGGGTCTTAGTGAAAATACCATAATTGCATATAGACAAGACTTAAATGATTTTTTGGCAAATTGTAATATCGAAATTTCAAATATTAGGCGCAATCATATTACAACATTCATAAGACAGCTCCACGAAAATAATTATACCCCTTCAAGCATTATGAGAAAAATAGCTTCTATTCGAGGTTTCTTTAAATGGTTGTGTTTAAACGGATACTGTATTTCTGATCCAACTTTAACTTTAGAACAACCTAAGGCTCCTAAAAAATTGCCTAAAGTTATGACTTTGCAGGAAATAGAGTCTATTTTACACCAAGATCTTTCCAAGTTGGGAAAGGTTATTATTGAACTTTTATATGGTTGTGGGTTAAGAGTTTCTGAGCTAGTCAGCATGAATATTAATAATTTTGATTTGAATGGTAAATACGTTCAATGCTTTGGAAAAGGGTCAAAAGAAAGGGTTGTTCCAATGGGTTCCAAAGCTGTAAATGCTATTAAAAACTATTTGCCGGAAAGAAATTTCTTGGTTCAAAAATTTAAACTCGACACAAAGAAACTTTTGATAAATTCAAACGGCAGAGAAATTACTCGACAGGATGTTTATAATTTTATTCACGAACAAGGTAAAAAAATTCATAAAAAAATATCTCCGCATACTTTACGTCATAGTTTTGCCACTCATTTATTGGAAAATGGTGCAGATTTGAGAGTTGTACAAGAGCTTTTAGGGCACAGCAATGTTTCTACAACACAGTTGTATACACATATAAGCAAAAAAAGATTGAAAGAAGTTTATTTCGCTATTAATAAATAATTTAACTGTTTAAAATTATCTTTGTCCGAAATTAATTTATACAAACAAGTTTTTTGATGTTATAACTATGTTATGAATATTCAAAATATTGTAAAAATATTAACAGATGCCGGTATTGAACCCAACGAAGCCAATATTGAGGTGAAAATGCTGTTAGAACATTTCACGGGTTTTGGAGTGAAGAATTTTTTGCTCGGATCAAAACTTGATGATGAAAAACTTGAAATTGTTAGAGAAAAAGCAGAGTTACGTGCTAAAACACGACAACCTATTCAACATATTATTGGTTTGGCTGATTTTATGGGAGAAAAATTTATTGTTAATAAAAATGTTCTTATCCCACGTGATGAAACTGAAATACTGGTTCGAAAAGCAATAGAAATTACTAATAAAAATCATTTTGAAGTTGCATTAGATATTGGAACCGGTTCGGGATGCATTGCTTGTATGCTTGCAAAATATACAGATTGTCAGGTAATAGGGACTGATGTTTCCAGTGAAGCTTTAAATGTTGCACTTGACAATGCTTCGCGTTTAAACTTGTTTAACAAAGCTATTTTTAGAAAATCTGATGTGTTTTCCAATGTGAGACCGAATGAAATTTTCGATATTATTATATCAAATCCACCATATATTCCGTTATCTGAAAAAAATAATCTTCAGAAAGAGGTTAAATTTGACCCTGAAGAGGCACTTTTCACCTCTGATGAAAAAGGATTGGAATTCTATAAGAAGATTTCTGCCGGTGCTACTGATTTTTTGCGAAAGGGTGGGTATATTTTATTTGAATTGGGTCAGGGGCAATCTCAAGATGTTGCTAAGATTCTTGAAATGCAAGGCTTTTATGATATAGAAATCGATAAAGATTTGGCCGGAATTGACAGAATTATATGGGCAAAAATTTAGACGCAATTTTTATAGTAAATTATAGAAGGGGTCTCTTTAGGGATTTCAAATCCTAAAATATTTCTTTGGGTTATATGACTTTCTGCTATAATTCTGCCGTTGTGTTTTTCTATTACCTTCTTTGCCAGATAAAGACCAATTCCGATACCTATTTTGTTGTATTTTTCCGTTCTATATGTCAAAAATTTAAAAAGTTTTTCCATTTTTTCCGGATTGATATATACACTGTGACTTTCAAATTTTACGGAAATATTCTCTTTATCTTGTTCTATGTGTATTTTTATAATGGAATTTTTGAATGCCATATTTAAAGAATTCAACAGTAATGTTTGAATTACTTTCGTTATTCTGGTTAAATCGCCTGAAACTATTGGGTTTTTAATCCTGGGGTTTATAATAATTTTTATATTATTTTCATTCACAAAATTGTTAATTTTTTTGATGGTTTCTTCTATTACCTGCATTATATTGAATTCTGAATAATGAAGCTGGGGCTCTTCAAGATCGACTTTATATGTTGAAATTAAAGTAGATATCATTGAATACATATAATTGCAAGAATCTAATGTCAAATTAAGCATTTCAGACTGCTCATTGCTAAGGTCGCCAAATCCCCCATTAATTATCATTTCTAAAGCTCGCATTTGAGCAATTATTGGCGTTTTTAGATCATGGGTTAGTATTTCTAAAAAACTTTTTTTAAGATTATATAAATCTTCGCTATCTGCTATTTCGTTGCAAAAATTTGCACAATTAATTTGTGTATCTTTATACATAAATCCACCTTTCTGAAAGTATAAACATTTTATCCCGCTACAGGTTAAAACTAAATTGCCCGGTTGGATATAAATATTTTACCGATGTATAAATTTTTTTTGGTATATTATTATAATAATGAAAATATTTTATATTGATAAGGATAAAAATGTTTTAGATAAAGATTTTTTGCTGAGTTTTGGTGATAAAAAATTTTTGTCTGAAGAAAAAGAAATCCAACATTGTTTGGGCAGATATTTAGTTAAAACTGTTGCAAATAATTTTTTTAAGTTGGACAATTCGGATATTGTGCTGGTTAATAAAAAACCACGTTTTAAGAGTAATGATATTCATTTTAGTATTTCACATTCGCAAAATATCATTATTGCGGCCTTTGATAAAAATCCTGTTGGGGTTGATATTGAATTTATGAAAGATCGTAATTTTAAAGAACTTTTTAAAAGATATAATTATAAAAGTAATAATATTTCAAAAGAATTATTTTATTCCTTTTGGACAGAATACGAAGCTGCGATTAAGCTTCAAGGTGCTTACAAAACAAAGATTACTGTTCCGTTTGCTGAAAATTTTATGCTTACTGTTTTGGGTAATTTCAATTCTGATTATCAAATGTTTGAACTTGTTGACAATCAATTTAGCTGTGTCTAAAATCTATCTTATAATTAAGTTTGTGCACCTTGCAATATTCCATTATTTCGTGTTTTAGTAAAAACCAGTACTGATTGTCTTTTTTTACGTATATGTCATCATATTTTTCATCTAATTCCGGATGATGATTGTATATGTAATTTAAAACACTAATTTTGTACGGTTGGCGAAGATTAAGATTTTCAAACCAATATTCGTTTACATAATCTTTTGTTGCTTCTATTATTTCTTTAAAATCCGTTATATAAGGAAATATCGGTGATATGCAAAGAATTGTATAAATCCCTTTGTCATGAAGTTTTTTTAGTGCTTTTAATCTGTCTTTAACCGGAGTAGTATTCGGTTCCGTATTTTTTACAAATGTTTCGTCGAAAGAATTTACGGACATACAAACTTTTGCTTGCATTTGTTTAATTATCTTTATATCCCTTAAAACTAAATCCGAACGTGTACATATTGTCAGATTGCAGCCTATTTCCCGTAATCTTTCAAGAATTTGTTTTGTGTTTTCATATTCTTTTTCAACAGAATTGTATGGGTCTGTTATTGTGCTCATAAGCATATTCCGACCAACTACTGTTCTTTTGGTTCTTACTATTCCATCCCAACGTTTTACATCTACAAAGTCTCCCCAATTTTGATTTTGATGCTTCGTGAAATTTTGAATGAAACAGGCATGGCAGTATATACATCCTCCGGAACATCCGACGTAAGGGTTTATTACATAGCTGTATCCTCGATAATATGTTTTCGAAAATATATTTTTTGTCTTTATTTCTTTAATTTTTACCATATAACCTGCATTATAAGTTATGGTAAATATATTTGTCTATTACCCGTAATATTCATCATGGATTTAAATACTAAATTAATTAAAAATACTAATTATAGTGCATAACAATATAACTATAAGTTATATATGATATTAAAATTAATAGCCATACGGATGTTTTTTATGCCAATTCCAGGCGGAGCGAATTATATTTTCTAAATTATCGAATTCAGGTTTCCAGCCCAATAATTCTTGAGCCTTTTTACTGGATGCAATTAATTTTGCAGGATCTCCTTCTCTTCTTTGACAAATAAGTTCAGGAATAGGGTGTTCTGTTACTTTTCGAGCCGTTTCTATAACTTCTTTTACGCTGAACCCTTTACCGTTTCCAAGGTTAAATATATTACTGTTATTACCCTTTTGCAAATATTCTATGGCTAAAATGTGTGCTTTAGCCAGATCTGAAACGTGGATATAATCTCGTACACAGGTACCGTCAGGAGTATCATAATCATTACCAAAGATTTTTATGTTTGTTTTTTGTTTATTTGGTACCTGTAAAATTAGTGGAATAAGGTGTGTTTCTGGATTATGAGCTTCGCCTATTTTACCGTTTTCGTGTGCCCCACAGGCATTGAAATATCTTAGGGAAACAAATTTTATGTCTGAGGCATTACTTGTCCATTTGAACATTTTTTCCATAGCAAGTTTAGTTTCTCCGTACGTATTTGTAGGTTCTGTCGGATCTGTTTCCAATATTGGGATATTTTGAGGTTCACCGTATACGGCAGCGGTTGAAGAAAAAACAATTTTATTTATATTATTTTTTAACATTGATTTTAAAAGAACCATAGTTCCATAAAGGTTATTATCGTAATATTTCAAAGGGTTTGTCATGCTCTCTTTGACAAGAGAATTTGCAGCGAAATGTATTACTGCATCAGGATGCTCTTTTTGAAGTACTTTATCTAAAAATTCTTCATCACGAATGTCTCCTTTGTAAAATTTTGCATCAGGATGAATTGCTTCTAGGTGGCCTGTTTGAAGGTTATCAATAATAGAAACATTTTCCCCTCTTTCAATAAGTTCATAGACCGTATGGGAGCCTATATATCCTGCACCGCCAAGGACTAATATTGTCATATTCCACCTCTTTCAATTTTATTATACGATAAATATTTGTATTTAAAAATGTCCTTGAAAAACAAAAAAAATAAGTTATAATATTATTGTAATATGTTTTTTGCGAGGATTTTATGAAATATATTTGGTTGTATGTTGTAGCCGTTGTGGCATCTTTGGGTGGTTTATTATCAGGATTTGATACGGGAGTCATTTCTGGTGCTCTTTTGTATATAAATGAAACTTGGAATTTAAGTGATTATCTTCAGGGGATTTTGGTAAGTTCGGTTCTCATAGGAGCTGTAATAGGTGCAGCTACAAATGGCATTTTGGCAGATATTTTTGGGCGTAAGAAGATTATAATTGCTACCGCTATTATATTTATTTTAGGTTCAATTTTGTGCGGTTTGGCTCCGAATGTATATGTTTTGATTTTATCAAGAATTCTTGTTGGTCTTGCTGTAGGTATAGTTAATTTTGTTGTTCCGCTCTATTTATCAGAGGTTTCACCAAAACAACTCAGAGGAACTCTTGTTTCACTTTACCAATGGGCAATAACTGCGGGAATATTATTTTCTTATATAATAAATGCTGCATTTGCACAGGCTGTTTACAGTTGGCGTTGGATGCTTTTCGCCGGGATTGTTCCGGGAATGGTTTTGCTTATCGGAATGATGTTTTTAAGTGACACACCAAGATGGCTTGTTAGTAAAAACAGAGATGATGAAGCTAAAAAAGTTTTTACTAAAATTGAACCTGATATTGATGCTAACGAAGAAATAAAAAATATTAAAGCAACATTGAAGCCTGATTGTGAGCATGCAGACGGTAAATTTAAATTTAAAAGATGGATGATTATGCCGTTTGTTGTTGGCATTGGTATAATGTTTGCTCAAATATGTACCGGGATTAATACTATTATTTATTATGCTCCGACTATTTTTAAAATTGCCGGTTTTGATTCAAATTTAAACGCAATATATGCGACAACGGGTATTGGTGTTGTTAATTTTTTGATGACCATTATTGCAATTTTCTTTACTGATAAGTTAGGCAGAAAGCCTTTACTTTATTGCGGTTTGACGGGTGTTATGTTAAGTTTGTTGGCATTAGGTTGTGCTTTTCAATTTGAAGCAATGCTCGGAGCAAATCTGAAATGGGTTGCCGTTGGTAGTTTAGTTTCTTATATTGTTTGTTTTGCATTCAGTTTGGGACCTATAGGGTGGATTTTAGTTTCTGAAGTCTTCCCTCTTAAAATAAGAGGACTTGCCATGAGTATTTGTACCGTATCCAACTTTGCTTTTAATTTTTTTGTTGTCGGAAGTTTCCCGATTTTAATAAACAGACTCGGAGGCGCTGTTACTTTTTGGGGATTTGCTGCGGTATCATTGCTGTGTATAATTTTCGTATTTTTCTTTGTGCCTGAAACTAAAGGGATTTCACTTGAGCAAATAGAGTCAAATTGGATTAATGAAGTTAATCCGAGAAAGTTCTAATTACTGAGCATTAATGATAAATCTTCTTAATTTTTTCAGGAATGATATTTTCCTGTTTGATTTTCGGGCTGAAACTATTGTGAAAGATTCTGGTTGCGTTGAACGGTGATATTTAGTATCAGGAACACCAAAAAGCATTACGTATGATAATTTATGGGTTTCAGGAATCTCTAATTGTATACATAGTTCAGGCATAATTCTTAATATACCGTAACCTAATCCGCACCAGCATGTTCCAACGCCCAGACTCTGTGCGTATAATTCAAAATAACTCAAAGCTATAATAGGATCAATATCTTTACAAGGAGCGTTTATTGGTGATGATAAAACCAACATGTGAGGTGCACCGCGAAATATTATATCATGACCCTTTAATATGGCTTTTTTGTACCGATCAAACTTCTTAAATGCTCTGTCTATAACAGGTTTAGATAAAATATCAATAAGTTTTTTATTTGTGTAATCTCTAAATTCATTCATTACTTCTATGTCATCAATAAATGAAAAATGTAGTCGATGATCGTTAACACCTGTCGGAATCCAGTTTAACATATTTTTTAATTTGTTCATTGTTTCAGGATCCAGGTTCTCTTTTTTATAATGTCTGTAACTTCTTCTTGTTTTTATTAAGTTTAATATTTCTTCAGGACGAAATTCTTTTACGGGTTCTGAGTTTTCGGGATTTTTATTAAAAATTGACAATGCACCAGTTGGGCATACTGCAAGACAGTGTTGACATTTTATACATCTGTTTTCGCCATCTTTTGAAACTTTTGGGATGTTGTTCTCATCAAATTCCAAAGCTCTTGCCATACAATCATTTATACACTGACCACAATGAATACATTTTGAATCATCAATTTTTAAATCTAATTTTGACATATAAAACTCCTTTTAGACCGATTATAAAATTAATGTGATAAAATTGCAATATTAACTTTCTCTGCGGCTTTTTATATTAACTTTCAATGCATACGCATATGGTATAAGAATAAATGCTAATAATGCAAATAATTCAAAGACGTCAACAAATGCCATTAATCTGGATTGTTGAACCAGTTGTTTATAAAAGAAAGCATTTGCTTTGTTTTGTGCTGCAAAATGAGAGGATGATGCCATAAATGTGTGTACCATTGCAGAAAATTTTTGTTGAAAAATTAAATTAAAGTTTGATAAATGTCTTACCAAATACACTTGATGCATTTGAGAGTGTCTTGCTACCAGCGTCGAAGACATTGAAATTACAAAAGCCGTTGCTACACATTTACACAAGCTATGAAGACTGGCTCCGTTTGAAAGCTCTGATTTAGGTAATGTCCCAAGTACAAGTGATGACACGGGTATAAATACAAGAATTACGCCTATACCCATAATTATGTTTGGTATTGATACGTACATGAATGATACAGATAAATTAAGATTCATAAACATTAGGGTTGAAATTCCAAGAAAGAAAAATCCGGATGAAATAAGAAATCTATTATCAACAATATTCATAAGAGGTCCTATTATTAAAAGCATAATAACACAGGAAATTACCCTTGGTGCAAGTGAAAATCCGCTTATCATAGCAGTATAACCCATCATATTCTGTAAAAATTGTGGCAGAAGTAAAATAGTTACATATATGATAACATTTACTGACGAACCGAGAATTGTCCCTATAAAAAAGTTTTTATCCTTAAATATTCGTAAATTTATTAATGCATATTTGCATTCAAGTTCCCAAACAATGAAAAATGCCATAGCACAAGCAGAAATTCCTGCCAACCAGGAAATCCAAGCACAGTCAAACCAATTATATTGTTGTCCCTTGTCCAGTACAACTTGCATGGTTAAAAGCCATATAACAAGTGATATCATGCCTGGGAAGTCAATTTTTTCTATTTTTTTTCGGAATTGTAACTCAGGGATATTACAATGTACTAATATTACAGAAATTATTCCGATTGGTATGTTTATATAATAAATCCACTGCCAGGCAGAATTGTCAACAATAAATCCCCCAAAAGAAGGCCCTAAAATCGAAAATACCATAACTGACAATCCAAAAAGTGACATTGCAAACCCACGTTTTTCAAATGGAAAACTTTCAAGTAAGATTGCTTGTGACATTGGCATCATGGGTCCCCCGCCTATTCCTTGTATCAAACGGCCTAAAACAAGACAATTAAGATTTGGGGCTATAGCACATATAAGTGAGCCGACTGTGAATATTGATATAAAAACTTTGAGAAAGTTTTTTCTTCCCATCAGATTTTCAAGCCATCCGGTCATCAATATTAAACAAGCATTTGCTATCATATATGATGTTATAACCCAATTTGCTTCATCAACTGTTGATCCGAAATATCCGGCAATATGAGGTATAGCTACATTGGTAGCGGATGTCGCCAGCATCGCAAAAGATGTCGGTAACAATATTGATATTGCTATAAGCCATACAGGTGATTTTTTCTTCGTTGTTTCGGCCATTATTTAACCTTTACTTCCGGAACTACCGACATCCCAGGGACTATATTATAATTAGAGATGTCTTCAGTGAATATAATCTTTACCGGAACACGTTGAACTATTTTTACATAACTTCCTACAGCATTTTCCGGCGGGAAAAGACTTGCTTTTGCTCCCGTTGCTCTTTGAATGCTGTCAACTTGACCTTTGAATTTCTTTCCTCGGAATGTGTCAATTTTAATTTCAACAGGTTGACCTGGTTTCATGTTTGCAAGTTGTGTTTCTTTGAAATTAGCAACAATCCACATCTTTTCCGGAACTATTGCAAACATAGGCTGAGCTATTTGAACATAGTTACCTTGTTCGACTGAACGATTTGTTATTAATCCGTCTTGCGGTGCATATATTTTCGTATATGAAAGATTAAGTTCATCTTGTTCTACTTCGGCTTCAAGTCTTTTTATTGCTGCAGTTGTCTCATCGTATTTTGCTTTCGCTGATTTGCTATTTGATTCTGCTGCTGTAAGTTTGTTTAAACTTGAATCATATTCCTGCTTTGATGCTATACCTTTTGAATGCATTTTTGAATATCTGTCATAATCAGCTTGCGCAAATTCAAGATCTGAAAGGGTCTTTTTGACTTGATTTTCTGTGTTTATTAAAGAAGCTTTTGCCTCTTCAAGTTTTGCTTTTGCTTGGGCTAGTTTTACTTCATAATCCTTTGGGTCAATCTCTAAAAGTAAGTCGCCTTTCTTAACCGGTTGGTTGTCATCTATTAGTAATTCTAAAACAGGACCTTCAACTCGTGGAGCTATCGTTACTATATGACCTTCCACAAATGCATCATCTGTTGATTGATAAAAAATTGAATGTATTGTGAAATATATTCCGAATATTAAAAATATTATTGCGGTTATTGTCGGAATGATTACCCTCTTTTTCATGTATTCAGGTCGGGTATCTGTTTGTAATTCTTCTGCATTTGTTCCGTGATGGTCAATATTTTCCATTTTATTATTTCTCCTTTATATTTGTAATTTGACTTTATCTTTTATATTCTCAAGCATTTTTTCTAAAATTAAAATACAATCTTCCAGCTCTTTTTTTGAAATCCCTTTTGTTATTGACTTTCGTATGTCTACTATCACAGGATGTATTGTTTCTCTTAGGTTACGACCTTTATCCGTTACAATAATTTTATTTATTTGACGTCCGTTTGAATCGTTTATCCTTTTTACTAATCCTTTGTCTTCAAGTATGTTAATTATTCGGCTTACATTCGGTCTGTCTTTGTATGTTAATTCTGAAATCTGTCGCTGATAAAGTTCCCCGTGTTCTACTAATATTGATAATATTAAATATTGTTCCGGAGTTATTTCATATCCGTATTCTGTGAAAGTTTGCAAAGTCAGACCCCGAGACAATACTCCCGTTGCTACTAACATCGCTCCAACTCGTTTTCTTAAGGGGTTATTTTTCATGTTTTACTTTTTTCTTTTTTGTATTACAATTATCTTGTGTTATAATTATAACACAAGAAAAAATATTGGAAGAAAGTTATGAAGAAATTTTTAATTATACTGTTAACCCCAACAATTATTGTGATGCCGGCTTATGCTAAACAATCACAAAAAAATGCTGAACATGAAAATAATAAAGTTCATTATTTAAATTTATCATGGTGGGAAAAATATCAAGACCCTATTTTGTCTGGTTATATTAAAGACCTTTATGAGGTTAATTATGATTTAAAAAATGCTGACTTGAAGGTAAAAGAAAATGAAAAAATGGTAAAAATCCAGTTTGCCAATGAACTTCCTATGTTGACTTTTGACGGTGCATTGGGCAGACAATTCAGATCTTCTAATCAACAATTCGGGTCTTTAATAATCCCGAGTTTTGCTCAATATAATTATCAATTACCTTTGACTATGAGTTATGAAATTGATATTTGGGGCGAAAATAGACTGAAAACAAAGAGCGTAGAACAACAACTGGAAATTTCCAAACAAGCAGAAAGAGCTACTTATATTGTATTAACATCTGATTTTGCTGCGGATTATTTTAATTTGGTTAAAACGGATAAGTTCTTGCAAATCCAAGATTCCCTGATAAATATCCAGAAGGAAATAGTTAATAAAGTTATACAAAAATATGATGCCGGTTTATGCACGGTTAATGAAGTTTTATACGAACAAAAATTTTTAACGGTATTGGAAGAAGAAAAAAATAACCTTGAGGCGAAGCAGGATATTTTAATAAACGGGTTGAAAGTATACCTTGCGATGAAAGAAGATTGTCCTAACAGAACTCATTATGAAAACCTTAATATTTTAAAGGATATACCTTTGCAGTATGATACTTCAGTTATTGAACATAGACCTGATTATATACAGCAAGAGGCTAATATTAAGCGGATAGGTTTTGATGTAAGAATTGCAAGAAAAGAATTTTTACCTAAATTTGTTATATTTGGGCAAATAGGTTTGAATGCTTATCATTTAAATACTCTGTTTAACAGTTATTCTCAATTATTCAATGCAGGAATATTACCTTCTTTTGATTTATTCTCAGGCGGTCGTAAAATGGCAATGCTTAAACTTAGAAAATATCAATATGAAGAAGCTTTAAATAATTACCAAAAGACTATTCTTGAATCAATAAAAGAGATAAATAACGGACTTTCAGATTATAAAATTGCACTGAAAAATTATGAACAAAGTTCTGAGCGATTAAAAATGCAAAGTGAAGTATATCAACTTATGAAAGATAAAAATGATATAGGTGCCGCATCTGAAATTGATGTTTTGTATAGCAAACAAGCACATTTGCTAATTGAAAAGGAGCAAGTCTCCAATAAGATAAATTGCCTTATATCGACAATTTCGTTATATAAATCTGTAGGCGGTATAGATCTTTATTCTATAGGTTCATCAAGTCAAAATATTTAATTCAGATTTTCCATCAATTTGGTGAGAAGTGCTGATTTGTCGTGATATCCGGATATTGTTGAAATAATTTTCCCGTCCTTAAATAAAACAAATGAAGGAAAACCTGTAATATTAAATTTATTTACAATTTCGGGATTTTTATCTGCGTCAATTGTTCCTATCCAGATATTATTTTTCGATAGTTCTTCAACAATAATTTTTTGTTGTTTACAGTAACCGCACCAGTTTGCGTAAAATTCTACAAGTTTCAGTCCTGATTTAACATTTTCGTCGAAATTTTTTTTGTTTAATTCTTTGAGCATATTTTTTCCTTTTTTTAATAATAAAATTTTTATAGGATTATTTTATCCGTCGATATATTTAATTATTATGTGCTATTATGTTAGTAAGAAAGGAGAATGTAATATGTATAGTGTTTATACCGAAAAAAATCATTCAAGTCTCACAAAAACTTTAATTGGTGAATTCAAGGATTACGATGAAGCAATGGATTGTGCAGAGGCTGCAGTTGAAGGCAAACCGGAATTAAGATATATAGTTGAAGAAACTGATGGGCATTTTAACAGTTACGGAGAATTAGTCACAACTATTGTTGCAGAAAGTTAGTGGTAAATGCTATATGAAAGGTTTTTTATGTATCTTTTTTATAATGATTTCTATAGTTGGTAAAGTTTTTGCCATGGATGATAATGTCATTGTAAGAGAGCAAACTATTCAAAGCAAAATAAACGATGTTGGATTTAGGATTCTTAATGCCAATAAAATAGATAAAAGAATTATTTTTGTATATGACAAAAACGCAGAAAAATCACTTTTAAATTCGACAGATGAAGTTACGAAACGCCAAATTGTATTATACGAATCTGATATAAAATTTATTTCAAATGAAGATGAACTAGCAGGATTTCTGGCAAGAGGAATATCTATGGCATTAAAATCCTATGGCGGATTTTGGAATGGAGGATTAAGTGCTGTCCAAGTTAAGGCTGCACCTAAAATCTATGAAATAGTTGCAGATAAAAGAGCCGTCGATTTTATGGTAAATGCAGGATATGATCCTATAGGTTTGATTACATATATCAACAAAGCCTTTCCTCAAAGACGTTTTGACAGATTTTCAAATACAAATTTGACATCAAAAAGACTGGCAATTATATATGAATATATTTACACCAAGTATCCTTATTATTTAGCGAATAATAAATATTTGGAAACTGAAAGTTACCAAAATTTTTTACTAAATTCAATGTCCAACAGGAAACTTTTAGAGGATAAGATTAAGAACAAATCAACCAAGGAATTAGACTATGAATAAGTTTATTTTAATAATATTTTTGTTCTTGATTACTCAATTGTCAGGTTTATCTCAGGTGTATACAGATGATTTGGTTGAATCAACTTTAAGAGATTGTGAATTAACCAAACCGGAAGCTTTTAAGAAATATGATTATACAAGTACTTCAAGGTTAACGATAAAGTTATCATCGTTAAAAGAAATAATTTCAGAGACAAAGATATATGAAGGCATGCCATTAGAATTTCGAGTAGAGTTTGGTGTATATCATAATGGTACATTGATTATTCCTAAAGGCACAATTGTATCAGCCAGGGTAGAGACTATTATTAAAAGCGGAATGAACGGAATCCCTGCAAGTATTATAATAGGGGGATTCAAGTTTGATAATGTAGACCGGATTAAAACAGACTCATTTTATGAAATAATCGGTGAAGATAGAAGTTTATTTGTATTTCCGCTAAAATGGGCGTTAACGATACTTCCTCCAACCGGATCTTTAACTAATTTTATAAAGGGAGGGCATGCTAAAATGAAGGAAAATCAGATTATAGAGATTTTTTATTATCCGGATATTATCAAAGAAGAACAAGATATGGATGCAATATAGTTTTAATGTAACAGATTAACTAAAAATTTTACAAAACAAGTATTTTTATAATAGAATAGCAACAGGGATAATAAATGAAAGAAATAATATCTGCAAAAGAAGCTGTTAATATGATAAAAGACGGATCTTCAGTAATGATCGGAGGATTTTTGAGCTGTGGTACTCCGGATAAACTTATTGATGAAATAATCAATCAAAATGTATCTAATTTAACGGTTATATGTAACGATACTTCTGTGCCCGGAAAAGACAGAGGGAAGCTAATTGAAAACAGGCTTGTAAAAAAAGTTATCGCCTCCCATATAGGTACCAATCCGGAGACCGGCAGACAGATGCATAATGGCGAATTAGAAGTAGAGCTTGTTCCAATGGGTACCCTAATTGAAAAAATAAGGGCAAAAGGCGCCGGACTTGGTGGTTTTTTAACTCCAACCGGAGTTGGAACTATAGTCGAGGAAGGTAAGAAGACAGTTGAGGTAGATGGTAAAAAATACATTTTTGAAAAACCTATAGGTGCTGATTTTGCATTAATTTATGGTACTAAAGTTGATAAATATGGTAATGTAGCTTTTCATGGTACTACCAGAAATCATAATACAATCATGGCTACCGCTGCTGATACTGTAATAGTTCAGGCAGATGAAATGGTTGATTGTCTGGATCCGAACGATGTTGTAATACCGGGATTATTTATTGATTACGTTGTCTGTGAGGAGGGATAAATGGTTACGGCTATGGAAGAATTGAGTAAAGATAGAATACGTGAAATTGTAGCAAAAAGAGCCGCCAAGGAATTTAAAGACGGCGATGTTGTCACTTTGGGAATAGGTCTTCCTACTGCTGTTGCAGATTATGTTCCGGACAGTATTAATGTGACTTTTCAATCTGAAAACGGACTTTTGGGTGTTGGTAAAAGTCAAAAAGGAGAAAATATAGACGAAAAGATAATAAATGCCGGCGGTGGTTTTGTAGAAGCTAAAATAGGTTCAAGTTTTTATGATTCACAAATGGCGTTTACCATGATGCGAGGCGGACATATCGATGCTACTGTACTTGGTGCATTGCAAGTTGATCAAGAGGGTAGCTTAGCAAGCTGGCTCATTCCAGGGAAATTTGTTCCTGGTATGGGCGGATCAATGGATTTGGTCGTGGGAGCTAAAAAAGTTATTGTTGCAATGGAACATACTTCCAAAGGCCAAATTAAAATTGTTAAAAAGTGTGATTTGCCGCTTACCGCTTTCAAAGAAGTTAATTTAATTATTACTGAACGTTGTGTATTTGAAGTCAGACCGGAGGGTTTGTGTTTGATTGAAATAAATCCGATGTTTAGTATTGACGATATAAAATCGTCTGTATCTGCAGATTTTACAGTGAGTGATAATTTAAAATTTATGGAAGTGTAGTTTAAATTTAGGGCTAAAATCTTTATTAATCCGGACAGAAAAATTGGAGCGTAGGGGATTCGAACCCCTGACCCCGACACTGCCAGTGTCGTGCGCTACCAACTGCGCTAACGCCCCTTGAATTTTATTTTACCATAAAAAATAGTTTTTTATGGTATTTCGTGTATTTAGTAAAATAATATTTTAAACTTTTTTAAAGAAATTATAAATCGGTTCAGGAACAAATGAAGATATATCAGCTCCAAGACTTATAAGTTTTCTAACCAATGTTGATGAAATTGAAGCTGTTTTCGGATCCGTTGGTAATAGTACCGTTTCAATATCTTTATTTAATTTGCTGTTTATATCGGCAAGAGTTGCTTCTTCTTCATAATCTTTAGAATTACGTATCCCTCTTAGCATAAAATTTGCATTGTGATTTTTTGCATAATCTACAGTGATACCTTCGTATATATCAACATCAACGTTTTTAAGATGTTTAACAGATTCTTTTATTAGTTTTGCACGTTGTTCGACTGGTAAAAATCCTGTTTTATCAGGGTTTTTTGCAACGACAATTGTAAGTTTATCAAACAGTTTACTGCCTTTTTAAACCATATCTAAGTGTCCGTTTGTAAATGGGTCAAAACTTCCCGGGTAAATTCCTTTTGCAGTAAATGATAAATTGTAATTCGATGAAATAGGTCTAATCAAAATAGTTTTGTCCTCCAGTCTGTTAGTCGCAGTCTACTGTGAATATCAATAAATGTCAAATAATATTAAAGTTATAAGTTATTTATATTCATTAATGTATGCATAAATATCAAATTTTTTTTTCATTGAGTCAAAAGTCATTTTTCTTATCTTTCCGGTAATTAAGTAGTCTTTAAATGCTCGGTCGTGGAGTCCCCCGATTGACCACAAAATACCAACATATCCATTTGTTGATGGGGCATCATAAGCATATTTGTCATTTAGGTAAATTGCAGTTTTCAATGCTTTCTTGGGTGTAGGGGACCACTCTAAAATTTTTTTTGCCCAGTACATTCTTAAATAACTGTGAATTATACCTTCTTTTAATAATTGTGATTGTGTTGCATTCCATAATGGATCGTGTGTTTTTGCTTGTTCAAATTCTTTTTCAGAATATATATACCTTCTTAAGTCATTTTGATGGAATTTTAGTGTTTCTTTCGCCCATTTTGGGATTCCATAAAAAGATTTGTAATTAGTCGTGTATAAGCAAAAATTGTCAGATAGTTCCTTTCTTATGATTAGTTCTTCCAAGAATGTTTCTTTGTTTTCAGCAGAAGCATCAGATTTTATAATTTCTATTGCTACCCTCTGGCTTGATATGAAGCCTAAGTTTAAATATTTTGACAATTTTGAGAGAACATTTTTTTGTGGATTATTTTTAAACTCTTGATAACTATTTAATCCGGTATTTATAAAATTTTTTAGCACTTCTTCGGCTTCTGTTTCAAAATTTAAAGTGTTTTCAAATTCGGTAAGAAACGGATAAATATTATTATAAACCTTGCGACGAAAAGTGGCGGCATTATATTCTTGTTTATCTGATATAAATCTTGCAGGAATAATATTATGACCATCTACTTCATAAACTTTAAAATTTAAATTATCAACCCAAGATCTGTTAAGTAAAGGATTAAAGTCAATAATCAATGCACCGCAATTTTTCAAATCAGGTGTATTTGTAACTTCAAAATTAAGACCGAGACTATTCAATGCATTTTTTACAAAATTGATTTGTCTGTCAATAAAAATTTGTTTCGGCAAATATTCAGATTTTATTTTCGGGTAAATTATTTTTAACGGTAAATTAAATTCTTTTGATTTATTATAGGCAAATTGTAATGCGAAATTATCGGCCGCTCGGATTTCTCTATCGCAAAGATATATTATTTCACCGTTTCTGATTTTATTTTTATTTGCAATATGAATTCTTAAAGGATTTATATCAATTTCTTTCAAAAAATTACCGGGAGTATATTGCAGCAATGTGTTTTTTTCAATTTTTGTCATTATTTCATTATACTATTTCCAATATTGGAAACATTCCCCAAATATCCGACCAAATTCAGACAAAAGATTTTTAAGAAATGTGACAGAGTAATGAAATTTTTTAAAGATTTAAAACATATTAACCGATAATCCAATTAAGGCTAACTATTGATTATTGGAGTGTAGGATGTCAGAATACAGTATACAGCAGCAGAAGGTAATAGAGCAATATAGGCAAAGGAACAACTTAGACTTTGTCATATCGGATGATGAAGTTGTATCTATTATGCAAAAAGAAATGCAAAATACAGGCAAAGTATACCCTGGTTTTGAAAGCCTTGCAGTATTTAAAAGAGGGAATAAAGAAATAAAAACAACAGACCTGTCAAGCCCTCTGGCACCCAATAACAATCTTTTTGAAACAGTAGGGACAAAGGACTTATCATTAGGTGTTACGTTAGAACGCACTAATCATAATTATGGAACACTTACACCATCCCAACCCCAGGCGGATGCAATAAACTTTTTAAAAGAGATAACAACAGAAGCCGATTCAATAGTTAAGGAACGAGATAAAGAATCGGGAGCTTTATCCACAGTTGTAAATAGCTGGCAAGAAATATTCAATAAGGAATATGCAAAATCAACCGTAAAAAGAAATATATCAAAAACAAAACAAGATCTGATACTTCTTGAGAAATCATCAAAAGGAGAACCAATAGCGTATGATTTTTTGGGAGAGCCAATAATTGAAACCTTTGAAGAAACTTTCAAAAATACAAGGGGAGTGGAATTCGACGAAAAAAATATTCAAGACTGTTCAGAGAAAGCGCAAGCCTATGCGCAAGTAAAAACTGCAGTAGAGATAATAAATAAGACAAAAGGTCGTTTATCTTATGTAACAAAAGGTGATGTAACAAGCCAAATGAACCCAGTGGAAGCTTCAAGAGCTATCATTAATGCATTCAGGTTAGTAGGAATAAATTCTAAAGACGAGATAAACAGAACTCTAAAAGACATAAATGAGAAATACAAAGACCATCCGGATGTAAAAAAATATGGCGGAGATTTTAGAATTGCTAAAAATAGGCGAGGGAAATATGTAATTTATCGGACATCCAAAAATGGATATCCGGCAGAGGCAACAAACGAAGAGCTAAGACTTATCGCATCGGAATTGGGTATAAGATTAGATAAATCACTTGCAACAGCATTAGGAGTTGAATATAGCGAAGATGCATCAGCAGCAGAATTATCCAATCTTACAGAGAGCACTTTGAAGAGATACCAAAAAGATTATGAAAAGAGTTTTGAAAAAGCATACGGAAAAAAAGATTTAAAAATATTATCAGAACGATATGTCGAAAAGCAACAACAAGGTGTTGCCAATATAGAAATGAGTTTAAATATAGCCTCAATGGCATTGATGGTAATTCCGGGCGGGGCATTAGCAACAAGCAGTTGGGCATTAAAAGGTGCAGTAGCATTAAAAGGTACAACAACAGGAGTTAAGGTTGTACGAGATTTGAATCTGATAGATAAAGCCAAAAAAGGAGTACAAATAGCCCAGACATTACAAAAAGTACAACAGGCAGCATCTCCTGTAATAATGGCGAATATGACATTACGGCCAACAGAATTGTTAGAGCAATTAACATCTGAAAACGGAATGAGTGCAGAAGAATGGGAGACTTGGGGCAAAGGAGTATTAGAGAATTCAGTCTATATGGCAGCAGGTATGGGTGCAAGTAAGATTGCGGAACAAGGGGCTGCAATATATAAGACAAAAGCATTGGTAAACACCTTAAAACAAACTGGAAAAAGTGCGGATGAAATAGCACTAATGGTAAAAGCAAATCCGGTAAAGTTTCCAAATGATATAGTAAAAAGTTTCAAAAAAATAGATATTTTAGCCAAGGCATTACAAGTATCAAGTGAAGTAGCTTTGGACATATCAAGTACATACTTATTAAACAAGGTTATGGGAAATGGCGATGTAACAACTCAGGATTGGATAAATTCAGTAGCCTTTGCAATATCAGGTGGAGTGTTGCAAAAACAGTTTGCTCATTTGAATACAGAATCAAAGGTAAAATATATTCATGATGCATTCAAAGAATATGGAGTAACAAAAGAGGAAGCACAAAATATTCTAAAGGCGATGGATGATATCTCTGAGGGTAAAATCCGTGTGAAAAATAAGCCAATGGATAGCAGTCAAAAATACAAAGATACAAATAACCAAGATATTCAAGAAGTAAACGATGGTGAGTTAAAAAAACAACAAACAACGTTTTCAGATGCGCCGGAAGCTAAAATAAAACAATTGCCAGAGGCTGAATTCAAAGAATTAACAGATTCAGAATTTTCAAAAATGTATCCTCGGGTTAAAACGGAACTTGAAAAATATTGTCAAGGATTCGATTTGAATAAACATAATATTTTAATAGCTGATAGATTTTTATCAGATGAGAAGTTATATAATAACGAAAATTTGGTTGAAAAAATAGGCTATATCCTCGCTAACACTAGAACCGAAGAACAGGTAGCTATAGTGAACAAAGTATTATCAGATGAGAAGTTGTATAATAACAAAAATTTGGTTACAAGGATAGGCGGTATTCTCAAATACACCAGAACCGAAGAACACGTTTCTATATTAAATAAAGTATTATCAGATGAGAAGTTGTATAATAATGAAAATTTAGTTCAAAATATAGGCGATATTCTTTTAAATACCAAGACAACTGAGACATCAAAAATCAAATTGGCAATAATGAATAAATATGTATCAGATGAGAAATTGTATAATAACAAAAATTTAATATTGAATTTAGGTAGTATTCTTTCAAATACCAAGACAATTGAGACATCAAAAATTAAATTGGCAATAATGAATAAATATGTATCAGATGAGAAGTTATATAATAACGAAAATTTAGTTAAAAATATAGGCGATATTCTTTCAAATACCAAGACAACTGAGACATCAAAAATCAAATTGGCAATAATGAATAAATATGTATCAGATGAGAAGTTGTATAATAATGAAAATTTAGTTAATAAAAATATATTCAGTATTCTATATGCCACTAAAACCGAAGAACAGGTTGCTATAGTGAACAAAGTATTATCAGATGAGAAGTTGTATAATAACGAAAATTTAATAGTGAATTTAGGCAATATTCTTTCAAATACTGATACAACGGAATTCTC
>CALUQI010000002.1 GCA_944322875.1 Candidatus Gastranaerophilales bacterium
GGAAAAGTATTTATGCTCTGAAAAAAGGCTCTGAATAACTTTAAAGTGGTCATTATCATTAATGTTTATTGTTGGTAATTTAAGAATTTGCAGCGGATTTAAGATATTTTCCGTAATCTTTTTAATAGAATTGATATTTTCCAGTCTTATGGAATTTTCTATTGAAAAATCGCCAGCTTTTGTTCTTGTTAGTTTTGAAAGGTAAGCTCCGCAATTTAAGCATTTTCCTATATCATATGCTATTGACCTTATGTAAGTACCTTTAGTGCATGATATGAAAATTTCAGCAGTTTGTTTTTGTTGGTCAAAATTTAGCAGATTGATGTTTTTAATGAATACTTTGCGAGGTTTTATTTCAATATTCTTCCCTTCTCTGGCGTATTGATAAAGTTTTTTGCCGTTAACTTTTATTGCTGAGTATATGGGAGGATATTGAATTATCTCCCCTTTGAAATTTTTTAAAATATTTATTAATTCTTCTATCGTAATTTTTTTATCAAATTCATCAGTTACTTTACCTTCAATATCATAAGTATCGGTATTTTTTCCAAATTGTATCTGTGCTATATATTCTTTGTCATCATTAAGATATTCAATTAGTCTGGTAGCTTTTCCGATACATATTGGCAAAACTCCTTGTGCAAAAGGATCAAGAGTACCTGTATGACCTATTTGTTTTATCCCGGTAATTTTTCTCAGTTTTGCTACGACATCATGTGATGTCATTTTTTCAGGCTTGTATACATTTATAAAGCCAAACAATTAGAGTTCTCCTCTTGAAATTTTATTTATAATTTCGGTTATGCGTGAACCTTTTTCAAAAGAATCACTGTATATAAATTTCAATTCAGGTGTAAGACGTAAACGAATTCTTTTCCCAACTTCATAACGAATTTTGGGTGTATTTTTTTCAATAATTTCTTTTGATTTGTCTATTTGTTCTGGCGTGCCTAAAACACTGTATATTACTTTTGCAAAAGAATTATCATGAGAAACTTCGACATCAACTATTGAGACTACTCCTTCCAATCCTCGTATTTCTTTACGTAAGATTTCAGATATGTCTCGCATTAATTCTTTTCTTACTCTTTCATTTCGTAATGTCATAATATTCTCCTTTTACGAGATTCATTATAGCATGAAATAGTAAAATTTTATTCTCCACTGAGATTCTATTAATCTTATTTTTCTTTTATAAAATTAATTTCATCATTATCTACATCAATTATTAATTTGTCTCCTTTTCTGAATTTTTGTTCAAGAATTTGCTTTGATAGAGGGTTTTCAACCATTTGTCGGATGACTCTTTTAAGTGGTCGGGCTCCATATACCGGATTAAAACCTCTTGTTGCAAGGAATTCTTTAGCTTCTTCTGTTATATCAACGTATATTTCGTGTTCAGAAATTAATTTTCTTAAGTAATCGGTTTGAATGTCGACAATAGAACTTAATTGCTGTAATGTTAAAGCTTTGAAAAATATTATTTCATCAATTCTGTTCAAAAATTCAGGTTTGAATTTTGTTTTCAACAGAGCAAGAACCTCATCTTTGGTATCTTCAAAATCTTTTTGATTTAACATTGAATCAAGAGTTTTTTCAAGGATTATTTCACTGCCAAGATTACTTGTCATAATAATAAGTGTGTTTTTAAAATCGACTACTCTGCCTTTTGAGTCTGTTAAACGCCCGTCATCAAATATTTGGAGCATTATATTAAATACATCAGGATGTGCTTTTTCTATTTCATCAAAAAGTACTACCGAGTAGGGTTTTCTTCTAACGGCTTCTGTAAGTTGCCCTCCTTCTTCGTATCCGACATATCCCGGAGGTGCACCAACCAGTCTTGCTACATTATGTTTTTCCATATATTCTGACATGTCAATACGGATAAGAGCATCTTCATCGTTAAACATAAATTCTGCCAGTGCTTTTGCCAATTCAGTTTTACCGACTCCTGTTGGCCCTAAAAATAAAAATGTTCCTATTGGTCTTTTGGGGTCTTTTAATCCGGAACGAGCTCGACGAATTGCGTCAGATACAGTTGTTACGGCTTCATCTTGACCTATTAAACGTTTATGCAGTTTCTCTTCCATATTAATAAGTTTTTGCATTTCGCTTTCTACAAGTTTATTGACTGGTATGCCTGTCCATTTGCTTACCACTGCTGCTATATCACTTTCTTCTATTTGTTCTTTTAACAGTTGGTTGTCATTTTTATCACGATTTTCGCAAGCTTTTAATTGCTTTTCTAATTCAAGAAGTTTTCCATATTTTAGTTCGGCTGCCAGTTGAAGATCTGTATTCCTTTCAGCTTCTTCTATTTGTTTTTTTACTTTGTCTATTTCTTCTTTTATTGCAGCTTCTCCTATTATAGATGATTTTTCTTGTTCCCATTGAACTTTTAGCGTATTTATTTTATTTTCAAGTTCTGTTATCTGTTTGCTTAAATCTTCTACTTTAGTTTTAGCTTCGTCGCTATCTTCTTTTTTGAGTGCTTCACGTTCAATTTCAAATTGAATTTTTTGACGCATCATTGAATCGATTTCTGCAGGCATTGAATCTATTTCTATCCTTAATGAAGATGCTGCTTCGTCTATTAAGTCTATTGCCTTGTCAGGGAGAAATCTGTCTGTTATGTATCTGTCAGACAATTTTGCAGCAGCAATAAGTGCACTGTCCAGAATTCTTACTCCGTGATGTACTTCATATTTTTCTTTGAGACCTCTCAAAATACTTATTGTATCTTCAACACTGGGTTCGTTAACCAGAACAGGTTGGAATCTCCTCTCTAATGCTGGGTCTTTTTCTATGTATTTTCTGTACTCATTTATGGTTGTTGCTCCTATCGTTCTTAAAACTCCTCTTGCTAACATTGGTTTCAAAAGATTGCCGGCATCCATTGAACCTTCTGTTGCTCCGGCACCGACTACAGTGTGAAGTTCATCTATAAACATTACTATTTCACCGTTTGAATCTTCTACTTCTTTTAATACCGCTTTTAGACGTTCTTCAAATTCTCCTCGGTATTTTGCACCTGCAACAAGTGCTCCCATGTCAAGCGATATTAATTTTACCTCTTTTAAACTCTCCGGAACATCACCACGAACTATCCTTTGTGCTAATCCTTCTACTATAGCTGTCTTGCCTACTCCGGGTTCGCCTATCAGTACCGGATTGTTCTTTGTCCTTCGGTTTAAAACCTGAATTATACGCCTGACCTCTTCATCTCGTCCTATTACGGGATCTAGTTTGCCTTTCCTTGCAAGTGCGGTTAAATCTGTTGAATATTTTTCAAGTGCTTTCATATTTTCTTCTGCATTTTTATTGTCCACTTTTTTGTTTCCTCTTATCTTTTTCATTACATTTAACACTGTATTTGAAGTTACTTTGTATTCATTAAGTACTTTTTGGATGTTTGAATTTTCTAACTTGGTCATGGATAATAATATATCCTCAACACTTATAAAATCGTCTTTTAATTCTGTTGCTATTTCATCTGATAAATCCAATAATTTGTTTGTTGTTTGTGATAAGAAAAGTTGCTGAGAATTCTGTAGCCCGCTTATTGTGGGAAATGATTTTATTTCTTTTACTATTTTGTCTATAAAAGATTGGTTTAATAATTTTAACTCGTTAAGATAGTCTTTTATAATGCCGTTGTCTTTTATCATAGCCAACATTATATGCTCAGGTTGCATCTCTGTGTTTTTATAAGAGTTGACTATTGCATTTGCTGAAGATAGTATCTCTTGCGAGTAGTTTGTAAAACGATTTATGTCTGCCATTTTTATTAACTCCTTTATTTTTATTTTAACTTTAATTTACCTAAAGTCAGTTTTTTTTAATCTTTAATTAATTTTTTTATTTTAAATACTCTTATAATATAAAAATTTTTATGTTAGCATATATTCATGCGTTTATCCGAGTTTAAGTACTATGTGAAAGAATTGTTGCAAATAGCAATGCCCATAATTATGGGAAACTTAGGTTTTATAATGATAGGTGCAGGTGATGTTTTTATTGCGGGTAGACATTCTACAGATACTCTTGCGGCTATATCTATTGCAACGGCTATTTCTAATTGTATAATGACTTTCGGCATTGGTTTGATAGCAAGTGTTTCTCCTTTGCTATCTAATTATAGAGGAGAAAAACATTCTGCTAAAAAATATTTTTTCCCTACAATACGTTTTGCAATGATATTAGCTTGTATAACTATGATAGCTGTCTTAGCGTGCGTTCCTTTTATTGATTATATGAAGTTTGAGCCGAAATTGGTCTTACCTATTAAACATTATATGATTGTAACTGCGTTTTCAACTTTTGGAGCGTATTTGCATGCTGCTTTGAAAGAATTTTTGCAGGCTTTTGAGATTGTATTTTTACCGAATGTTGTTACTGTTTTTTCAGTTTTTTTAAATGTATTTTTAAATGTATTATTGGTTTTTGGCTTTGGTCCTATACCGTCTTTAGGCGTAATTGGTCTTGCTATTGCAAGTTTTACGGTAAGATATTTCATGGGTGGAGTTCTGTTGTGGTATTGTTTTAGACTTATGTCTTTCCGCAATTATACTCAGGATAAAAAATATTTTAAAAGTCTTTTAAAAATAGGAATGCCAATATCTTGTGCCATATTGATAGAATTTGTAGCATTTAATTGTGTAGCAATAATTATGGGTAGAATTGCCGGTGTCTATGCGGCAGCACAAAACCTTATTTGTACTTTGACAACGGTATCGTTCATGGTTCCTCTTGCAATTTCAAATGCTATTGCGGTAAAAGTTGGTTTCGCTAACGGTGCACAAAATTTCGTTGAATTAAAAAGATATGCGTATATTGGTTTATTTTTGTCAGTCGGATTTATGGTATGCAGTTCGTTTGTTTTTGCAAGTTTCCCGCATTTTTTGGTCCGATTGTTTACGTCAGATGAAGTACTCATAAAAATATGTGTTCCCGTACTTTATGTTCTTGCAATTTTCCAAATATTTGATGGCTTACAAGTCTCATTGGCCGGGATTTTTAAAGGCATGAAAAAAACAGGGATTGTGTTGATTGCCAATTTTGTTGGGTATTGGCTTATTTCTATACCTCTGGGATGTTTGCTTGCTTTCTCGTACGGAATGAATATAATGGGATTTTGGTTTGGTCTTCTTGTCGCTGCGGTTATACTTTGTTTGATAATGTTTATAATCCTTAGCCAGTATATGGTTAATTTGGAAAAAAATCTGAATTTTGTATGTTTGCCTGAAGAATATTAGATTTTTCCTTTTATTTATGCTATGATTGACTTATTGGAGGAAAATATCATGGCACATACGGAAGAGAGAACATTTGTTGCTATAAAGCCCGATGCTGTTATCAGAGGTCTAACTAGTACTATTATTAAAAGATTTGAGGATAAAGGCTATAAAATTATCGGGTTAAAAATGCTTATGGTTTCTCCGGAGCAGGCAGCAAAACATTACGAAGAACATTATGGAAAACCTTTTTACGACAGATTGATACGTTATATTTCCAGTGGCCCTATTGTTGCAATGGTACTTCAGGGGTACAATGTTATTAAAGGGGTACGTCAGCTGATGGGTGCAACAGATCCCGCAGAAGCTCAAGTTGGGACGATTCGTGCTGATTTCGCTCAATTAAAAGAATATAATTCCGTCCACGGCTCGGATTCCGCTGAAAGTGCTGAACGTGAAATTTCTATATATTTTAATCCCGAAGAGTTATGCACTGAATGGAAAAATATGACCGAGTTGGTTACAGAGAAAGAAGATTTTATATAGATGGGTGAATATTTTAGCTATGAGTTGACACATGTTTGTGCTCAAACCGGTGCTCGTGCCGGAGTTTTGCATACTCCGCACGGTAAAATTTTGACACCAATATTTATGCCTGTTGGCACTAATTCTGCAGTTAAAACTCTTACTTGTGACCAAATTAGTAATACCGGTGCTCAGATTATTTTAGCAAATTCATACCACCTTTACCTCAGAGCTGGTACTAAGTTAATTAAAAAATTTGGCGGAATTCATGGTTGGATGAATTGGAATAAACCTGTTTTAACAGATTCCGGTGGATTTCAGGTTTTTTCTCTTTCTAATTTGAGAAAAATATCTGAAGATGGTGTTGAATTCAGAGATCCTAAAGATGGGAAAAAACATTTTATATCGCCAGAGATGTCAATGGAAATACAGCAAGATATCGGAGCTGATATAATAATGGCTTTTGATGAATGTGCTCCTTATCCGTGTGATTATCTTACTGCAAAAAATGCTATGGAAAGAACACACAGATGGCTTGAAAGATGTTTTAAATCTAAAAATAACCCAAAGCAGGCTTTGTTTCCGATAGTTCAAGGTGCTTTTTATGACGACTTAAGAAAAGAAAGTGCTTCTGTTATCTCAAAATTTGAAGCTCCGGGGTATGCGATTGGCGGTCTTAGTGTAGGTGAATCTAAAGAAGTTATGAATCACTTTATCCAACTTACAGCTCCTTTGTTGCCGCAAGATAAACCGCGATACCTTATGGGGGTTGGAACTCCTGAAGATTTGCTTGACGGAATTAGATTCGGAATTGATATGTTTGATTGTGTTTTACCTACCAGAAACGCACGTCATGGTTCTTTCTTTACATGGGATGGTAAACGTAATATAAAAAATAAAGAATTTTATGATGATGCTAATCCTTTAGTTGATGATTGCATGTGTTATACTTGTAAAAATCATTCAAAAGCTTATGTTAGACACCTATGGCGTTGCGGGGAAAGCACTGCAGCTACACTTTTGTCTATTCATAATATACAATTTCTGATTGAGTTTTCGCAAAAGTGCCGTGAAGCAATCCTGCAAGATCGCTTTGGTGATTTTTACAATAACCATTATAGTCGGTTTATTTCAAATAAATAATTCTAAACGTCCCTGTGACCTGTTTTTAATTGATGATCAACATTTGCTGTACGTTGGTTTGCTTTAAGTTTACCTTTTATAATTTGGTATCCTGCCACACCTATACTTGCAATTGCACTAAGTACTTTACCTTTTTTACTTATATTTTTTAACGGATGTTTGAATGTATCTATCAATGCGTTTCCGTTTCTTATTGTTCTTGGTATTGCATCAAAGGTCCAAAAACCTGTAAGTGCAACAGCAGCCGTCAACAAGCCATAACCTGCTGCTTTGAGTGATGCTTTGGTCATTTCACTTAATGTTGTAAAAAATTTGGCAATCTTACTAATATCCTCAATAAATCCACCCCTGTCTTTACGAGGCTTAGGCTCTGCATATTCTCTGTCGTTTTTTTCGACTATTGGAGATATTGTTGAGGTTTGACTTCTAAAGCTTATCGATGGATTCAAGTTTACTAACATTGCAACTCCTTTTTCGTCTCTTACATTAAAACTCGTAAATCTTTTTTTTGTTAGTTTAGACGGTAAATTTTTACAAAATTTATCAATTGAATAAATTTAATTGCGGCACATTTGAATCCGGTGACATAGACCTTTTCTTGGTTGAAAGATTGTTTGAATAGTCCTTTTGCATTTTGGTCATTAAATCCTGTGAACGTTTTATTACACTATTTGGTAATCCTGCCATTTTTGCCACTTGAATTCCGTAACTTTTGCTTGCTCCACCTTGTACTATTTTCCTTAGAAATTCTATTTCACCATTTTGTTCTGAAATTGTGATTCTGTAATTTTTAATTTGTGGATATGTATCTGTCATTACATTGAGTTCGTGGTAATGTGTTGCAAAAATGCACCTTGCTTTTATTTTTGTAGCAATAAATTCAGCTACAGCCCAAGCGATTGCAACTCCATCATATGTGCTTGTCCCTCGGCCTATTTCGTCTAAAAGAATAAAGCTTCTCTCTGTTGCTGAGTTTAGTATGCAGGCTGTTTCTATCATTTCAACCATAAATGTTGATTGCCCCAATGTAATATCATCTGAGGCTCCTACTCTTGTGTATATTTTATCTATAATACCTATTTTAGAATAATCTGCCGGTACCCACGAGCCTATTTGTGCTAAAATTGCTATGAGTGCATTTTGCCTCATATATGTTGATTTGCCCGCCATGTTTGGACCGGTTAATATCATAAATTGTGTAGCATCAGTGGAATTGCATTTTAAACTTAAGTCATTAGGTACATATTCTCCCAATGGTAAAATCTTTTCTAAAACCGGGTGTCTGCCGTTTTTTACAATAAAATCGTCTGATTCATCTATTATTGGTTTTGTGTAATTGTTCTCTACAGCTGTTTCTGCAAGCGAAGATGTTACATCTGCTATCGCTATCGCCTCTGATATTTCTCTTATTTTACTTACAAATTCTTTTGAATATTCTCTGAAATCAGTGTATAGCTTGTATTCTAGCTCTGTGGACTTGTATCGTGCCGATAAAACATCGTCTTCGTGCTTCTTTAATTCTTCAGTTATGTATCTTTCAGCATTGGTTAATGTTTGCTTTCTTATATAGTTTTCAGGAGTCATGTTTATGTTTGAGTTAGTTACTTCAATAAAATAACCAAAAACTTTGTTATAACCAACTTTTAGATTTTTTATCCCCGTTTTTTCTTTTTCGGTCTCTTCGAAATTTTTAAGCCATTCTTCCCCGCCTGTCAGTAAATCCCTAAAATAGTCAAGTTCTCCATTTACATTGTTTTTTATTATACCGCCTTCTTTTATGTGCGTAGGAGGATTGTCTACTATTGTTCTGTCTATCAGATTTGCGTAATTTTCTATCTCTGAAAGATAACTCCTAACTGTCTTAAAGGGATCATAATTTAATTCTGTGCAAATGTTAAATAGATTAGGAAGTTTTTCCAGTGATGCCTTTAAACTTATAAAATCTCTTGGGTTTGCACTGCCGTTGCTTATTCGTGTGGACAGTCTTTGGATGTCCTGTATTTGTTCAAGTTGTTGAATAAGCATTCTACGTACGGTATCATTCTCGACTAATTCTGTTACTGAATTTTGTCTTCTCATTATGTCGGATACTTTTTTCAATGGCTGACATATCCAGGTCCTTAATGTTCGTGCTCCCATATTAGTTTTTGTTTTGTCTAATGCCCAAAGTAAAGATCCATACTTATTCTTTTCTCGTAGTGTTTGCGTTAGTTCTAAATTTTTTCTCGTATTTGCATCGATCATTACGTATTCAGTTAATTCATAACTTTCAATACGTTCAAATTTAGGCATGTTACCTTTTTGCGTCTCCCATATGTAGGAAAGTAATGCTCCCGAAGCCCTGAAACCAAGTTTGTATGTATTGTATCCAAATGCATCTAAATTAGATGTTTCAAATACCGCTTTCAAATTGTTTTCAGCAAATGTTTGTTCGTATACTGCGGAAGGAATTTTGGAACAATTATAATTTGTTGTTATTTGTTCCGGTAAATTTATTTTTTCATCCGGTACTATCTGAAAAGGTTTGATATCCTCCTTTATTGATGGGGCAACTACTTCTGCCGGAGTTAGTCTGGCCAGTTCTGATATTATTAATTCTAATGGGGCCTGTGTGGTTTTGAATTCACCTGTGGAAATATCTGCGTATGCAAATCCATATAAATCACTCTTTTCATCTTTGTATATTGAACATATGTAATTGTTTGCGTTCTGTTCTAAAAAATTGCTTTCAATTATTGTGCCGGCAGTGATTATGCGTGTTACCCCACGTTTTACTAAATCTTTCGATAATTTAGGATCCTCAAGTTGGTCGCATATTGCAACTTTTATATTTTTTTGCACCAATTTTTCTAAGTACGAATCAACAGATTTAACCGGTACCCCTGCTAACGGAATTCTACCTATTGAGCCTGCGTCTCTACCTGTAAGAGTTAGTTCTAACTCTTTAGAAAGTAGGAGTGCATCCTCAAAAAATGTTTCATAAAAGTCTCCTAAACGGTACAATAATAGCGTGTTTGGGTTTTCTCTTTTTATTTCAAGATATTGCCTCATCACAGGCGTGGTATCTTCAGGAATTACTTCCCAACTCTTAACATTGTTGATTTCAGTTTTTGTCATAGTTATAATTATTCTTGATATAATTATATCAAGTAAATATGAGGATTTCAATATTATGGGTTGTTTAAAAAATATAGTTAAAGCTGTAATTCTTACCCTTGCGGTTATCGGGTTTATGTCTTTGGGTGGTAAAGAAATGTTAACTGGCTGGCTGGGAAATTGGTTAAATCCGTCACAAGATGTCATGCTTGAACGTGCTAAAAAAGTAGGAGATTTTTCTGCTATTAATGAAGAATTCGAAATTGAAAGAGCTGCCGGTATTATGGGTTACAATGCTGTTGTAGCTGAGCATAAAGCATCAGGACAAAAATTGATTGTTGTGGATTCCGGTGCAAAACCAATCATTACTGCTGAAGATATAAAGTCGGATAATGTTGAAGAAAAATTGCAAAATTCTATTAGAAAAATAAAATATCAAGCTATTTCAGTAAATGATTTGTCCGTTACAAAACGTGGGAATATTGTATCTTACGGCAAATCAGTACCTTATGTTAGATTTGAAGCAAAAGTTAAAAAATTACCTATTGGTGATGTTGCAGGCATGATTTCTGTTGTTAAAGACTCCAAGGGTGAAGATAGAATACTTGTTTCAGTCAGTGAAAAAGATAAATATTCTCAACTTATTTCAGAAGAATTTTTTAAACAAGTTAAGTAATATTCTAAACATTTCCGGTAGAACTGTTTCTATCGTCTTCCAATTGTCGGATGTCGATATTTAAGTCATCTTCTTCGGCATAGGATGTGTTTAATGAATGAAGGTCTATTTCAACGTTAACTTCTGCATCTACCATTTCTATATCATTTTTAGAAAATTCTTTAATTTTGCCATCTTCAGTCTTCACGGCAACTTTACCGCATAAAAATTGCAGATAACATACTTTTCCTAAACCTTCAGGTGTCATTACCGATGACCCTACAGGAGGCATGCCTTTTGCTGCATCTATATAATTTGAATATTCATATGTTAAACAGCATAATAACCTTCCGCATGTTCCGGATATTTTCCCCGGAGCTATCGGCATTCCTTGGTCCTTAGCCAACTTAACATTTATGGTTGCAAATTTCCTCAAAAAACTTGAACAACAAAATGGCTTTCCGCAGATGCCCGTTCCATCCAGTATGGAGGTCTCATCGCGCACTCCAATATGCCTTAAATCTATTCTTACTCTCGGAAATGTTTGTGTTAAATCTTTTAGAAGTGCTCTGAAATCCACTCTTTCCGGTGCTGTATAATAAAATGTTATTTTGCGTCGGTCAAATGTTATTCGGCACTGCACCAGATTCATGTTTAATCCGTGTTTTTTCACCAGTTCTTGACATTTAAAGTATGAAGTTACCTCTTCTTTTTTTATTTCCTCAAGTGTTTGTAAATCACGTTGGGAAAGAATTCTTATTACCTGTAAAGGTTCCGGTTTTGATTTGCTTTTTTCCCATATTTCCATTATCTCTGAATTTATAGTATGGACTTTTAAAGCTTCCTCACCTTTTTCGGTTCTTACTATCACCATTTGTCCGTCTTCAAGTTCTATTGTTTCCGGTATTGTCAATGGATAAAATGTGTTTTTAAGGTATCTTACTGCAAATTTAGACATATCTTTCTTCTTCTTTTAACTTTCTATTCATTAGTTTGTCCAATAATTCTTGCGGCGTTATATCTGTATATACTGCCTCATATATAGCGTTAGAAACCGGAACTTCAATGTTAAGTTTTTTGGCTAATTCACAAATTGCTTTTGAAGTTTTTACTCCCTCTGCAACTGATCCAAGTTCGTTTAAAATTTCGTCAATTTTTTTCCCCTGACCCAAAAGAGAACCTACCGTGTAATTTCTTGACATTGGACTTGAACAGGTGGCTATTAAATCTCCCATTCCGGATAGACCGTATAGTGTTGAAGGATTCGCTCCTAATTGGATACTTATTCGAACAATCTCGGCCATACCTCTCGTTAAAAGTGTTCCGGTACAATTGTCTCCTAAATTCATGGCATGTGCAAACCCTGATGCTATCGCTATTACATTTTTTAAGCTGCCGCCTAGCTCTACTCCTACCACGTCATTGTTAGTATATAGCCTGAATTTGCCTGGAACATTGCAAGCTCTCTGTACAAACTCTGCAGTCTTCATATCTTCGCTCGCCACTGATGCTGCTGTAGGTTTGCCTTGAAGAACTTCCTTTGCTAATGTGGGACCCGAAAGAATTGCTAACTTTTGATTTGGAAGTACTTCTTTTATTACTTCGCTCATTCGCATTAACGAGGGAAGTTCAATACCTTTTGATGCATTAACAAGTATTTGATCAGGTCGTATACCGGCAATCTTTAACTTCTCACATACGTCTCTTGTGCCTGAAGTTGCAACTACATTGAGAATTATATCTGCACCCGTTATCGCAGCTTCTAGGTCGGATGTTATTTCAACCTTGTTAGATAACTGTACTTCAAGTGGTTTTAAGGTGTGTTTATTCTTTATTAAATCTTCAGATAAATCTTGGGTGCGCCCCCATATTGTCAGTTCGTCAAAATTATTTGTTAAAAGCCAAGCTAAAGTTAAACCCCAGCATCCTGCTCCTATTACTGTTAATTTCATACTATCTCCTTATACCGCTTGAGGATTTTTGTAGATTATTTTCCTTAAAACTCCACCACATCTTTTTAATTTCTCACGTGAATCTTCTATGTTTAGATTTAGCATTGTTGAAACTATTGCCGTCTTTATTTCCCAATTGCATTTTAAAAGTGTTGCTAATGCGTCACTGTGACTTATTCCGGCTATCTGCGCAACTATTCTTATAGCCCTATCTTTTAGTTTCTCGTTAACTGCTTTTAAATCTATCATAAAGTTTTCGTATGTTTTGCCAATTTTAATCATTGAGCCTGTTGATAACATATTTAGTACCATCTTTTGTGCTGTACCTGCTTTTAGTCTGCTTGAACCGGCAATTACCTCGGGGCCTACTTCTACGCAGATAACAAGGCCTGCTTCTTCTGCAATCAAACCCTGCGAATTGCATGTTATGGCTATAGTTTTAGCTCCCGCTTCCTCTGCCTGATTCAATACGCCCATTAAATATTTTGGATTCCCGCTAGCTGATATAACTACACATACGTCTTTATCTGTTAATATCTTTGCATCTTCTACGCCTAGTTGAAAATTGTCTTCGGCTCCTTCTACAGAATACAAGAAGGCATCTTTACCTCCTGCAATCCTGCCTTGCACCATGTCGTGAGGAACATTGAATGTAGGAGGACATTCTGATGCATCTAAAATTCCAAGCCTGCCTGATGTTCCTGCCCCATAGTAATATAATTTCCCGCCTTTTAAAAATTGCTTGGCTATAAGATCAATTGCCTGTGCAATATGCTCTAGCTCGTCTTCTACTGCTAATGCTACAAGTTTGTCTTCCTCATTCATCTTCTTAACCATGTCAATGGTTGACAAAAGATCAATATCTTTGGTGTTTTCATTCCTGTATTCGGTAATTACTTCACTCATATATACCTCCAATAAACACTATATTAATTTTACCAAATTTGCCATTTCTATTGCTGTTTTTGCAGCATCAGCACCTTTGTTGCCGGCTTTTGTGCCTGCTCTTTCTATTGCTTGTTCTATATTGTCTGTTGTTAAAACTCCAAATATCACAGGAACACCCGTTTCTAAATTTACTTGAGCTACACCTTTTGATACCTCAGCACTCACATAATCAAAATGTGGTGTTGAACCCTTAATAACCGCACCTAAGGTGATTAAGGCATTATATTTGCCTGTTTGTGCAAATTTTTTTGCTGTTATTGGGATTTCAAAAGCTCCTGGTACCTTTACTATATCTATATTTTCTTCAACTACACCGTGTCTTTTTAATTCATCAATGGCGCCGGATAATAGTTTTGATCCGATAAAGTCATTGAACCTTGAAACTATTATACAAAATCTTTCATTAGTTGGTGTTAACTGCCCTTCATATATTCTCATCTCTATACTCCTTTGCTTTCATTTTACTACACGGAGGGCTAATTTACAATAAGCGGGTTGAAAATCTTATAAAAAATATATATTGAAGCCGTGATTAATAATATCCCGCTTATCTTCATTAATACATCTGAGATTTTGTAAAAATTACTCCAATTCTTTAATCTTGATGTCAAAACACCTGCCAATATTAAAATTAAACCTTGACCCATTGAAAATAAAAATAACATTATTATTGCGTTCAATATATTTGCTGATAATGATGCAAATGCCATTATACCTGCTAATATCGGGGTAGAACAAGGACTGCCTACCAGTGCAAATACGCCGCCTAAAATTATTGGGTATATGAATGTATTATGCGTTGTGTTTCTTGGTATTTCTTTGATTATAACCGGAAATTCAAAATCTAAAAAACCAACTAATTTTAAACCCATTATCATTATAATTGAGGCAAGAATTATACCAAAGTATCCGCTGGCAAATGATATAAATACTTTCCCTGTAAGTGCACATATTATGCCTATTGTTGTAAATACAATTGCTGTACCTAATACAAAAAATATCATTTGTAACAAAGTTTTGGATGGCTTTTCATCTGAATATCCGCCTACATAGCCTATTATTATCGGTAACATTGATAAAGAACATGGTGAAACCGAGGATAATATACCTCCGAGTAACGATAAACTGAAAAGTATTATTAGACTGCTATTTGTCGTGAATATATCTGTGTAGTCCATTAATGCAAACCTTTTAAGTAATTATCCATTTCGTCTTGTTCAATGGCACCTTCTATTCGTTTTACCTGTTTGCCTGAAGAGTCAATTAAGATTATAGTAGGAACAAGTGTTACATTATATTTTTCTATTTGTGATGCTGTATATTTACTGTCGTCTTGTACGGGTATTTCCGTTAAGATTATTTTCCCTTCATATTTTGGAAGTATTTCTTTGAATATCTTGTTCATTTTTTGACAATCTAAGCACATTGTTGACGTGAATTTTATTATTTGTGGTTTGTTTTCAGCTTCGTATGTCTTTGCGGTTGTTGTGTTTGAACGTGTTAATAACATGTATAAAAACATTGGTAATACTAAAATTAGTAGTATTGTAACAAGATTTTTTCTCATATTCTACTCCTTATGTTTTTATATTAACATAAAACTAAAAGAAAAAATTGATTAGATGGCTAGTTTTTATGCTTATTTTATTGTTGCATTAAGATTGAATTTTTGTTAAAATGCCTATTATGAAAAAATTTTTTTTGCTTCTTTTGATATTTCTTACCGGTTCGTTTAGTATCGCTCAAGAACTTACTTTAAATGGTTCAGCTGAGTTTGATTGGCTTGACATATCTCAAGTCCAAAGAGATGCTAAAATTGATTATTATAAACAGTTCTTGTTTGGTGATTCTGCAGTTAATGTTTTTTCAAAAGATGATTTTAAAAACAAATTTTATAGCTTTAAGAAAGATAAAAATTATAAAGAACATTATATGCTCGCAAAAAATGGCGTAAAAGAAACTGATGAGATGAATATTTGTTCATTTTATTTTAAAAATGATATATTGATAATTTATGCTCTTCAGTATAAAAATAATCCTCAAAATGTATTCTATTACGATCCCTATGGTAATTTAAGATATGTTGACGTCATTTCAAAAAATTATCCGAATTTTCCCTATGACTCAAAACAATATAAGGCAAATGGAAAACTTGTTAGTGCTATTTATTTCGTTTCAAAAGATATGCAGTATATGTATGAACCCGACGGTGATTTTAAAGGCGTTTGGTACAAGGAAAAAATGTACGATAGAAACGGAAAACAAAAAATTATTAGGACTAATTGGTGACAACAAAAAAAGCGGGAAACCGCTTTTTTGTTTGATTTACTATCTTACTTGAATCGGAGGTTCAGGTGCTTGAGGGATTACAGGAGGATGTGCTTTGGGTCTGGAATTCTTATAATGATGCCAGCAAGGGCATTCTTTGTGCATTCCAGGATGATGCATTGCAGGATGCATCGGCGGTATCGGTGGCATCGGTGGTTTGTTTATCGCACTAAATAAACATAATGCCAAAAATGCTCCGATAAAGGTGCCAAATGTTACAATTAAAAATTTCTTGAACCATTTTGATTTGCAAAAACAATTACATGATTTCTCTTCATAATTTTTTTCTTCTGTCATAAAATTTTCTCCTTTTTTGTTACACCAATTATAACGATTTGAATTTTAATTTTGTTCATTTATTTGTAGGAGTATTTTGATTCGTTACTATAGATATTACATAATTGTTGTTGAAATACTTGTTTGCAACTTCAATTATGTCAAATTCGGTTACGTTGTTTATAAGATTTACGTATTCTTTTTTAAAGTTATACCCGCGCCCTGATGCTTCAAACCAGCCCAGGCTGCTGGCTTTCTCCAGATTGGTTTCTTGTCCTATTATAAATTGACCTATAAGTTTATCTTTTGCTTCTTGTAATTCTTGTGTGCCTACGTATTCAGTTTTAATTTTGTTTATTTCTTCAAATAGTTTGGTTTTTGCGGTGTTTAGGGTTTGTGGATTTGTCCCTATATACATTACAAAATTCCCTTTAAGGATGCGAGGAGTATATGATGTCCCAAGTTGATATGCCAAACCTTCTTGTTCTCGTATGTTTTTGAAAAGTCTTGAACTCATACCTATCCCTAATATAGAATCTATCACTTGTAACGTAGCATATTCCTTTAAATTGCTTAGGCCGCTTGTTTGCCAACCTATAAATATCCAAGCTGTTTCTGTGTTTTTGTCTGTTTGGATTTTGATTTGTGAAGCTTTATTTTCGGTAATTTTGTAATTGTTGTAATCAATTTTTTCTGTTGATTTTCTGTTAAAAATTTTACTTAATTCTTTTAATGTTTTTTCTTTATCTATGTTACCGTTGATTGATATTACAATGTTTTCGGGTGTGAATATTTTGTTGTAGTATTCTACTATATCCGTTCGCATGATTTTGGGGTATGTTTTTTCCAATATTTGTCCGGAGTTAGAATATACCGAACCCTTGTATATCATAGTATTGTATTCTTCTATAGCCTTTTGTAATGGAATATCACGGTTCTTTTTTATGGCATTTATCTTTTCAGTACGTACTTTTTCAATCTCATAGTCATCAAAAATTGCATTATTTACTATTTCATCCAAAAGGCTGAGTGCCAAGTCATATTCCTGCTTTGTTGTGAGAATTGATATGGAAAATGCGTCACCTTGTGATTGTGGAAGAATTTTTATCCCATTGTTTTCAAGTGTTTCCGCCAGCTCCTTTGATGAATATTTTCTGGTGCCCTTAAGCATTAGAGATGCAGTTAGTTTGCCTGTGCCCGGAAGTTTTTCGATAAACTCGCCTCCCTTGCAGGTTATGCTAATCGCTATTATGTCATTTGATTCATTAGGTGTGTACAATAATTCAAGACCATTCGATAGTTTGTATTTTTGTGTCTCCTCATTTTTACTTATTAATAGTGCTTCTGGTTCTGTCTTTTTGATGTCGGATATCTTAATTTCATTTGTGGTTAAAGGCATGACTATTGAGATCGCGCTTTTATTGACACCAAGGTATTTTATAGCAACTCTTTTGACGTCTTGCGGAGTTACTTTATTTATATTGTTAATATAAGTTTCGTAAAATTTCGTATCTCCTGTTGTAACCGATGTGTATCCAAGTTCTCCGGCTATATTCGTTATTGATTCTCTTGAATAATATGTTTCTCGCTCAATTATGTTTTTTGCTAAATTTACTTGTTCTTGTGTTACACCCGTTTTTTGAATGTTTTCTATTTCCGTAAATATGTTTTTTTCGAGTTCCTCATAATTCTTTGGAGTGAAATTGGCTGAAATATAAAATATTCCATCGTCTCTAAATGTTGAATTTATAGCCGATATGCTAAAGGCCAGTTGTTTGTTCTCCTTTATGTTTCTGTATAAGATTGAGGATTTACCGTCCCCAAGGATTGTTGATAGTACATCAAGTGCATATGAATCTTTATCGCTTATTTTTGTACTTCTAAAACCTATTAGCATGTAACCGGATTGTGTTTCTATATTCTCAATTTTCTTTTGCTGTTTCAAAAGTTGTTTTTCTTTTGGATATTTTGTGTCTGGAATTTTTTTGTAGTTTTTGTTGAATTCGGATTGTACTTTTTTTAGTGCATCTGATGTGTTTACGTCACCAACTATTATTGTTACCATGTTTGAAGGATTATAGTACTCATTAAAATAGTCAATAATTTCTTCTCTTGTTATTTTTTCTATGACGTCACTTGTTCCTATTACTTTGCGTTTATATGGGTGTGTCGTATATAACATGGAGATTAAATTATCGTAAACTTTGTTTGTTGGAATATTTGCGTCCTTAGAAATTTCTTCCAGAACTACTTTCCTCTCTTTTTCTAGTTCTTTACGAGGAATTAGAGGATTTTGAAGCATGTCTGCATGCATTTTTAGTGCTAAATCAAAGTCTTTCGAAGGGATTGTTATGTAGTAATGAGTGAAATCTTTACTGGTTGCAGCATTGTTTATTGCTCCTTTTGACTCTAATATCTTATCAAATTCTCCGGGTTTATGATTTGTTGTCCCCTTGAAAAATAAATGTTCCAAAAAATGCGAAACTCCGTTATTTTCATCGGTTTCATTTATGGAGCCGGTTTTTACCCAAGTATCTATAGTTACTATCGGATTGGTGTGTATTTCTTCAATTATTACGGTTTGACCGTTATCAAGCTTGTGAATACTAAAATCTGCTGCAAATACTGCCGTATTAACTGCTATAAGCGTAAATGCAATTAATATTATTCTTTTCATAAAACCCTCTTTTATAATTAATTTTATAACCAATCCTACTATAAAACTTTTTATATAGAAAGTAGTTGATTGGTTATTTTTTTACAATGTGTTTTGTTAGCTTATACAATAAAGCTAATGCCGTTGCACCTAATACATAAAACACGGATGTCGGAGTTTTCTTCCTGTCAATCGGTTTATATTTCCCTCTTTCTGTGTAAATGTCTGCATTAAGTTTGTTGTAATCTTTAGTAGCTTGGTGATGTGAATATAATACGGGTACGTAATGCTCGTCAGGTGCCGGAATGACACCCAAAACATATTTCCCGTTATGCATATGTTTGTTTGCAATGTTGTTCTTTACTACTACTTCCATGCTTTTATTAAAACAAAATAATATCTGTTATTGCTATTTTTTGTACTTATATTAAGCTATATCCACATTGGCATTGACTATTTTTTTTAAACATGATAAAATGAGAATAGTTATCAAATTGTGGTTAAAAATATGAATTATTCAAGACAAAGGGAAATAGTACTTCAGACTTTAAAGAATAACGTTGTACATCCGACAGCTGAAGATTTATATTCTATGATAAGCTCAGAATATCCGGAAGTTAGTAAAGCGACCTTATATAGGAATCTGGGTCAGTTGTCAGATGCCGGAATTATTAAAAAAATTGAAGGATTGGATATTCCGGCGCATTTTGATCATAACACTCATTTGCATTATCATTTTATTTGTGAAAAGTGTGGTAAAATATTTGATGTGAGTAGTAATGTTGCAGAGTCGGTTGTTCGTAAGACAGAATTTGAAACCGGATTTAAGGTTACATCTCATGAAATAGTTTTTAAAGGTTTATGTAAGGATTGCAAAGAGTAAAGGAGAAAAATTATGGAAAAGTATTTATGCACAGTATGCGGATATGTATATGATCCGACAGAAAACGGTGATATCCCGTTTAAAAATCTTGATGAAGATTGGACTTGTCCATTATGTGCAATGCCCAAAGAGATGTTTGAATTAGTACAGGAGTAAACTATGGAATTAAAAGGATCAAAAACCGAAAAAAATTTAATGAAGGCTTTTGCAGGAGAATCTGAAGCAAGGAATAAGTATACCTACTATGCATCCCAAGCAAAGAAGGAAGGTTTTGTTCAAATAAGCAGAATATTTGAAGAAACTGCCAATAATGAAAAGGAACATGCCAAATTATGGTTTAAATATCTGCATGATGGTAAAATCCCGGAAACTATTAAGGCATTGGAAGATGCTGCAAATGGAGAAAACTACGAATGGACAGAAATGTATGCCCAATTTGCGCGAGAAGCTAAGGAAGAGGGATTTGAAGAACTATCAATTCTTTTTGAAATGGTTTCAAAAATTGAGAAATCTCACGAAGAACGTTACAGAAAACTTTTAGATAATATAAAAAATGACCTTGTGTTTAACAGACCATCTGTTGTACAGTGGGAATGTGGAAATTGCGGTCATGTTTTAGAAAGCGAAAAAGCTCCGGAAATTTGTCCTGTATGTAAACATCCCAAGGCATATTTTTTCATTAAATCAAAAAATTATTAGAATTTCGGGGCTTTGGAATAGGCCCCGAATAAAAAATAAGATACTAGCGAAATGTGGAGAGGCTTATGAAGTTTAAGGAAATTAAAAATAATATATTTTACTGTGGTTTAAATGATAGAGAAAGAAAAATATTCGATGAGCTCATTCCTTTAGAACAAGGTACGAGTTATAACTCTTATTTGGTTAAAGGCTCTGAAAAAGTGGCATTAATTGATACGATGTATCCACCAAAGATGGCTGAATATTTAAATAATTTGGATGAAAACAATATTACAAAAATAGATTACATAATTGCAAATCATGGTGAACAAGATCATACAGGTGCACTACCAGAATTAATCAAAAAATATCCTCAAGCAGTTATTGTTACAAATCAGTTTTGCAAGAATAATATAATGGAGATGCTTTTAATACCTGAATCTAAAATCATGGTAATAAAGAATAATGAGGGACTTTCATTGGGAGATAAGACATTAAGGTTTATGTTAGCTCCTGGAGTTCATTGGCCGGATACAATGTTCACATATATAGTTGAAGATAATCTTTTGTGTACGTGTGATTTTCTGGGAGCTCATTATACGTTTGAAGATATTTATGCGGATGACAGTAAGGATTTAGAACACGCAGCAAAACGCTACTATGCTGAAATTATGATGCCTTTCAGGAAAATGTGCAATAAATATGTTCAGCAAATAAAAGAGCTTTCACCAGAAATGATTTTACCAAGTCACGGGCCAATATATAAAAATCCTCAGTTTATCTTGGACCTTTATGCCGATTGGTCCAATGACGATGCTAAAAATTTGGTTGTTCTTCCTTACGTTTCAATGTACGGAAGTGTTGAGGAAATGATTAATTATTTGTCTGCTAAATTAGAAGCTGCAGGAATAAAAACAATAAAACATGATATAGTTTCTGATGATTTAGGGGACCTTGCAATGGCAATGGTTGATGCAAAAACATTAGTAATTGGTGCTTCAATGGTATTGTGTTCTCCTCATCCTGCTGCTGCTAATGCCGCATACCTTGTTAACTTGCTTAATCCAAAGGTTAAATATGCAGGTATCATCGGTTCTTATGGCTGGGGAGGCGATTTGGTAGGTAAATTGTCAGACATCATTTCAAATTTAAAAGTCGAAATGTTTGAACCTGTGCTCATAAAAGGTAAGGCTAAACCGGAAACTTTTCAAAAATTAGATGAACTTGCTGAGGCTATTATTAAAAAACATTTATAATTCTTTATTAATAAAGATATTTAATAAAAAAAGGTTTTCTTTTGAAAACCTTTTTTATTTATATTTTTCCCATTTTATTATGTTAAATAAGCTGTAGGATTGGATTTTGCCTTTTGTTTTTACTTTGAATATCGTAAATCCGGCTAATTTGTATCTTTTGGTTATAGTTTCAATATCAGAAACATCAATGTTGTGTTCTTTGAAAAAATTAGCGGCATATTCTTTTGCTCTTAATGAATCTTGATTCGTTTTTTCAGATCTTATTGTTACTATTGAGTTAGATCTTCTGTAATAATAATAATAGGTATCCGGTACTGTGACCATGTCCTTTAAATAATATAAAGCTTTTGGTGTGAAGATGACATCTTCATAGTAAACTCCTTCTGAAAAATTAAGATTACTTTTTTTGAATTCGTCGGTTTTATATATTTTATTCCATACGTATGACTTGTCCGGAACATCGCATAGTTTGAGTTTTGTTTTTAAATCGTTGGAAAGAATTGTTTCATTCAGTTTAAGGTGATATTTTTTGTGGAATTCATTAAATCTTATTATTCCGGCAACAGCTATTGAAGCATTGTATTCTTTTGCTGTATTATAAAGCTTTTCATAAAAATTCAAATCTACATAATCATCGCTATCAACAAATCCTAAATACTCTCCTTTTGCTTGGGATATTCCGGTATTCCGTGCTGCCGATACACCGGCATTTTTTTTATTGATGATTTTTATTCTTGAATCCCTATTAGCATATTGTTCCAAAATTTTAATTGAGTTATCTGTTGATCCGTCGTTAATACATAGTATTTCAATATCCTCAAGCGTCTGTGATATAAGAGAGTTTAGACATTTTTCAAGATACTTCTCCGTATTATAAACTGGAACTATAATACTTATTTTACACATTTTATTATGTCCTCTAAATTGTTGATTATAATCTAATTTTACTGTTTCGCAAAAGATTCGCTTGTTCTGGATTTTATTTCTTTTTCAATTTTATCTATAAATTCATCAACTTTAAACGCACCAATTTGGCCGATGCCTCGAGCTCGGACAGAAACTGAATTAGTTTCAATTTCTTTATCACCGACAACTACAACATAAGGGATTTTTTTATCTTGTAAACTTTCTCTTATTTTGTAATTCATACTTTCAGAACGATCATCAAGTTTAACTCTTACTCCTGCATTGCGAAATTTCCTGTAGATTTCCTCAGCAAAACTTGCGTGTTTTTCGTTGGAAATAGGTACAATAGCAACCTGGGTCGGAGCAAGCCATGTAGGGAAAGCTCCTGAGTAGTGTTCTATCAAAATACCATGGAATCTTTCCATTGACCCAAATATCACTCTATGCAACATGACTGGAGTTTTCATTGCACCATCTTTATCTTGGTATTTTAATTCAAAACGTTCCGGTAAGTTAAAGTCTAATTGGATTGTAGCACATTGCCAAGTTCTGCCGATTGCGTCTTTAACCTTGAAATCTATTTTGGGGCCGTAAAACGCACCATCACCTTCATTTATGTCGTACTTCATACCACGTCTATCCATAGCTTCTTTAAGTCCGGCTTCTGCTCTGTTCCAGTTTTCAATATCACCAACAAAACTTTCCGGACGAGTAGAAAGTTCGACTTCAAATTCCATATTAAATATGGACATGGTATCTGCAACAAAATCAATTATTTCATTAATTTCATCAACAAGTTGTTCCGGAGTGCAGAATATATGAGCATCGTCTTGCGTGAAACCTTGAACCCTAGTTAATCCAGATAATGCTCCGGATTTTTCTTTTCGGTATACGGTTCCAAGCTCAGCCATTCTTAACGGTAAAGAACGGTAAGAGTATCTGTTTGATTGATAAATTAAAATATGGAAAGGACAATTCATCGGTTTTAGAATGAATTGATCTTCACTATCTTCATCTTTTTGTATAAAGAACATATTTTCTCTGTAATGATCCGCATGACCAGAAATTTCCCAAAGTTTAGATTTTGCAATATGCGGAGTATTTACAATAACATAACCGCGTTTTCTATGTTCTGTTCTCCAATAATTTTCAATTTCTTCTCTTACAACAGCCAGATTGGGATGCCATAATACAAGACCTCCGCCAAGTTCTTCGCGAGTTGAAAATAAATCTAATTTCGAACCCAATTTTCTATGGTCACGTTTTTCGGCTTCTTCTAAAAAGTTTAGATATGACGCTAAATCCTCTTTGCTCCAAAATGCCGTTGCATAAATTCTTTGAAGCATTTTATTTTTTTCATTACCTCTCCAGTATGCTCCTGCAACTTTTAAAAGTTTTATAGCATTAGGCTTTATATAGCTGGTGTTTGGTAAGTGAGGACCTGCACATAGGTCGTTAAATAATATATTACCATTTTTGTCTTTAGTAAGGTATAAAGTCGGATTATCATTTCTGTGTTCTTCTAATAGTTCAGCTTTGTATATTTCACCTTCTTGTTTGAATTCATTTATTTTTGCATCTACATCTTCAATTTGATATTTCTCAAATGTTAGATTTTGTTTTACCATATTTTTCATTTCTTCTTCTATTTTAACCAAGTCGTCTTCTGTAAAAGCATATCCGTCGGTTAAATCAAAGTCATAATAAAATCCGGTTTCTGTTGCAGGCCCTATAGCAAGCTTTGCTTGCGGGAAAAGCTTCTGTACAGCTTGTGCCATTATGTGTGATGTCGAATGTCTTAATACATTGAGTGTTGATTCGTTTTTTTCCATTTTGTATCCTTTCATCCTTTGGGTTTCAGATAAATTAAGTTTAAATAACAACATTTATATAAACGTTTATCTCCCGGGGCGGATCCCCCTAACTCTACGCAAGTGATTTTACCATGAAAAGATTTATTTTTAAATGGGTTAATGCCTGTGTCATTAAATTTATTGTTATAAATCCCAGTTGACATATAAATCATATTAATCAAATTATAAATCATTAGCATGAGATAAAAAAGGGAGTAATATTATGTATATGGAAAGAGAAAAGATTATAAAAATTTTTGCAGAGAATTTGCGAGCAGAGCGAGCCAGAAAGAAATATTCACAGGAATACTTAGCAGAACGTGCAGATATAACACCTGAGTATTTAGCAAGGGTGGAACACGAAAAATACAGTCCATCACTGGTAGTTATAGCGAAGTTGGCGTTGGCATTAGGAATAACTGTAGATAAACTGATTCCGTTGGATGTTTAACATTTCTTAATTAATAAATCGGTTTTTTACCTCAAAAAAAACTTTTTTATTGTAATATGTAATAAGATTAGAAAGAGGTAAAGCAATGAACACGGTTGTATTAGTAGGTCGAGTAGGCAGGGATGCGGAAGTAAGGTATTTTGAATCAGGGAAAGTAAAGGCGAATTTTTCTGTAGCCGTAAATCGCTGGGATCCCAAAACGAAGTCAGAAGTTGCCGATTGGTTCAACATTGATGTTTGGGACAAGAATGCTGAATTTGCCGGAGAATATGTCAAAAAGGGAACTTTGGTTGTCGTAGATGGTAGAATAGGTCAAAACAAGTGGACAGATAAGGCTACTGGTAACGATCGTGAAAATTTCATGGTAATTGCAAATAATATACGTTTACTTGGCTCAAAAAGAGATTCAGAAGTTTTATGATAATTAATTCAAACGTAGTCGGAATAATTGCAGATGATTTGACAGGAGCAAATGATACAGCATTGCAGTTTCACTTGCGCGGTGCAAACACTCAAATACTCTTAAGCGACACTCAAGAGCCTATAAACACAGCTTGCACACAGACTTGGGCTATTTCAACAGAATCACGGAATGAAACGCCTCATGAAGCTTATTTGCGAGTAAAAAATACTGTAAAAAGATTTTCAGAGGTATTGAAACCTGACTATTTTTACAAAAAAATAGATTCAACGGTTCGAGGAAATATAGCAGTTGAGTCTTTAGGGATGTTAGAAGTTTTAAGTTGGGATTCAGTTGTATTAATTCCGGCGTTTCCTTCAGAAGGCAGGGTTACCGTTGGCGGGTATCATCTTTTAAAAGGTGTTCCGATCGAGAGAACGGAAATGGCCAGAGATCCGCACTCCCCTATTTCGGAATCTTATTTACCTGATTTGTTGAAGTCACAGATTCCCGAAGAGTTTCATTCTCTGGTAGCTACATTAGGGTTATCAACGGTTATGAAGGGAGCCGGGCCGATTTTGCGAGAATTGAATGAATTGATAAAAAGCGGTAAAAAACTTATTGTTGCTGATGCTGTTTCTACTACAGATATTGAACAATTAGTCTTAGCTATTGACAAATCAGAGTATAAAATTTTGCCTGCAGGTACTGCTGCTGCAGCCAGAGCTTTCAGTAATATTTGGTTTTCAGACATCGATACACAACATATAAAAAAATCAATTCCTGAGTTGCCAAAGTTTATAGTTTCAGGAAGCGCTACTCAAATTACGGCAAATCAAATTGAAAGATTAGAGCAAGAGGATGAATTTGATGAAAACATGCTTGTTTTGAGTTTGGATTTACTTACAGTTCTTGGAGGTGTTAAACAGGAGCTTGTTGATAGGATAGTTTCAAATCTTTCGGACAATAATATTGTTGTTGTGCATACCTCAAATTTAATAAAGAATTTTGATGGATTTTCAGATGAATCATTGCGGGCTGAATTAACCAAAGCTGAGCTGGCAAGTGTTATAACGGATTATCTTTCTGAATTAACGCGGCAGGTTGTTTCCAAAAAAGAGGTTATTTTAATAACTCTAGGAGGAGAAACATCTTATAAATGTTGTGCAGAAATCGGAGCATTTCAGTTACAATTAGTAGATGAAGTTGCTCCCGCAATTGCACTATGCTTAGACCACAATGCTCAATGGATTGTAACTAAATCAGGGAATTTAGGCGGTGTTAACACTTTAATTGACATTTTACGATATTTTGATCACCATGAGGCAGTTTAGATGAACAAAAAGATAATAATAACAACAGGCGATCCTAATGGTATAGGTCCTGAAGTTACAATAAAAGCTTTACGAAAACTTGATTTGCCTAAAGAAGATTTAGTTTTAATTTCAAACCGCAGAGTGTTGAATTTTTACGGGAATTTGGACAAAGATTATGAAATCATTGAAATCCCTTTTGAATCAAACGTAAATCCTGGGTTTTTGTCAAAAGAGTCCGGTGAGTTTTGTTTTCAGTCACTAAAAAAGGCATGTGAAATTGCGGACAAAAAAGCAATAGTAACGGCTCCTGTTGCAAAAAGTGCATTGCATAAAGCAGGCTATAGATATAACGGACAAACTGAAATTTTGCAAGAATATATGGCTCATCCTGGTCAGTTCGCTGAGATGTTGTTTATTGCCGGAAATTTCAGGGTTTTGCTACTTACCCGACATTGTGCACTTAAAGACATAGTGATAAGTAAAGATATGGTTGTTGAAAAAGTAGTAAACTTACAAAAATTCTTTGTTGAAAAATTGCGAATTACAAATCCGAAATTTGCATTATGCGGGTTTAATCCGCACGCAGGTGAGGATGGTATTTTAGGTAACGAAGAAAAAGAAGTTTTACATCCTGCTGTTGTTTTTTTACGCAGTGCAGGTATTGATATTACTGAGCCATTACCTGCAGATACATTGTTTATAAATTATAATAAATACGATTGTATAATCGCAAACTATCATGATCAAGGATTAATTCCTATAAAGACTATTGCTGGAGCAAAAACTGTAAATATGACTATCGGACTTGATGTGATAAGAACTTCACCAGGTCATGGTACTGCTTTCGATATCGCAGGTAAAGATCTTGCTGATGAAACCGGCATGATAGAAGCAATAAAGACAGTTATTAAATAGCCTCCCAAAATTTTCGGGAGGCTATTTGCTATACAGATAAAGTTTCTTTTACCCGAATTTTATTTGAATTTTTTTTATCGTTCCAAAAGTCAATAAGCATACTGCAGAAAAATATGCTGGAGTAAGTTCCGATTGCGATACCAAGTATCATTGCTAAGACAAAGTCTTTTGTTGTAACTCCTCCAAAGAAATACAATGCCAGTAAGGTTATTAATGTTGTTAAAGATGTATTAATACTTCTGGCAAGTGTTTGGTTTACGGAGGCATCTATAATTTCGCCAAAAGACATTTTCTTTGAGTAATATCTTAGGTTTTCTCTAATTCTGTCAAAAACAACAATGGTATCATGTACCGAAAATCCTATTACTGTTAAAATTGCCGTAATGAAAAGTCCGTCAATTTGTACATTATAAAATAGCCCTAAAATAGAAAATACTCCGCATACAAAAATAACATCGTGAAAAATCCCCAGTATTGCAGCAATGGCATAGTCAAATTTAAATCTTAAAGAAAGATAGATACAAATCCCTAAGAATGCTAAAGCCACTGCAATAAAAGAATTTTTAAATAGTTCTTTTCCCATTGTCGGTCCGACAGAACTTACTTGGATAAGTTCAGGGTTATCATATTGTTTATTTAGTGTTTCTGTAATATTTTTGACATCATCTGAGCTTTCACCTATAAATTTAGTACGTATAGAAATAATGGAACTAATATTATTTTGAGTACCTTCTTGTTGTGCAGAATTAACGTTAAGAATCTGCAAGTATGGGTTTTCAATACCAATTTTTTCTAAATTACTTCTGGTTATAGTAAGGTCATTACTGGAAATATTTTGTTTTAGACCGTATTGAAGAATAGTTCCTCCGGTATAATCAATACCAACCTTCATAGGTGCATGGTTAGGGTATGTTACTGACGAATATACCATTGCAACGATGCCCGGGATGAGTAGTAACGCAGACAAAACTATCCACAGTATTCTGTATTTTACAATATGTACTATATGTTTTTTCAATGCAAACATTTTATCAAATCCTTTCCTAATCTAGAATTCCAAAACGTGCTTTTTCACGTTTAGTTTCAGTAGCTTCGTAACTTTTACCTATTTCATCTTTCGAAAGTCCGAATAATTCCGGATATTTTAATTCTCCCGTACCAAATATCAAGTGCATAAAGTTTTTAGTAATTGTTATTGCGCTAAACATTGAAACAATTACACCAAGTGCAAGCGTTAATGCAAATCCTTTTACTACGCTGGTACCTAATAGGTAAAGTATTGTACATGTAATAATTGTTGTCATATTAGAATCAAATATACTGGTAAAAGCTCTATCAAAACCAGAATTTATAGCTGTATAAAGATTTCTGCCGGCTCGCAGTTCTTCTTTAGTTCTTTCAAAAATCAAGATATTAGCATCAACAGCCATACCTATTGATAATATAAAACCAGCAATACCTGCGAGAGTAAGAGTTACAGGTATGGTTTTGAATAACGCAAATAAAATTAAGCTATATATAATAAGTGCAATATCAGCAATCAAACCCGGCAGCCTGTAATATAAAATCATGAATAACATGACTGTTCCAAGTCCTATGATTCCGGCGAGTTTTGATTTTTCAATACTGTCTGCTCCTAAAGTAGGTCCTACAGTGTTTTCTTCAACAATTTTTGCAGGAACCGGAAGTGCTCCTGCATTGAGTAAGTTAACCATTCTTTCGGCTTCTGCATATTCAAAACCGCTGTTACCACCGGAAATTTGGGCTTTACCTCCGTATATGGCTTCTCTTATAACCGGTGCTGATTGAATTTCTCCATCAAAGAAAATAGCCATTTGTTGTCCAACAAGTGATTTTGTTAGTTCCGCAAATTTTTTGGCTCCTTCATCATTAAATTCAAGAGAAACCACCCATTGACCTGTTTGATCGGTGCTTAGCGATGATCGGGATAAATCTTTGCCGCTTAGACCTGTTGATATCCAAATTTGATTTCCATTTTCATCAACACCTTCTTTTTTAAATTCCAGTTGAGCAGTTTCTCCAAGAAAAGCTTTTGCTTCCTTCAAGTCTGTCACATTTGGAATTTCAATCAGAAGCCTTTTTTCTCCAACTTGTTGTACTACGGTTTCGGCTACACCCAATTTATTCACTCGGTTTTCTATAGCGAATTGTAGACGCCCCATCACTTCAGGCGTAATTTTTGCAATAGATTCAGTGGTTTGTGCTTCCAGCATAAGACGGGAACCACCAACCAAATCAAGTCCTAGTTTTGTTGGTTTCATAATTATTATAGCCGTAGAAACAATTACAATAAGTATGATTGCCCAAAACATAATAATTTTGTTTTTCACTGTTTTTTTCCTCTTATAACTACTAATATTATTTTATCAGAAATAAAAATTGTCTTATTGCCAATATGGGCTAATCTTCCTGAAACCCATCAATAGCAGTGAACAGAACAATCTTTTCATCATCAGAAAGTTCCACTAAAGGTTTTCTGACATATTCTTCAATTAATTTTCTGTGTGCAAGTGCAGCTTTTACCGGTACCGGATTTGGCGCCATGAAAAGTTTTTTAAATACAGGGAACAACTTTGTATGCATATTTTTTGCTGCAACAGGGTTGCCGGTTTTAAAATTTCTAATCATAGATTTTATTTCAGAACCAAAAAGATGTGATGCAACTGAAATAACACCGTGGGCTCCCAACGATAGCATAGGCAACGTAAGGCTGTCATCGCCGGAATAAATTACGAAATCTTCGGGACAAATTAATTTTAACTCACTTAACATGTCAAGATCAGGACAGCTTTGTTTTAGTGCAACTATGTTGTCGTATTTTCCTGCAAGGTAAGCTACTGTTTGAGGTTGCATCGTAACTCCCGTTCTTGAAGGAATATTATACAGGATTATTGGTATGTCAACCGACTCAGCGATAGCTGAAAAATGCTCAATCATTCCCCTTTGTGAAGGTTTATTATAGTAAGGAACAACTGACAATATTGCATCTACTTCCTCTTTTTGAGCCGTCTTTGCTGACATAATAGCAGTTTTAGTACAGTTGGAACCTGCTCCTGCAATAACTTTTGCCCTGTTAGCGGTTGCTCGTTTTACTGTACTAATTAACTCGGCTTCTTCTTCATGCGTAAGAGTTGGAGATTCTCCCGTAGTTCCTGCGACAAGAATTGCATCGCTACCATGTTCTATCAGTTCTTTTACCAATAATTCAGTTTTGTTATAGTCAATTTCGCGTTTCTTGTCCATTGGTGTAACCATTGCAGTTATTACTTCACCAGCATCAAATCTTATTGACATACAATTTCTCCCTTTTTCCCTAATCCTTTTGTGCTTTTAATTATATTACAAAATTGTTCATTTGTGTATAAATATTAAATATGGTTAATATTTATTTTACCCCCTATAATCTAAATTGATTATATTATTAATTCGTGTTAAACTTTTCTTATGAATTGGTGGAGCAATCTTGATAAAAAGAAAAAAGCATACATAGGCGGATTTGCTGTCATAATCTCAGTAATGTTATGGGCATTTGTTTCGGCAGGGGTAATAACCCATGATTTTAACAGGAGTCAGCTTTCTGTAGATAAAGACAGACAAGAGGCGTTGATAAACGGGATTATATTAACTGAAACAAAGGACGCTAAAAAATATTGGGAAATATACGGAGAAACCGGTTCGTACGATAGTAATAACGAAGTTGCTTTGATGGATAACGTTATAGGTAACTTTTATAAAGATAACAAAGTTGCAATGAGTTTTCAATCTTCTAAAGGTACATACAATGCAGCAAGGAAAATAATAATTTTATACAATGATACCTTTGTCGTATTGGAGGATGGAACGACATTGTTAGCTGACAGGCTGCGTTATGCAGGAAGTGATCAACCTATTATAGCAACAGGAAATGTCCAAATTACACGCGAGCAAAGTTTTTTGGCAACCGCTGATGAGGTAGAAATCAGTCCAAACTTTGATAGTTTCAAAATTTCAGGCAAGACTACTTCAAAAATATTTGATTCTAAGGAGAAGAAATGAAAAAAGTATTAATCGTTTTTGTTGTTGGAATATTATTAGTTGGTATTGGTGTTAGTGCATCAGATTTAGTAATTGAATCAAAGAGTCAAACTTTTGCTGAATCGGAAAATAAGATAAAATTTGAAGGTGATGTTCAGGTTTCAATTGATGCTTTGAAAGTTGTTGGTGATAAAGCAGATGTAAATTTGACAAAGGATCAACAGTTAGATACGGCAACTTTTTATGACAAACCTTATGCTTATGAGGTCAAAAAAAATAAAAAACGTGAAGTAAAGGCTAATATATTAAAAGTTTCTTTGATATCAAAGATTGTAAAGGCAGAAGGTGATACTCAATCCGTGGTTTTTGATGGGAAAGTTCCAATTGTTGTGATAAATGCTGATACTCAAACCTATAATACTAATACCGGAGTAATGGACGCAGACGGGACTGTTACAATCAAATACAAAGAAATAGAAACATATTCAAATCACGCAACAATAAAAACTGATAAAAACGGTGATTTAAAAAATATAGTTTTGACAGGTAATGCCAGGGTAAAAGAAAAAAATAATGAGTCTTTTGCAGATAAGTTTGTTTATGACCCCTTGACAGAAATTTTAACTGCTACGGGTAATACTACTTCAAAAGCTATTATGGAAGGTGGAGATAAATTAATTTTAAAATCGTCCTATCAAGAATATAACAAGAAAAAAAACATATATAATGCAAGTGGAAATGTTCATGTATGGTATCAAGATTACTATGCTGTGGGACCAAAGATGACATTTTACCCTAACAAAGTTACAAACAAGCCAAACGAGGTTTATTTTACCGGTAGATCAAGCATAACACAAGGTGTGAGAACGATTTATGCGGATAAAATAAGAATGACTTTAGAGCCAAAGGATTTTGAAGCAATAGGAAATACACGTACTGTTATAAAAAATATAGGTTCTGATAGTGGAAATGATTCAGGAATGGGGCTAGGTTTATAAGGATATTTAAAATGCAGGATAAATTGGAAAAAGCTATAGGATTTTTTAAAAAAGGTGACTGGGATAAAGCAATTGATTCGTTTTCTTCTATTATAGAAACAGAGCCAGAAAGTGCAGAAATCTACAACAATTTGGCGTTATGTTATGCAAACAAAGGTGAGTATGAAAAAGCTGAAAAAAATTATTTGAAATCGATTGAACTAAATCCAAAGATCCCTCAAGCATACATTAATTTAGCGGATATCTATTATAGAAAGCGTGATTTTGAACATGGTATTGGGCTTTTGAACACCGGGGTTTATGAACTTCCGGATGAGCTTATATTATCCCATTATTTAGCCAGATTTTATATGGAAGATGCAAGGCTTGATTTGGCGATAGATGAGCTTGAAAAAATTTTGGAAAAACAGCCTGAAAATTATGATGCTTATTATGATTTAGGAAAAGTACACTTTGAATTGGGAAATTATGAATTGGCTGCAGATAATTTTGAAAATGTTTTAGAATACAAAGAAAATAATGAATTTATATATTATTATCTCGCGCAGGCATATGAAGCTAATAATGAAATAGATAAAGCAATTTCAAATTATCTGAAAGCAATAGCAGTAAATGATAAATTTCATCCGGCATATAAAAAAGTAGCTATTTTATTTATAGCGCGTGGAAATTTAGATGATGCAATAGAATATTTTGAAGAATATCTCAAGCTGGACATTCCCCAAGAAGAGGTTGACGGCGTAGCCGCTTTGATTGAAAAAATAAAGAAAAAAAGAGATGAAAAATAAGTATTGGATAGCATTTTCTTCAATTGAACAACTGGACAGTCGTTTTATACAAAGATTGTATAATTACTTCGGTGATATAGAAGCGGCCTTCAAAGCATCACTGAAAGATTTAAGTCAGATTGAAGGTTTAAACATAAAAAAGGCAGAAAAGTTTGTTTCATTAAGAGGGCAAATAGATCCTGAAAAGGTGTTGTCGGAAGTTGTCGAAAAAGGCATTAGTTATGTAACGCCAGAGGATGAAAAATATCCTGAACTGTTGAAAAATATATCAGACCCTCCGGCAGTTATATATTATAGAGGAAGTCTTGACGATTGTAATTTAAAAAGAACTCTTGCAGTTGTAGGTTCAAGAAAAGCAAGTTACAACGCGAAAGAAGAATTGTCTAAAATTATTTCACAATTTGCAGGCACAGATATATGTATAGTCTCGGGTCTTGCTTCAGGAATAGATTCTCAAGCTCATATTTCGGCCCTTGATAATGGTTTGAAAACCATAGGTGTAATCGCAAGTGGTCTGAATTTTTTCTATCCTTCAAATAATAAATATCTGTATGAGAAAATAGAGGACGGAAATGGTGCAGTAATAAGCGAGTATTTCCCAACATTTGAACCGTTAAAATTTAGATTTCCACAGCGTAATAGAATTGTTTCAGGTCTATCTTACGGTACATTGGTTGTAGAAGCATCGTTAAAAAGCGGTGCATTGATTACTGCAAACTCGACTCTGGAACAAGGCCGTGAGCTTATGTGCATGCCTGGTTTGATTTCAAATCCTAATACTGAGGGTATATATAAACTTCTCAAAAACGGCGCAACTCTTGTAACTTCAGCTGATGATATCTTAGAAGCTTTAAATTGGGCGGTAGAAAAAAATGAAGTTCAAAAGGAATTACCGTTACTTCAAGATGATGAAATGAAAGTTTTTAATGCATTGGAAATTGAAGAAAAATCTTTTGATGAGTTGTTGTCATTGACAAAATTAAAGGTGGAAAATTTACTTACCTGCTTGACAACTATGGAGCTTAAGGGCATAATAAAACAAGTCGATAGTGACAGATATAAAAAGGTATAGTTTTGACAGAGAGTGTAAAAAAACAAAGCAAAAAAGAAAAATCGCTTGTAATAGTTGAGTCTCCGGCAAAATCTAAAACGATAAAAAAGATTTTGGGGGATGGTTATCAAATAGAAGCAAGTTACGGACACATAAGAAATCTTCCGACAAAAGATCCAAAAACAGATAATTTAGGATTTGATGTAGAGAATAATTTTGAACCGAAGTTTGAAATAATTCCTGGTAAAAAAGCTGTCGTTAAAAAGCTTAATGATCTGGCACAAAAATTTGATAATATATATCTGGCATCAGACCCGGATCGAGAGGGTGAGGCTATAGCTTGGCATGTTCGTCAAATCCTGAAGGTGCCGGATGAACGAATAAAGCGAATAGAGTTTAATGAAATCACCCCCAAAGCGGTAAGATATTCGGTTGAACATCCACGGGTGATTAATATGGATATGGTTCAGGCTCAGCAAACAAGGCAAATCCTTGATAAGCTGGTAGGTTACAAATTAAGTCCTGTTCTGTGGAAACAAATGGGTAACTATAATCTTTCTGCCGGTAGGGTGCAGTCAGTTGCTTTACGTATGATTTGTGAACGTGAAGAAGAAATAGAAGCTTTCGTGCCTAAAGAATATTGGTCTATTCATGCAGAATTGGAAAAAGAAGGGAAAATGTTTGAAGCAGAGGTGTCTAAATACAAGGACAAGCCTCTTGAAAAAGATATTAAGAACAAAGAAGAAGCTCAAGTTATTGTTGATTATCTTAGTAATGCTGATTTTTGTGTTTCAAAGGTCACAAATAAGACAACTAAACGAAAACCTACTGCACCTTTTATTACATCTACGCTTCAACGTGCTGCAAGTTCAAAATTAGGATTCGGTGTTCAAAAGACAATGCAGGTTGCACAAAAACTTTATGAAGGTATTGAACTTGATAGTGGTGCTGTTGGTTTGATTACCTATATGAGAACAGATAGTGTGAGAGTTTCGGACGATGCTATGTCAATGGCTAAAGATTTTATCTTGAGTAACTATGGCGAAAAGTATTATCCTGAAACTCCAAACATTTACGTAAAAGGTAAACAAAATGTTCAAGATGCTCACGAAGCTATAAGACCTTCTTATCCGGATAGAACCCCAGAAAGTATAAAACAGTATCTTGATGCTGACCAGTACAAATTGTATAAACTTATTTGGGAAAAATTTATGTCTTCTCAAATGTCTAATGCAGAAGTTGCCAATAAATCAATAGAAATATCTGCAGGAGACTATACGCTTAAAACTGGTACAAGTAAAGTTACTTTCGACGGCTTCCTTAAATTATACAATGATTCAGAGGAAGAAAAAGATAATATTACAGATTCTAAAATACCCAATCTGGAAAAAGGCGATAAAGTTTTGTGTCACAAGATTACTCCAAAACAGCATTTTACGCAACCTCCACCTCGCTATAATGAAGCTTCACTTGTAAAGGCCTTGGAAGAACACGGCATCGGACGTCCGTCAACTTATGCAACTATTATTACGGTTATACAAACAAGAAAGTACGTTGAAAAGAAAGACAAAGCACTTCATCCTACAATCCTGGGCAGAGCCGTTTCAAAGCAGCTTGTTTCACAATTTGCTGATATTATGGATTATAAGTTTACTGCAGGTATGGAAGAAAAACTGGATAAAATAGCTGAAAAAAAGGCTGTATGGAATAAAGTGCTTAAAGATTTTTATGATCCGTTTATGGAAGAAGTAAATTCTGTTATGAAAACAGCTCACAAGATTAATATTGAAACAGATGTAAAATGTCCGAATTGCGGGAAAAAAATGGTTGTCAGAACGAGTAAGGCCGGAACACAGTTTTTAGGTTGTTCGGGTTACCCTGATTGCAAAACTGCTATGTCTATGAATGTTTTATCTGATCAGGATTTTGAAAATGGTCAGAATCAGGAAGTTTGTGAAGAAAAATGCGAAAAATGCGGTTCTGACATGGTGTTTAAAACAGGTCCTTATGGAAAATATATGGAATGTTTGAATGAGAATTGCAAGCACAGAAAACCTTATAGAAAATCAACCGGTGTAAAATGTCCCAAATGCGGTAAAGGCGAAATTGTAGAACGTAGATCTAAGAGAGGTACTGTATTTTATGGATGTAGTTTGTATCCGGAATGTGATTTTGTAATGTGGAATGAACCAATAAATGAGTTATGTCCGGATTGTGGTTCGTTATTGGTTAAAAAAGTTTTAAAAAAAGGTACAACAATTTGCTGCTCTAACTTGAAATGCGGATTTAAAAAAGAGGTGGATGTCAATGCTGAATAAGGATCTTTACGAAAGATATCTCCAAAAAAAAGCAAAAAAAATGGGAATATCAGTTGATGAATTAAAGAATGAAAATTCAAAACCGCTTGTGACTGATAACTTGACAGATAATTTATCAAATACTTTGGCAGCAGAATCTTCTGATGTCCATACTAGTAATATTAGTTTTGAAGACAAACGAGAGAATAAGTTTTGTGTAATAGGTTATCCTTTGGGACATTCTTTGTCCTCAGTAATTCATGAAGCAGGGTTTAGAAGTTTAGGAATTGCGGCAAAGTATGAAACTTTAGAAACCGCACCTGAAAATTTGGTGGAAAGGATTAAATTTCTCAAAAATAATAATTATAAGGGATTTAATGTAACTATTCCTTTAAAACTTCCTGTTGCTCTCTTTGTTGATGAAGTAGATAAGTACGCAGATATTGCAAGTGCTATAAATACTGTTGTTATAAATCCGGATAGAACAATGAAAGGATATAACACAGATGTAATAGGGTTTCGTCGTGCTATCCCTGAAGATTTCTCGTTAACGGGTAAGGTGGCCGGAATCTTAGGTACCGGAGGTGCCGGTCACGCTGCTTCGGTTGCACTCGCTGATGCCGGTGTCAAAGAGATTAGGTTTTATACAAGAAGCATTCCTAATTCACTTGAATTGTTAAACTACATGCGAAGATTGTTCCCAAAAGTTAATTTTGAAGCGTTTCAGATTGAATATATTAGAGATTTATCAATGATTGATATACTTGTTAACACAACTCCTATTGGAATGTTAGGACGTTCGGCTGATATGACTCCTATTGAAAAAAATCAGCTTATGACATTGCCTCAATCGGCACTTGTTTATGATGTTATATATAATCCTAAAAATACAATTCTTATTAAGCTTGCTCAAGAACTCGGTTACAGAACGGTAAACGGTGTTGAAATGTTTATTGGACAAGCAGCAGCTGCTGAAGAAATTTGGACAGGACATACCCCAAATACTGATGCTATGAAAGTCGCATTGCTTGAAGTGCTTTAATCAGGAGTGTATTCCAGTATGTCTTCCAATCCACAATTCATATAGTTGCATAGCATATTTATTGTGTGCAAACCCACATTGGTATGTTTGTTGTGCATTATGTTTGATAAATTTGCTTTGTTAAGACCAGTTGCTCGGTTAATTTCTGCAGCTGTTATATTTTTATCCCACATTAATTCTCTAAGTTTTATTTTTATCATATTTATATTATATTTACCATTGCTTAAATGTTGACAATTAATCTGTTATAATATATTATTATATCGTATGTAATATCATAATTATACAAATCTTAATGTTGGTAGTATGATTAAAAAGTTTATTTTTCGATTTATTGAAGATTTTTATCAAAATTTTGTATACATAATTAAACAAATTAGAGTGAGGTAGTTCTTAATTTTTATTCATACCTGAGAGCATCAATAGGATTAAGTAAAGATGCCTTAAAAGCAGGATAATATCCGAAAAGTACCCCTATAATTCCAGAAAATCCTAATGACAAAATAACAGATCCGGTTGAAATTGAAATTGACATTGCTCCTGTAAATTCAACAATTTTTGCTCCTAAAATTCCTACTATTATACCGATCAACCCGCCTATTATTGATAATAAAAAGGATTCTATTAAAAATTGGAACCTTATATCAGTAGCCTTTGCCCCGATTGCCATACGTATACCTATTTCTTTTGTTCTTTCTGTAACTGATACCAGCATTATGTTCATAATTCCGATACCTCCTACAAGTAAAGATACGGATGCAATTGCTCCCAATAAAATTGACATTGTTTTTGCAGATGATTTTATTGTTTCCTGCATCTCTGCCAAGTTACGTATTTCAAAATCATCTTCCTGATTTTTTCCTATATTATGTCTGTTTCTTAAAAGTTCGGTGATATCATTTTGAGAATCGTCCAGAATATCGGCATTTTGGGTTTTTACATTAATCATTTTTACGGTTCCAGGAAAGTCAGTTCCGAAAACTTTTTTTTGGGCTGTAGTAATAGGAATAAATACTAAGTCATCTTGATCCATTCCCATTCCGCTTTGGCCTTTTGTTTTAAGTAGACCTATAACTTTAAACGGAACATTCCCGATTCGCATTGTTTTGTTTATAGGGTTCATGTCTCCAAAAAGTTCAGTTGCTGTGGTGCTCCCTATAATAGCAACTTTAGTATTATTCTTTAAATCTTCTTCAATAAAATTTCGACCGGATTCAATCTCGTAATTTCTGATAAATAAATATTCAGCTGATGTTCCTCCAACAGTTGTCGACCAGTTTTGGTTACCGTAAGTTAATTGGCTGGTAGCTGATGAGTATGGCGCAACAGCAAGTATTCCCCGACAATTTTTTTCAATGGCTTCAGCATCCTTTAGAGTTAAGGATGGTTTTGTGCCGAATCCCATTCTTACACCACCTGAAGTTGCTGATGCCGACCTAATCATTAAAAGGTTGCTGCCCATTGATTCCATATCTTGTGCAATTTTTTTGCTGGCTCCGGAACCGACAGCTAACATTATTATTACTGCACTTACGCCTATTATTATTCCAAGACTTGTTAGAATTGAACGCATTTTATTTATTTTTAAAGAAACTATTGCCATTTTTAGCGTTGATTTGAAATCTATCATTTTACCTCATCAGAAATTATATTGCCGTCTTTAAATTTTACAACACGCTTGCAGTATTCTGCAATGTCGGGTTCATGTGTTACTAAAACTATTGTTTTGCCCATATTCTCATTTAATTTTACAAAAAATTCCATAACTTCGATACTGGTTTTGGTGTCAAGATTTCCGGTAGGTTCGTCTGCTAATATCAATGGTGGATCATTTATTATTGCTCGAGCTATTGCAACTCTTTGTTGTTGCCCGCCGGACATTTGATTGGGCATATGATCTTCTCTTTTTTCTAAACCAACTATTTTTAACGCATCTTTTGCTCTTTGTTTGCGTTCTTCTTCGGGTATACCTTTATATATCATAGGTAACTCAACATTTTCCAATGCTGTAGTTCTGGATATTAGATTAAAGCCTTGAAATACAAAACCTATTTTAAGATTCCTGACTTCAGCAAGTTCATCCGCTTTCAGCGTTAACATGTTTACACCGTCCAGATGGTAGCTGCCGCTATTCGGTTTGTCAAGTGTTCCTAAAATGTTCATAAATGTTGACTTGCCGGAACCCGATGCACCCATTATTGCAACAAATTCTCCTTCACTGATGTTCAATGATACATTATTCAGTGCATTAAAACTATCTTCTCCTGTTTGGTATGTTTTTATCGCATTTTTTACTTCAATTAGATTCATTAAAACATCCTCAAACCATTTCTTTTTGGCTGCGTTGCTGATTTTTTATTCCGGCTTGAACCTATTAGTACCTTGTCTCCTTCTTTTATTTGAGGTGCAATTACCTCAAAACGATTATCGTCACTGGCACCTTGTTCAATATCAATTCGTTTGGGTTTGTTTTTTTCTAAAATCCAAATCCCTTGATTTTTATATTTTTGACCGCTTGTTTCCGGTGTAAATTTTAATGCCATGTTCGGAGCACAAAGTACGTTTTCTTTCTTGTTTGTTATGATCGATACATTTGCAGTCATTCCGGGTATTAATTTTAAATCTTCATTGTTAACATCCACAATTACAACGTAGGTAACAACATTTGAAACTGTTGTTGGTGAAATTCTTACCTGTGTAACTTTGCCGCTAAAATCGGTGTCCGGGTAACCATCTAATGTGTATGTAACATCTTGTCCTTCTTTAACTTTTCCAATGTCTGCTTCAGAAACATTTACCTCAATTTGCATTTTGGTTAGATCTTGCGCTATGGTAAATAATTCAGGTGCTTGAAAACTCGCGGCTACTGGTTGTCCTAAGTCTATTTCACGTGAGATTATTGTTCCGTCTACCGGCGCAACTATTTTCGTATAACCTAAGTTTGTCATTGCTGTGTTGTATGTCGCCTGAGCTTGTGCTATTTGTGCTTTTGCAGCATTTACTTGTGCTAAGTTTGATAAATAATCACTTTCTGCTTGATCGAGTTCACTTTTTGCTATAAAGTTTTTTGCATATAAGTTCTTATATCGAATATAAGTTTTTTTTGACATTTCTGTTACGGCATTCATCCTGGCTAAATTGGATTGTGCATTGTTTATCTGTGCTGTTGCTTGGTCTACTGATGCTTGAAAGTTTGCCGGATCTATTTGTGCTAAAACTTGTCCTTTTTTTACCACTGAGTTAAAGTCTACATATATTTCTTTTATTAACCCTGATACAGTTGATCCTACACTAACTATGTTTACTGGGTTAATTGTCCCTGATGCTTCCACAACTTCAGTTATTGTACAGCGTTTTATTTTTTTTGTTTCATATTTGATGCTGTTTCTATCTAAATTTATAATAACTAAAATTGCTGAAATAAGAATAATTACTGATATTATTAATAGTTGTTTTTTCTTTATGTCCATTAATTTAAATCCTCAATTGTAATAGTAACATCCTGTTGTAATGCCATTGCTTTTTCTAGTGCAGCACGTGCGACATTATAATTATACACCGTTTGTACGTATTTATGTTGTGCATTATTGTATTGAACTTTGGCATCCTGCAGCTCGATGAAATCTCCAAGTCCAACTGCGTACCTGCCGTCCGCTAATTCGAAATTCTCAAGGGTCTGCCTTACTTTTACGGCTAGTAATGGGATTTGTTTCTCTAATTCTATCATATTTACGTATGCATTTTGTACCTCAAAATATACGTTTTGTTTTAATAAATCAATTTCATTTTCAGCTAATTGAACTTGTAGCTTGCCGGCATCTATTTCATGTTTTTTACTTAGGATATTAATGTTGCTTGAAACTGTTAAGCCAACGTTAAACGAACTTGTTGAACCAAAATTTTTGTAACCATAACCTGCATTTGCTGCTATTTCAGGATAGTATTCTCGTTTTATATATAGTAAATTCTCTTCCATTGCTTTTAATGTTGCGTCATATGCTTTTATATCCGGTCGGTTCTTATATGCAAGTTCTACTGATTTCTCAAATGTATAAGGAAATTCTTCAAATTTGTAATCAGTTAATATATCAGTTTTTTCGACTGACGATGTTAATTTTGCATCTGATACTTCAGGAGGCAGTATATCCAGATTGTTTTTCTTGTCTAATTCTTCCAAATCTATTGTATAGGTGCTTTCGTTAAAATTAAATGTCTCGGTTGGTGTGATCTCGTAGTCTGGTGTGAATGCTATGTACATAGAATTATTTAAACTTACCATAGCATTTTTGTAAGCTTTTTCTGAATCCACAAGGGTTACTTTTGAATCGCTTAGATTTACTTCAGCGTTTACTAAATCAATTTTGGATCGAATACCTTCATCAAAATATGCTTTTGTCCGCTGGTAGTTTCGTTCATTTATTTGAACATTTGATCTGTTTATATCAACTGCAGCTTTTGCTGCTAGTACCCCGTAATAGTTTGTTTTTACTTCATATATCGTATCTAAAACACCGTCATCAAAATTAAATAGTGCTGTTATTAAATTAAATTTTTGCATTCTAATTTTAGCATTTGTTTTCCCAAAATTCCAAATTAATTGGTTAAGACTTGCCTGAACATTATATGTGTTTGTTCCTGTCATGCTTCGGTTTATTTGGCTATTTGAGTTCATGTCATTGTAAGTATAACCGGCACTTACTCCGACTGTCGGGAAATATGCCGCTTTAGCAACACCCACATTGCTTTTTGAAACTCCGTAATTGTATTTGAAACGCTTTATGACAGGACTGTTTTTTAATGCAATTTTTATACAGTCATTCAAATTTACTATACTGTCTTTGCTTATGGTTATTTCTTCAATTGCGCAGACAGAAATACTTGCCAGAATTATAAAGGTCAAGAAAAATAATGCAAAATTTTTTATCCAGAATCGCAAAATTGCCATCCTCAAAATCATCTTTCTTATACAACGATTGAAACATAATTATTGTTCATTTTTATCGTTTATTATAATTAAATTTGTTTAAAAGTCCAAAAATCACGTTCTAAAAAAACAAGGAATGGTATCAATTCTAATCGTCCTATAAGCATATTAGCTGTAAAAATAATTTTGGAAGATAAATGCAGTGAACTATAATTTCCTATAGGTCCTATGGTGGTTCCAAAACCGGGTCCGCAGTCACCAAGTGTAGTTATTGCTCCCGAAAATCCTATTATTGCATTTTGTTCTATTAATGTGACTGTAAATGACGTTATTAAAAAGATAAAGAAGTAGAAAAAAACAAAAACGATAATTTGTCTAATAACTTCCGGTTGAATTATTGTATTATCAATTTTTATATTAATAACGGCATTAGGATGCAGTATTCTGAAGAGTTCACTTTTCATTGATTTGAATACTAAAATCCAACGCGTTATTTTAATTCCACCACCAGCAGAACCGGCGCAGGAACCGGTAAACATAGCTATAAAAAGAATTAATTTTGAGCTAAAATCCCACTGTACGTAGTCGGAACTAACACTTCCTGTAGAAGTGCTTATACTAACAACTTGGTATATTGATGCTGTTATTGCATCAAAAAGTTTGTAGTCAGAATTGAAATATAATGTTAATGCAACTAAACAAGAAAGTATTATTAATATATATGTGTAAGTTCTGAATTCTTCGTTTTTAAATATAGTAAATGGATTTTTCTGTTTTAATGCTCGTAATTGCAGCAAAAAGTTTGCTCCGGCAAAAAACATGAAAATAGTCAATATCCACGTAATAAGGTTAGAATTATAACCTAAAGTACTTTTAGCATTTGGAGAGAATCCTCCAGCAGAAAGAGTCGACATAGCATTACAAACTGCATCAAATTTTGACATTCCTGCCCATATTAACAGTATTGCTGCTAATATGGTTAAACCAAGATAAATCCCCCATAAAGCAGAAGCTGTATTGCGAATTCTCGGTGATAATTTTTCTTCTACAGGTCCAGGTGCTTCAGCAAAAAACATTTGTCGCCCTGCTACGGCAAATTGAGGTAATACTGCTATGAATAATACGATTATTCCCATGCCTCCAAGCCATTGTATAAATGAACGCCAGAAAAACATTGTCTTAGGATAGTTAAAGTGTGTTAGTATTGTTGCTCCTGTAGTTGTTATTCCTGAAACAGATTCAAAAATTGAATCCTCAATGCTGAAACCGTAGAATAAAAAAGGAATTGCCGCTAAAATCCCAAAAATTACCCAAGAAGCCGCTACTATAAATAATGCTTCTGATTTTTTTATATCATTTAAGTTAGAAATATTGGTTTTTAATGTTGCTATTTTTTTAAGGCAGATTCCTAATACTATAGAAAGTGTGCCTGTACAAAGAAAAGCAATCGCAGAATAAAAATCCTTATAATATATTGCTACTAATAACGGTACAAGTAGTACTATTCCAACGTATTTTATTACAATTCCAAGAGCATATAATAAATAGTTTGTTCTCATTATCCTACCTTAAAGTATTCTTTTATAATATTAGCATCCTTTGCCATAGTGAATGTTATTAAAATATCATTTGTTTTTATCTGAGTGTTTCCGAAAGGAATTATAATCTTATTTTTACGATGAATGGCTCCGACAATTGCCCTGCTCGGAAACTCAAGTTCCATTATTTTTTTGTTGTCGAATTCTTCATTCACTGTTATTTCTAAAACTTCACCCTGCCCTTGTTCTACTGTAGCTAAAATATCAACATTGTTTTCTTCAAGATCGTTTTTAACTTCATTTATAGCAGAATTTTTAGGTGATATAGCAACATCAATACCAACTTTTTCAAATAACGGAATATTTAAAACTTTTGCAACACGTGCAATTACTCTTTTTACACCGAGTTGTTTACATAATAATGAACATAAAAGATTCCGCTCATCATTATTTGTTACACTTATAACTACATCACTTGCACCTATGTCTTCTTCGTCAAGAATTTTTAAGTTTGTACCGTCTCCGTGGATAACCATTGTTCTTTCCAAGTTTTGAGATAAATATTGGCAGCGTTCATAGTCTTTTTCAATAATTTTTGTTTTTATTTTTAAGTCATCCAGACTTTTGGCTAACATTGCTCCCACATTTCCTCCGCCAATAATGGCAACAGACTTAATCTGTTCTTTGTCGTGGAAAAATGTGCCGGCAAGTATGTCAAGAGCATAAGGCGTGCCCATAAAAATGAGCTTGTCATCTTCCTTTATTTCAGTTTCTCCGTTAGGAATGAAAAGAAGACCGTCGCGAGTTACTCCAACAATTACTGTGTCTTTTGTAAAACCTATGTCTTTAATTTTTTTGTTTATTATCGGTAATCCAAATTTTACTTTGTATTCAAGTAATCTTGCTTTCCCATCTGCAAAATTTTCTACATCAAGCGCGTGTGCAACGGTTACTATCCTGAAAATATCCTGTGTAAGAAGTTCTTCAGGCCAAATTATGTAATCTATGAAAAAATCACAATAGTAACCTTCACTTTGATTTTTATTTAGGGCGTTTTTGTATTCTTCTCTGCTTACAAAACATATTGTTCTTATTCCGCTAACTTTTTTGGCAGCTAAACAGGCTACAATATTAGCTTCATCTACTGCCGTACAAGCTATAAACACATCGGCATTTCTTATATCAGCCTGCTTTAGTGTTTCAGTATCAGTTGCATTGCCGCGTACAAAACTTATATCAAGTTTGTCAAATTCATCAGAACGATTTTCTTCTTTGTCAATTATCGTTATATCATGATCTTCAAAGAATTCTGTTGCCAGTAAACAGCCTACCTCAGTTGCACCAAAAATTATTATCTTCATAGCTGAATCTTAACCTTTTATTCCTAATATCATATATATAATAACATTTTGCAATATTTGTAAAACAATAAGCGCAACAATTGGAGAAAAATCTAGCCCTCCGATTGGCGGAATCCAACGTCTGAATAAATTAAGATATATGTCTGTTATCTCTTGAAGTGTAAGCCAAGGCTGTTTTTCCCATTGAATAGATGGTATCCAGCTTAAGAATATTCTTAATATTATCAGAAAAAAGTATATGTTGAAAATATTGTTTATGCCGTGAACTATTCCCATAAGTTGTTCCTTTCTATAATTGAGAATGCTTTTTTGTCATTTTACATTCACAATTATTTCTTTCATGTGGAATATTTTCTATCATATTAAACAGCAATGATTTTAATTTG
>CALUQI010000003.1 GCA_944322875.1 Candidatus Gastranaerophilales bacterium
ATAACAGGTCGCAAATGTGTATCAATGATATATGATACAGATGGCAAAGACGGAGAGAACGAATCAACGAAGGATGTTCGCGGGATAAATTCAATGTTAACAAGTTGTGCAGTGAAATCCGGAGACGTATGTTTTGGTACTCCGTTTAAGCCTGAGCCAATGTCATTAGAAGATTGTCAAAAAGAGTTAGCAGAAGGTATTTTAGGTATAAGTTCTTGTCCCTACGATGGGGATTATTGGGCAGGTGCTGTCAAAGAATGCGGAAAGATTGAGAATATGCCGAGCACTCAAGATTTATATCTATTAGCGAGCTACATATATAATCAGCCGATATCAACTGCTACGAGTGGTCTAAAGATGGATAGAGAGCGAGTTAATTCTTTAGGCTTTACTAATTTTGTTTCAGGTTTTGATGTCTGGGCAAATAATGGGACTCATACTATAGTCTTTTCAAGTGGATCCGTTGCGTTGGGTTCTTCTTTGAGGAAGAGCAGTAGACCTTTGGCAATTTGTAAGAGTGCCGACTAGTTTTTAAGTCAATAAGCCTCCATTCTTTTTGGAGGCTTTTTTAGTCATCTTTAAATTTGTAAATTAATATTATATAAAGATGTGGTTTTATCTTCTTTATGTTGTATAATTATCACAAAAGAAGAATTCATGATGCAGAAAATACTTGATAAAAAACAGGTCAAAAATGTTGACTTTAATTGTGATTTAGCTCAAAGTTTCGGTGTATATCGAAGTGGTATTGAATACCAACTATTAGATTATGTAAGTTCGGTTAATATATCATGTGGATTCCATGCAGGTGATCCGTTAAGTATAAAAGAGGCTCTGTTAAGGGCAAAAGATAAAAATGTTGTTGTCGGAGCTCACATAGGGTTTGATGATATTCAGGGATTTGGTTATCGGCCTATGGACTTGTCAGATGATGAGTTAGATGCAATTGTTACATACCAGGTTGGAGCTATTATGTCTTTTGCTAAGTCCTATGGATTGGAAATTGAGCATGTCAGACCTCATGGGGCTATGTATGTTATGGCTGCTAAAGATTTTCACTTTGCATCTGTTATTGCCGGTGCTATAAAAAAGTGTTCTGATTGGCTTATATATTATGGTGCGTCCGGTGACGTCACTGCAAAAGTAGGAGAATATATTAATATTCCGGTTGCACATGAAATATGTTTGGAAAAGTCGTATAATGTTGACGGTACTATTGATTTTTCAGCTCCTGATATTGAAAATACAAATGTTTCAATCAGTCGTTTAAAAGAACTTCTTAATAATTCACAGGTTATGAATAATGAGTGTGGGAAAACCTTAGTTAATGTTGATACTATTCATTTTACAAACAGAATATCAAATGCGTTGGATTTGGTAACACAAGCACGTGAAATTATTGTTCCTGTTTCTGTTAATTATAAAAATGCTTGTGCTTCAGGTTGGGTAGAAGAAGGATAATATGAGAAAATTTACAGCAAATATGAGAATTCCGAAAGATGCAGGCTGGTTAATTCCGGGTTTGCAAGTTAAAAGATGGTTTGCCCTAATATTCTTGGGTGCGTTGTTGATTACACTTGGTATTTTAATATTATTTGATATAAAACCTATTTTTTATACAATGCAGTTTATACGCGCTATTGCAAATAACGTGTCTACAGAATGGTTGGCATTCGCTTTTTGTATGTTTGGCGCAGCAATGTTCTTTAAAGGATGGCAGAAAACTAACTTGTCAATATTGGATTTAGGTGATGATAAGGGTGATTATTCTATTTTAGAAAATCTTTATAGAAGAAGAAAATTAAACCGAGGACCCAAAATAGTTGCAATAGGCGGTGGAACAGGGCTTTCTATGTTGTTAAAGGGGATAAAACATATAACGAACAATATAACTGCAGTAGTAACCGTCGGAGATGACGGCGGAAGCTCCGGAAGGCTCAGAGAAGAAATGGGAGTATTGCCTCCGGGTGATATTAGAAATTGTATTGCAGCTTTGGCGGATGATGAGGATTTGGTAACCAAGCTTTTTCAATATCGCTTTAAAACCGGAGAAGGATTGGAAGGTCATAGCTTTGGAAACCTATTTTTGACAGCGCTCTGTGCTATAACAGGTGATATGGTAAGAGCGGTTAAAGAATCTTCAAATGTTTTGTCAATTCGCGGTCGGGTTTTGCCTTCGACTTTGGATGATATGAAACTTGTCGCTGAAATGGAAGATGGTCGGATTATCAACGGTGAATCTAATATTCCTGAAGCCCACGGACGAATTAAAAGGCTTTATACAGAGCCAAAACATTGTAAAGCCTTGGAAGATGTTATTACTGCAATTAAAAATGCTGAATTGATAATTTTAGGCCCTGGAAGCTTGTATACAAGCGTTATCCCTAATTTGTTGGTAGATGAGATTTCTCAGGAAATTGCAAAGTCAAATGCCAAGAAGATTTATGTGTGTAATATTATGACTCAACCCGGAGAAACAGATGGTTATTCGGTTTCAGATCATGTGAATGCGTTGATGCAGCATGCAGGTAGCAGAAGAATAATAGATGCTGTCTTGGTTAATGATTATTTGCCTTCCAACATGGCTGAAAAGTATCAATTGGCAGGATCATTTCCTGTAAAACTTGACTGTGAAAATTTGAAAAAATTGGGTGTCACTTTATGCCCGAAAAAATTAATTGAAGATAGTAAAGAAGGTTTAGTACGGCACAGTTCACATCGTGTTGCCAGGGCTATCTTGTACTGGTATAAAAAAGTTCAGCGTGACGGTTGTGCTTGTTTTTCAATCTGTGAAGAAGAAAAACCGGAGTGTGATATATTATGATAAAAAAAGTTAGTGTTAATACTCTTCAAAGATATAAAGATAATGGCGAAAAATTTTCAATGCTGACGGCATATGATTATTCTACCGCCAAATACTTTGATGAGGCGGGAGTTGACGTTTTATTAGTTGGCGACAGTTTGGCAATGGTAATTCTGGGCTATGATTCAACAACAAAAGTCAGTTTTGATGAAATGGCTGTGTTTACAAAAGCTGTTTCCAGAGGAACAAGCCGTTCTCTAATTGTTGCTGATTTGCCTTTTATGTCCTATAACATAAGTCTTGAATCTGCGTTAACTAATGCCTGTAATATGATTAAGTATGGTGCAAATGCCGTAAAAATCGAAGGTTGCAGCGAACACATAGTTGATGTAGTTAGGCGTTGTGTAGAGTCGGGCGTTCCTGTAATGGGACATCTGGGATTTACTCCTCAATTTTTAAATACTATCGGCGGGTACAATATTCAAGGTAAATCTTATGAATCCACTCTTGCTATTTTGTCTCAGGCTAAAAAGTTGGAGGCTGCTGGCGCTTTTGCTCTAGTATTAGAAATGGTTCCTGAAGAATGTGCAAAGTATATTGATGAAAATATTAATATCCCCACAATTTCCTGTGGTGCCGGAAGATATTGTACAGGTCAGGTTTTGGTTTCAGACGATATGCTAGGTAAATATTCTGATTTTAAACCAAAATTTGTGCGCAGATATGCTGATATGCGTTCTGTAATTACTGATAGCGCTAGACAGTATGATTATGATGTGAAAAATGGTTTGTTTCCGTCAGATGATGAAGTTTATAAACTATCAGAAGAAGAATTGAAACAGTTTAATTTTCGCGAAGGTGTCAAATGTTAATCCATACTATTGATGAAGTTCGTGAACATGTTAAAAAATGGAAAAAAGAAGGGTTGTCCGTTGGTCTTGTCCCTACTATGGGTGCTTTGCACGATGGACACAAAAGCCTGATTGTCAATTCTGTTGAAAAATGCGATAAAACTGTTGTTTCTGTATTTGTTAATCCTATACAGTTTTGTCCGGGCGAAGATCTCGACAAGTACCCAAGAACATTGGAGGAAGATAATAATCTTTGTGAAAATGCGGGTGTAGATATTGTTTTTGCACCTTCTCCAAAAGAAATGTATGGCGAAGGGCATATTCTCTCAAATGATTTTTTAACCTATGTCATTCCTCCTTATTTTTATGTCGATAAATTGTGTGGTAAATCTCGTGTTGGACATTTTGATGGCGTATGTACCGTTGTTAATAAATTATTTAATATTGTTCAACCAGATTTCGCATTTTTTGGGCAAAAAGATGCTCAACAATTAATTATTATTAAAAAAATGGTAAATGATTTGAATATACCTGTAGAAATTGTTGCTTGCCCTATCGTTCGCGAAAAATCTGGTTTGGCCTTAAGTTCAAGAAATAAGTATTTATCTTGTACTGAAAAAGAAGAAGCTGTTGTTTTAAGTAAAATTCTTTTTAATATTAAAGCTTGTTATAATACCGGAATTGTTGATATTGAGGCTTTGAAAGATACTGCATATTCTCTTTTAAATGAAAATCATGATTTGGAATATTTAGAATTCAGAGATGAAAATGATCTTTCGGAGAAAGAAAAAGCTGATGAAAATACTAGAGTATTTATAGCTTTAAAGATAGGAAATGTGAGATTGATTGATAATATTTCACTCAAGCATTAAACTTCGTTGAATGTTTTGAAGTGTGTTTTGCAAACTTCTTTTAATCTGTCTTTTCCATATTTTTTGATGAAATCTTTTGCTGCATCTTTAACTTGTTGAGCACAACCTTTTGGGAACTTTAAGTCATATTTGAGTCCCATTTCTTCCATTTTTTTAACATAAGCGGCGCGCGCAAGAATCGATGCGGCTGCCACAGCAATATCACTTTCGGCCCTTACCATTTGTTTTAACTCAATGTTTCTGCCGTGTTTCATCAATGCTGATTGTATTAAACTTTCATCTCCAAACTTGTCGGAAAGTGCATAATCACAATGGTTATTTTTACATATGTTTTCAATTACCCTTGCATGTCCCCAGGCTAGAAGTTTATTGAGATTCTTTATGTTTGAGTAAAGTTCGTTATATTTTCCGTTAGAAATTGCAACTACACTATTTATTGCATTATTTCGAATTATTTTTTCCAGTTCCAGAATTTTTTTATCGGAAATTTTTTTACTGTCTTTTATCCCCAGTTCAGTAAATAATTTTTCAGACTTTTCATCAACCAGAACTCCCGCTATACAGAGTGGACCGAAAAAATCACCTTTACCGGATTCGTCTACACCTATGTGTGTCACCATTAATGTAATCCCTCCGGTACTGCCATCGGAATTGGTGAAGGTGTAATTGTTTTTTGTTGAGGTGTACTTTTTGGTTGTGTTGTTTCTGTTTGGGTAACAGTTTGGTTTATACTTGATTTAACACTATTTAGTACATCTTTAGGATTAAGTGCGCCTTCTTCCGTGGATGGGGTATTTTCACTTGCTGAATTAGAAGTATTTTCTTCTTTAAGGATTTTTATATTGTCTGTGTTTAGCTTAAACGGTTCTAACACAACTTCAGGATAATTAAATTCAGCTTTGCCGTAAGGTTCCGTTGCAATTTTCATTATATCTTTCCATATAATTGCAGGTACCGTGCCGCCTTGGATTGATTTATTCATAACGGTGTTATCATCGCTTCCTACCCAAACTCCCGTTACTACGTTTGGAGTATATCCCACGAAATAAGCATCTTTGTTGTCGTCAGTTGTACCTGTTTTTCCGGCAGCAGGTTTTCCTATGTTAGCAGCTGCCCCGGTACCATTCGTTATTACGGTTTTTAACATAGCCGTCATTTCAGCTGCTGTGTTGAGACTTAATTGGTGTGATATTTTGGGTTTTGGTGCTTCATAAACAACTTTCCCTCTGGAAGTTTCGACTCTTTCAATTGCATAAGGCTGCACTACGTAACCACCGTTGGCAAATGCTCCATATGCTCTTGTAAATTCAAAAAGTTTAACCCCATTAGATCCTAAAGCTATAGTATAATCATATTCCAACGGAGTCTCAATTCCGAGAACTCTTGCTGTTTGTATAACTGAGCGAATTCCTACCGATTGGATAATCCTTGCTGCTGCAACGTTAGAAGATACCATCAGAGCACTATAAACAGGAATCTTACCTCGATATTTATTGCCATAGTTATGTGGGGACCAATCTCCTATTGTTATCGGTAAATCATCTACAAAATCATTAGGATTAATACCTTTTTCAAGTGCTGCGGCATAAACAATAGGTTTAAATGCAGAACCCGGAGGACGTACAGCTTGTGTAACACGGTCATACTGACTTTTCGTGTAGTCTTTCCCGCCAACATATACAAGGATTTTTCCATTTGTAGGATCAAATGAAAATACTGCAGCCTGTTTTGCATCACCTGTTAGTCCCCAATTCTTTAGGTCGCGGACTACAGCTTCGTTTGCTGCAACTTGTGCTTTTGAATCCAAGGTTGTTATTATTTTGTATCCGCCATGAATTATTTCTGTTTCATCAAAACCTAATTTTTGAAGTTCATTCATAACATAATCACAAAAGTATGGGGCCTTGTTTGTTGTATAAAATTGGGGCATGTCATTTAAGACTACTTTAGCTTTTTTTGCTTCTTGGTACTCAGACCTTGTTATGTAACGCATTTTATACATTCTATTCAGTACTTGATTGCGTCGTTTAATGGCTAAATCAAGGTTATTATACGGTGAGTATACTGATGGCGCTTGCGGTAAACCTGCTATTAAAGCTAACTCCGGAAGGGTACAGTCTTTTATATGTTTATTAAAGTATATCTTAGCAGCTCCTTCAACTCCGTATGCACCTGAACCCAAATATACATTATTTAAATACATTTCTAAAATTTGATCTTTTGAAATAGTCTTTTCTATACGAGCTGCTATTACAAGTTCCTTGATTTTTCTTGTGAAAGTTTTTTCGTTGGATAAAAATAAAATCCTCGCCAGTTGTTGTGTTATGGTACTTGCTCCTTGAACCACTCTTCCTGCAAGTACATTCTGCACCATTGATCTTGCAAGTCCGAATATATCGTATCCGCTATGTTTATAAAAATTTTTATCTTCTGTCGCTATAATTGCTTCTTTTAACTCTTCGGGGACATCACTTAATTCTACTTTAGAAAAAGTATAAGCGGTAAATGTTTTTATGATTTCCCCGTCTGATGAATAAAATTTAGTTACTATATTAGGCTTAAATTCTTCAAGATTTTTTATAGGAGGTTGCGCTGTTAAATACATTTGTAAAGATGCAAAACCCGCAAGTATGAATGCGGCAAATACTATAAATACAAACTTCATATTGGAGGTAAAGTCATTATCAATTTTTTTCTTTTTAATGTTTCTTCTTGCTATTTCTTTGTCCGATAAAGTTTTTTTGCGTTTTTTCACCATGTAAAAAATCCCCTTTACTTGCTATTTTATTATAACATGTTAATATGTATAGACAATATATGAATAAAATAAAAGATTTTTTAGCAACATTAAAAAATGAATTCCTATCAAATTTTGTCCCACAGCGAGTTTTTTACGAGATTAGCGGTGAATGTAAAAAATGTGGTAAATGTTGTAATTATATGTATAGTGTGGATACTTATACCGAAAGAGAATTCAAATTGATGCAATTTTTTTTCCCATCTTATAAAAGATTTTACATAAAAGGTAAAGATGAATTCGGTAATCTCATTTTTGCTTGCAAATTGGTCACACCTGACGGGCTTTGTTCTGATTATAAACACAGACCAAGAATGTGTAGAAATTATCCGGCGAAAAGAATTTTTTATCCGGGGAAACTCCACGAAGGCTGTGGATATAAAGTTCACATCAAAACGTTTGAAGACTATTTGAATTGACTTATATTTTAGTGTGCAAAAAGTTTAATTAAGCATTGATTGTTGCCTAAATTACTTTTTTCCGATATTATATTTTTATGGAAAAAAAATACAAATCGATTTTAGATGTTGTAAGGGTAGATATAGAGAGGGTTAACAAGAATTTAGATTTTGATGTAGAATCACATGTATTTCTTTCAGATGAATTAAAGCCTTTTGTTTTATCCCCGTCAAAGCGCATAAGATCACTTGTTACAATACTTTATCTCAGAGCATTAAAGTTGTACCTTCTGCCTTCGCATTATGAACTTTTAGCAGCTGTGGAATTGATTCATAATGCTTCACTCATTCACGATGATGTTATTGATGAGGCAAGTTTGAGAAGGCATAAAAGAACTATAAATGATAAGTTTGGAAATCAGTTAGCAGTTGTTTCCGGTGATTTTCTTATAGGTGTTGCTTTAAAAAAAATTGTTAAAATTGCATCATTAGAGATTATGGAAATTTTTGCTGATACTTTGCAAAGAATGTGTCTGGGGGAAATAAATCAATATTTTAACAGGTATAAAAAAAATAACATTGATAGTTATATAGAGAAGACATCACAGAAAACAGCATCATTGTTTGTTTCAGCACTCAGGTCAGCAATTTTGCTTGCAGAAGGAGAATTTGATGAAAAATCAAAAGAATTCGCTGAAACTTTTGGAATTGCGTTTCAAATTAGAGATGATTTGTTAAATGTGTTGGGCAGAGATAAATCAAAGCAGTCTTCTGATGTGGATAAGGGAATATATAATGCAGCAATAATGTTGTCAGCAGATAAAGCAGAAGGGATAAAAGAAACAAGATTATTATTGAATAATTATGTGAATTGTGCTATGCATTGTATATCAGACTTAGAAGATAGTGTGTATAAAAAAGCTTTAATTGAGCTTTTGGAGTTGATAAAAAATGTTTAAAGAGAATATAAAAAATTGGTACAAGTTAAATCGTCCGGCAATAAAAGAAACTGTAGATACGATAGTATTTGTTATTGTAATGGTAATAATAATAAGATTTTTTGTGGGAGAAATACGTTGGATTCCATCAGGTTCAATGAAGCCTACGTTAGTTGAAGGTGACAGAATCTTCGTTGAACGATACTCAAGATTTTATAGAACTCCTGAACGCGGTGATATAATGGTTTTTTATCCTCCTTTCACAGAGTTGAAAAATACTCCTTTGAAGTTATTTTCCAGATTAACCGGCTTTTTCTGTAAAGATATAGCTTATATTAAGCGTGTTATAGGTATGCCTGGCGATAAGTTGGAAATAAAAATTGATCAAGAAGGTAAGGGCACGGTGTATATAAATGACGTTCCCTTAGAAGAACCTTATGTAAGAAATGTATATGACTATTCTCCTTGCAGTGAAGCGATGTATTGCGGACCCTTTGTGATTCCCGAAGGTGAATATTTTATGATGGGCGACAATCGCGGAAATTCCCAAGACAGCCGGTATTGGGGAACTTTACCTGAAGACAGATTTGTAGGAAAAGCAATATTTTTATTTTGGCCGTTTAATAGGGTAAAAGTTTTATAAAAGCATGTGATAATATTTCATATAATCGGCCATTATAACAGAACTGGTGGCATTGGCGATATTCGCTTTGAGTGTTTGCTCATTGTCGGTTTCAGTCATTTTTTGAGGTTGTTCCGTTTGCATCTGTTGCTGTTGTTGTGTTTGTTCTATTTTGGAGTCTTCTATGTACTGTTCTACTGTTCGTCTGATTTCATCCCTTAAAGCTTTATCACCCGAATATGAGCCAGTAGATTTTACACCGGCTTCTTCAAGGTCACCAAGTATCTGACTCCATTCGTTGTAATTAGGAATGGAAACCCCTTGTGATGCCGCAGCAGATTTCATCTGTTCTAAATCGTCTATGCTATAAATTCTTTCAGCCATAATCTTGCCTGTTTTATACTCTTCTATAATATATAAGTATTTCATTCCCGAATAATTTCAAAAAAATGCTGAAAGTTAACAATATTTAATATTTATTTTTGGTGTTTATAAAAAAATACAATAATAAAATATATTAAGAAAAATTTACAAACAGTCTGAAAGTTTTGTAAAATGGAACTTTTTTAATTCTTAATATACGTGAAAGAATGTTATTTTTAGAAAAAAACGTAAAATAACAAATAAAATTTTTAATTAAAAGTCAATAATAATGCTTGCAAACAAATATTTTGCAAATATAATTTTCATAAGGGCATATTGTGCCCCTAATTCACAAGTCGAAATAATGAGGAAAACATGTCAAAAGACGTAATAGAACTAGAAGGAACGATACTAGAAGCAATGCCAAACGCTATGTTCCGAGTCAAATTAGAAAACGACCATGAAATTTTAGCACATATTTCGGGCAAAATAAGAAAGAATTTTATAAGAATTTTGCCTGGAGACAAAGTCAAAGTAGAAATGACTCCTTACGATTTATCAAGAGGACGTATAACCTTCAGATTAAAGTAAACATCTCACATAAAGACAAATAAAGGAAAACAAAATGAAAGTAAGATCATCAGTAAAAAAGATTTGCGACAAATGCAAATGTATTAAAAGGAAAGGCAGAATAGCCGTAATTTGTGAAAACCCTAAACATAAACAAAGACAAGGTTAGTTGGGCGCGTCTGATTTGTCAAGGACAAGCAGAAGTGTCGACAATCCGGCAAGGGTTTATGCAAGCCGAACTTACGGGAATCAGTAAGTGGAGAGGAAGTATTTAAGCCTCTTACCCAAAAAAATCTAACAACAAGTTTCAGATCAAGCCAAGCGTTATTAGTCAAAGTGAGGTTTGATTAAAAGCCAAGAAAAGGAGAAAACACATGGCAAGACTAGCAGGGGTAGATTTACCTCGTAACAAAAGAATGATAGTAGCTTTAACGTACATATACGGTATAGGACCGACAAGAAGTGCAAAGATTCTTGAAGCTACAAAAATATCACCGGATTTAAGAACAGATGATTTAACAGAAGAAGATATCAAAAATCTTCGAAACGAATTATCTAATTATCACATAGAAGGTGATTTAAGACGTGAAGTGACAATGCACATAAAACGACTCCAAGAAATAGGTTCATACAGGGGTTTGCGTCACAAACGCAATCTTCCGGCGAGAGGTCAAAGGACCAAAACAAATGCCAGAACTCGTCGTGGTAAGAAAAACGGTGCAATAGCTAAGAAGAAATAAACCAAAACAGAAAATTACAAAATAGCTAGTATCAAGCAAGAATAATTAAAAAAGTAAAGGATAATTAAAATGGCAAGACCAGTAAAAACAAAGAAAAAAGAAAAGAAAAATGTATTGCAAGGCGTTGTTCACATACAGTCGACCTTCAACAATACAATTGTAACTTCCACTGATACTCAAGGTAATGCTATTGCGTGGGCAACAGCAGGAGCCACAGGATTTAAGGGAGCAAGAAAGGGAACTCCGTTTGCCGCTCAATCAGCAGCAGAGCTTGTTGCCAAAAAATCAATAGATCAGGGTATGAAGAAAGTAGAAGTACACATCAAGGGACCGGGATCAGGTCGTGAAACAGCAATTAGAGCTATCCAAGCTGCAGGTTTGGAAATTACATTGATTAAAGATGTAACGCCAATTCCGCATAACGGCTGCAGACCTCCTAAGAAGAGACGTGTATAGTTTTATAAAGCTGAAACAATCGTATAACAAATAAAAGCGAGGGCTTGCTTAAAGCCAAAGAGCAAACCATAGATGCCTCGCAAAAGTAAAGGAGAAAAAATGGCAAGATACACAGGACCTACAAATAAATTATTCCGTAATTACGGAGTGAAGGATTTGTCAAATAGGAAATTGACATCTTCAATGAGACAGAGTGCTTCAGGTCAGCACGGTGCAGTCAGAAAAAAACTTTCTGAATACGCAATTCACTTGAATGAAAAACAAAAAATAAGACTTACATATTTGGTAAGTGAAAAACAGTTTGCAAAATACTATAACGAAGCTGCAAGAAGAAAAGGAGTAACAGGTACAATATTGTTGCAACTTTTGGAATCCAGATTGGACAATGTATTATTCAGAGCAGGTTTCGGTATTACACGTAAACAAACAAGACAAATTGTTAATCACGGACACGTATTGGTTAATGGCAGAAAAGTAGATATTCCGTCATATTTAGTAAAAGCAGGTGACGTAATCACTGTAAAATCAAGAAGTGCACAATACCTTAAGAATGTATTGGAAATGATAGATATGGCTTGTGCTCCAGCTTGGATGACAATAGATAAAGATTCATTAAAAATAACATTCGACAGAATTCCGGAAAGAGAAGAACTTGATCCAGAAATCAAAGAACATCTTGTAATTGAATACTATTCTAAATAGTAGAGTTCGCAATTGAGCGAAAATCCACTGACGGAGAAATCCAAAAATAGTTATTATAAAACTAGGAGAAAACAAATGGAATTAAAAATTAAATGCGTTAATACAACAACAAGTTCAGACGGTTCACAATACGGTAAATTTGTAATAGAACCGTTAGAAAGAGGTTTTGGAACAACAATAGGTAATTCGCTAAGACGTGTACTTTTATCAAGCTTAGAAGGTACAGCGGTTACATCTGCAAGAATTGAAGGTATTACTCACGAATACACTGCAATTCCCGGAGTATTGGAAGATGTTATTGATGTAATGCTAAACCTCAAAGGATTAGTTGTAAAGACAGATTTCAAAGATGCTCAGCATTTACGAATTGATGTAGACCGTCCTGGTCCGGTTTTAGCAAGTGACATACAATTACCAGCAGGAGTAAAGGTTGTAAATCCGGATTGGTTAATTTGTACGGTTGCTGACGGCGGATCTTTCCATGCAGATATAATTATAGAAACAGGTAAGGGATACATTGCAAATGATGTTCCAAGAGATGCAAAGGGTTTATCTGTTGATGTATTACCTATAGATGCGACATTCATGCCGATTAAACGAGTAAGTTACAATGTAGAGAATACTCGTGTAGGTGATATGATTGACTTTGATAAGTTAACATTGGAAATTTGGTCAAATGGATCAATTGATGTAACTACAGCATTAAGTCAAGCTTCCAATTTATTAATTGACCACTTTATGCAAATTTCTTCAATCACAGGTCAACCGGTGATAACTCCTGTTGCCGCTATAGAAGAAACAGTGGAAGAAGATACAAATGTTCCTTCTATGACAATAGAAGAGTTGGAATTATCTGTAAGAGCTTATAATTGCTTAAAAAGAGCAAGCATAAACTCTATGGCAGAACTGTTGAAAAAATCTGAACACGATTTGTTGAACATAAAGAATTTCGGCAAAAAGTCTTCTGATGAGGTAATTGAAAGACTTCATCACTTCGGGTTGGAACTAGCTCCAAGTCCTGAATTCGAGGAAGAAATCGGTTAACGGATTTTGTGTTGAGTCAGTTAGACAGAATTGACGGACTTAACAAGGTAAAAATGGCAATAGTTTAAAAGACGCAAGATAGCTGTTTTTACCGAGAATAAATCAAGATAATTATTACATATTAATATAAGGAAAAGTAGAAAATGAGACACCAAACCAAAAAACATACGCTAGGAAAAGCACAGGATCAAAGAGAAGCCTTGTTGCGCTCTTTGGCTACTGAGCTTTTTATGCATGGTGAAATCAAAACAACAATGGCAAGAGCAAAAGCGTTAAAGCCATATGCTGAACAGACTATCACTTACGCTAAAAAAGGTGACTTAAACAGCCGTCGTCAAGCTGCTAAGTATATTTTCGATAAGGAAACCGGAAAATATATGGATTTGACTACCGGCGAAGTTTTTGATACACCTCAGACCGATAAGAAGTTAGCCGCAGAAACGGTTTTAAGAAAACTATTTGTAGTAATCGGTAAAAAATATTCGAATAGAGAAGGCGGATATACAAGGATTTATCGTTTACCACCAAGACGCGGTGATGCTTCAGAAATGGCATTAATTCAGTTGGTATAATAATGCGTTATGCCTTAAAAGTCCAGTATATAGGTAAAAATTATGCAGGCAGCCAGTTACAAGCCGGAAGTTTGCTACCGACAATACAGGGCGAGCTCGAAAGAGCACTTAGTACATTGATAAAATGCGATAGCCGGTGTGAAGTTGATTCCAAAAATGAGTCACCGGTGAATGCAGATAACAAGCGACCTATAAAGACAATCTTTTCCGGAAGAACCGATAAAGGTGTAAATTCTGTTGGTCAAGTTGTTCATTTTGACAGTAATAAACCTATTGTTGCTTCAAAGTTTATGTACTCTCTGAATGAAATTTTGCCGGCTGATATATCGGTCACAGATTTGAAAGAAGTTGATTCGAGATTTCATGCTCAAAAATCCGCAAAGAAACGTCATTACGTTTATGAATTTATTAATCGAAAATGTAAAAATGCTTTTGATGGTGATTTGATGAGGATTAAGTATGAAATTGATATAGACAGAATGCAAAAAGCACTAGACTATATAAAGGGTGAACACGATTTTTCAAGCTTTAAAAGTTCCGGAACGCTAAACCCAAGCACAGTTTGTTTTATATACTCGGCAAATTGCCGAAAGGTCGACGACAAGGTGATTATAGATATTATAGGAAACAGGTTTTTGTATAATATGGTAAGAACCATTGTCGGAACCCTCTTAGAAATAGAGGGGCATAATTTGTGTCCTGAGCATATGAAAGATGTTTTGGATGCAAAGGACCGCCGTATGGCAGGTCAAAATGTCAGTCCTTATGGTCTGACACTGGTAGAAGTAATATATTAAATTGGAGATATAAGCATGAAAACTTATTCAGCAAAACCTCTGGAAGTTGAAAGAAAGTGGTATTTAATCGACGCAGAAGGAGAAATCCTTGGTAGATTAGCTACCCGAGTAGCCAATATTCTCAGAGGAAAAAACAAACCTGAATATACTCCTAACGTTGATACAGGCGACTTTGTAATTGTAATCAACGCAGATAAGGTTGTTGTTTCAGGAAATAAGGAAACAGATAAAATCTATTATCATCACACCGGTTATCCGGGTGGTTTAAAGGCAGCCAGCGTAAAAGAAGTACGCGAAAAGGATGCAAGAAAATTGATAGAAAAAGCAGTTAAAGGAATGCTTCAGCACAATACTCTTGGCGATACTCAGTTTACAAAATTGAAAGTATACAATGGTTCTGAACATCCGCACGCTGCTCAAAAACCAATAGTTTTAGAAAAGGAGGTTAAATAATGGCTGATAAAGAAATTATGGCTACAGGACGTAGAAAGACCTCTATTGCAGTGGTTAAATTGGTTAAAGGCAAAGGCAGAATATTTGTAAATGGCAAGAAGTTAACCGACTATATTGGTAACAGACCTGCTATAGAAATGTTAGTATACAGACCTTTAGTTTTAACTGATAACCAAGATAAGTATGATGTGAAAGTGAAAGCTGTTGGTGGCGGTGTTGTTGCACAATGTGGTGCTATCAGACACGGTATTGCAAGAGCATTAGTTAAGTCTAACGAAGAATATAGAAATGTATTGAGACTTGAAGGTTTGCTAACCCGTGATCCGCGCGTTAAAGAACGTAAAAAATACGGTCGGAAACGTGCCAGAAAACGTTTTCAATTTTCAAAACGTTAATCCATTTATATATAAAGACCACTTTAAGTGGTCTTTTTTATTTACTAATAAAAAATTATTAATCAACGGAGAATATTTCTTTTATATCTTCCATAGTAAGTGATTTGGTTATGTTTCTGTCAACCGAAATTACACTGTCAACCAGATTACGTTTAATTGTTTTAAGTTTTTGAATCTTTTCTTCAACAGTATTTTTAGTAATAAGTCTGTAAACAAAAACTTTTTTAGTCTGTCCTATTCTGTATGCACGATCGGTAGCTTGATCTTCAACTGCCGGATTCCACCAAGGATCGTAGTGGATTACATAATCGGCACCTGTTAGATTCAAACCAGTACCACCGGCTTTCAGGCTTATTAAGAATATTGGAATTGAAGGTGTTGAGTTGAATCGTTCAACCGCAGCCTGACGGTCTTTAGTTTTCCCTGTCAGGTATTCATAATCAATTCCTTCGCGTTCAAGCCAAGCTTTTACTATGTCTAACATGTCAACAAATTGGCTGAACAATAAAACTCTATGACCTTCTGAAATGATTTCTTCAAGCATAGCCTTAAGTTTTTCAAATTTACCTGAAGATATAATGTTCTTGATATTATTTTTGTCGTACAACCGCGGATGGCAACATATTTGTCGCAGCCTAAGCAGTGCTGAGAATATCGAAAGCCTGCTTTTTTCCAGTCCGTTTTGCTCAATGCTCTTAAATAATTCTTCTTTTGTACTGTCAAGAACTTGTAAATAAAAGTCACGTTGCTCGTCTGTTAGTTCGCAATATGCAATGTTTTCTACCTTATCAGGCAGGTCTTTTGCGACATCACGTTTCATACGGCGAAGTATAAACGGATATATTTGTAATTTTAATCGTTTTTCAACTGTTTTGTCTTGACGTTCCATTATAGGATTAACGTACCTGTAGTTAAAATCGGCCACACTGAATAAAAATCCAGGCATTAAAAAGTCGAATACAGACCAAAGTTCTTCAAGTTTGTTTTCTATCGGAGTACCGGAAAGTGCCAGTTTATGTTGTGATTGAAGCTTTTTAACAGCTTGTGCCGTTTGTGACATTGCGTTTTTTATATTTTGAGATTCGTCAAGTATTATATATCGAAAATTAATATTTTTAAGTTTTTCTACATCACGTCTTATTAGTGCATAGCTTGTGATTACCACATCGTAATTCGGAATCTCCTTAAACAATTGTTTTCTATCGGTTCCGGAAAGTTTTAAACAGCTTAATGTCGGTGCAAATTTTTGGATTTCAGACTCCCAATTGAATACGACTGTTGTGGGACATATGACAAGTGTTGGCATAGGCCCGTCTTCTTCTTTGGCTTTTTGCACTGCAGTTAGTGCCTGTAGAGTTTTTCCCAACCCCATATCATCAGCCAAAATTCCGTTAAGCCCATATTTATACATGAACCAAAGCCAGCCAAAGCCCTTAATTTGATATTCTCTGAATTCAGCATTTATGCCTTGCGGTAATTTTAAATCTTCAGAAGTTGAAAATGTTGACATTTGTTCCCAGAATTTTTCAAAGTCATTGCTCAGTATAAGTTCTAATCCAAGATTTTTAAGCTCATTTATTAATCCTGCACGATATGTCTTAACTGTAAACCTGTTATCCGGTGTTCTGTATACATCAAAGGAATTAAATGCACGCATCATTGCGTATATATTTTGAGCCGGGTATTCAACAAAGCCTAGACTTCTTATTCTTGCATATTTCTCACCACTTTGGATTGTGTCATAAATATCATCAAAGTTGATTATCTCATCTCCTACTTTGCCGAAAATATGTATTTCAAAACTGTCTTGGACTTCTTCACTAAATTTTATTTCTGCACAAAGTTTAAATGGTTCATCAAGTAATTTAAAGAAGTTCATGTCATCTTTTTCTTCAAATTTCCATCCTTCACCGGCTTGTTTTATGTAATAGTTGTAAAAATCTATTGCATTTTCTTTTTCCAAGGCTAAGTTGTTTGTTTGCATTGGCACAAATTTGCATGCTAAAAGCATATTGTATGCTTCAATTTCATGTTTGTAGTTGCGTTTAACCCAATATATTAAATCTTCATCAGTTTTTTTAATTGTTATGTAAGGTGATTTTTCACTTGCCGTTTTGGAAAACGGGACTTTGACACCGTCATATTCAAATTCTAAAGTCGCTTTTAATGATTGGTCATAATCAATTCCCATTGTTACAATATTTAGCGGAGGACGTTCTTCCAGCATTAATTTCGATATATTATCGGCTATTTTGACGTCCATTATTTCTCTCAGTTTAGGCAATTCTTCATAAATAAATTTCCCGCCTTCAGCATCTTTTAAGTCAGTAAATGATGATTTCAAAAGATTTTGCGGAATTGATTGCATTGCAATATTAGTCGGAAAAATTAAGTTTTTATACCTTCCCCATTTAAGATGTCTTGAAAAATATCTTACTTCCTCAAAAGGATAAACGTCATCTTTATCGGGTCTTTGCCATTCCAGTGACAACAAGATAGTTCCAGCCTGTGAGCTATTTACATATAGAACAAGGTTCCATTCTTTTTCTGTAAATTTCAGTCTTTGTTTTGTTTTTTCATCCAAAACCTCGTCAGCGTATGAAAGCAGATTAAACATTGGTCCAAATTTTGTTATTGGAATATCATACCAACCTGCCTTTTTGTCTTGTCTGGAAATTTTCAATAGCTCCTTAAGTATATTTATTTCAACTTTTTGGGTATTGTTTAGTTCAAAACTTTTGTCTTGCTTTTGTGCTTCAATTAGGTTTCTTAAAATTGGTTCAATTTGCCTTACAACTTTACCGGTTTCCCTCGACATGACCAGAATAGAGAAAAAATTAGCTTTTCTTTTAGAGTTGAAATGAAATATATAATCTCCTTTTGGAGGTTCTTTTAATGCAGTGTTTTCATCGGGGAAATTGGGTTCAATTCCATATTTAGTTTCAAGCCAGTCCTCATATGCGTGCTCATCAATAGCCTTAAGTCCGACAGCTACAGCGTGTTTGCACCATTCTTCTTTTAATGGGCAATTGCATCTGGCTGTTACACCGTTTTTTTTGAATATTAGATCGGTATTATAATGATCTTGAAAGTTCCCCTTCACTTTCCCCATATAAAAGTTTTTTTCAGGATAAGTGTCAAACACCATATCTTTCAAGTGGTATTCGTAACCTCTGCGCCAACTGCCAGCACTTGCATGATCTTTTATAAATTTATAGTTAAATTCCTCAACACCCATCTGTGGAGTATAATCTTCCTTTTCTTTAAGGGTATAACGTCGGATATAAGTTAGAAACTTACAAGCCCCTACAGTTTACATTATACATAAAAAGATGAAAAGTGCAAGCATTTATTTTAGAAGAAAACTATGGAATAAAAAGGCAAATAATATTCCAAACAATGCTCCAAAAAATACTTCCAACGGGGTATGACCCAATAGCTCCTTGAGTTTTCCTCCAAAAGCCTGCAAGTCGTGTTTGTAAAAATCATCCATCATTTTATTTAAACAAGCTGCTGTTTTACCAGCTGCTCTTCTAAGACCAGCTGCATCATACATTACTATTAATGCATAACCGAATGCTACGGCAAATATTGGAGAATCAAAACCAGAAATTATACCAACTGATGTACTCAAACTCATGACTCCAGCTGAGTGTGAGCTTGGCATTCCGCCTGTTGTTGTAAATATCTTAAAATTAATTTTTCTTGATTTTATGGTAAATATAATAAATTTTATTAATTGTGCAGCAAAAGCAGCAATAAGACCTGTTAATATGATTTCATAGCCAGTGTTTAAAATACATTTCATCAGTTTATCCTTAAAATTCCTATCATTTCCTTATTGTACCATAAGAAGTTTTTTTTTGTAAATATTTTGTTTGGATGATTCTGGTTTTCTGTTTTTAATACGGGAGAGGTTATTTTTTTATTTTTGTCAGGATTTGTTCAAAAATCTCTGATTTTATATTGCTATTTTTTAAAATACACATGCATTCATTAATAAGGTCGTTAAGATATAGTTTTGATTCCTCAATATTGTACAGACTTGTGTAAGTTAATTTACCTGCTTCTTTATCTTTTCCTAGTGTTTTGCCTAATTCTTCAAATGTTGAAGTTTCATCAAGTATATCATCAGCAATTTGAAATGCAAATCCTAGTTTTTGTGCAAATTCAGTTATGCAGTTAAGTTGTTTTTCGTTTGCATCTGCAATTATAGCTCCTGTTCTCATTGATAGTTTAAAAAGATCTGCCGTTTTATGTGTATGGATGTATTTCAGTACTTCTTGCGGATTTTCCGGTGGAGTTTTTTCGGATTCTATATCTACAACTTGACCTGCAATAACACCGTATGCACCGGCATATTTAAAATATTCTTCTAAAAGTCTGATTATTTTTTCAGATCCTAAATTCTTAGAATACTTGGTTATGACTTGAGGAGCAAATGTCAAGAGTGCATCACCGGCTAATACAGCTGTAGCTTCCCCAAATACTTTGTGATTGGTTAATTGCCCCCTTCTGTAATTATCGTTATCCATGCACGGTAAATCATCATGTATAAGTGTTTGTGCGTGAAGCATTTCAATTGCACAAGCTGTAGGAATAGCATTTGTTATCTCCCCACCAAAAAGTCGGCAAGTTTCAAGACACATTATTGGACGTAGTCTTTTCCCTGGTAATAATACAGTGTATCTCATTGATTGGAAAAGCTTTTCAGGAAATACTATTTCAAGGTATTTGTCTAAGTTTTTGTTTATAATATCAATATATTTATTCATCATTTTCTAATTCCTTATATAAAAGTTGTTTTAAATTATTTCTGGCAAGTTGTCTTTTTTTGCTGCTAATCTTAACTATTTCTTTTTTATTGACCATTTTTTTTGTTTGTTCTGTTTTTGCACCTTCTTGTTTTAATTTGTTTTTGAATTCGTTTGCCTCGTTAATAAAAGTAAGGTAACTTTCATACCTTGAAATGTCAATTTTGTCAAGATTTGCAAGAACAGCACACCCGTCTTCGTTTTGATGCAGGCAATTGCTATATTTGCAAAAATTTCTAAATAATGCTATATCGGTGAATAATAAATCAATATCTTCCGGTAATATAAAATCAAATCGTACATTGCTAAAACCTGGTGTATCTAATATTTTTAACGAATTATCTATTTTTATTATCTCGCAATGTCTTGTGGTGTGCGTTCCTCTACCGATTTTTTCACTGACTCGTTTTGTACGCAGATTCAGTTTCGGATCAAGTGTGTTGATTAAACTTGATTTACCTGCACCTGAACTCCCGCATAGTACACTTGTTTTGTTATTTAATAGTTTTTTAAATTCTTTTATCCCCTTGTGTTCCTTCGCTGATGTGAAAATAATTTCATATCCCATAGGTTTGTATATATCCAAAATTTTATCCTTTGTATGCTTACCGCATTCAAGGTCGCTTTTATTAAAACAGAGTATCGCATCTATATTGTGATATTTTGCAAGTGCAATATATCTGTTAAGTTGAGTAAGATTTAAATCGGGTTCTTTGAGTGCAGAAACTATTATGACTTGGTCTATATTGGCAACACTAGGTCGGGATAAAAAATTTTTACGTTCGATGATTGCCTCTATCACTCCGTTGCTAAATTCTACAAAATCGCCCACAAGAATTTTTTCTTTTCTCTTTTTCAGTACCTCACGGACTTTACACTCGTGTTGGTGTTTTCCGTCGTCAATGTAGTAAAAATCAGAATGTATTTTGTAAATTTGTCCCTCTGTCATTTCGCATTAATTTTATCATAAAAAATGAATTCTGTCTGGTAAAGAATATGACATTTTTTTAAAATTTTTAAATTTTATCAATTTGTTAAGTGAGTTTGAAATTTTATATTTTTATGGTATTATCGGTATATTCAAAAAGATATATCATTTTAAGTAAAGGGGAAAAATATGATTTCAGTAAACGACTTAAAAACGGGCTTGACTTTGGAATTAGATAATGGTCTATGGTCAGTAGTCGAGTTTTTACATGTTAAGCCGGGAAAAGGAGCCGCTTTTGTAAGGTCAAAACTCAAGAACGTAGAAACCGGTCAGGTTGTTGAAAAAACATTCAGAGCAGGCGAAAAAGTTGCAAAAGCAATGCTTGACAGACGTGAAATGCAGTACCTGTACAAAGAAGGTAAAGAGTTTGTGATGATGGATATGGAATCTTACGAACAATTGCAGTTGACCGAAGATCAAGTTGGTGCTGGAATCAAGTATTTGAAAGAAAACATGGTAGTTCAGGTTCTTATGCATGATACAAGAATAATCGGAGTGGATATTCCGGCTCACGTTGAATTAGAAGTAGTAGATACACCTCCAGCGGAAAAGGGTAATACAGCTCAGGGTGGTACAAAACCTGCGACATTGGAAACGGGAGCTGTCGTGAATGTTCCGTTTTTTGTTGCTAATGGCGATAAGATCCGTGTTGATACTAGAACAAATGAATATCTTGACAGAGTATAGTTAATGAAAGGTATGTAAAATATGAAATTTGATACAGAATATATAGAAAAATTAGCCGATATAATTGCAGATAAAGGGTTAACAGAAATATCTTTAGAAGATGGCAACCAAGCAATTACAATAAGAAAAGAATTATATACCGGAACAGTTTCAGCTGTTTTACCTCAGGGAGCAGTTCAATCTGCTGCTACTGCCCCATCGGCTCAATCAACGGCTCCAAAAACCGAAGTTAAAAAGGGACAGCCGGTAACTTCTCCTATGGTAGGAACATTTTACAAATCACCTTCTCCTGATGCTAAGCCATTTGTTGAAGTTGGTCAAATTGTATCAAAAGGCGATGTTGTATGTATAGTTGAGGCTATGAAACTTATGAATGAGATAGAATCTGAAGTTTCGGGCAAGGTATTGGAAATTTGTGTTGAAGACGGTCAACCTGTAGAGTTTGGTCAAGTTTTGATGTATATAGAATAGTTTTATAGGTGTGATGATCCTATCTCACTTGTAATTTAAGGAAATATGTATGTTTAGAAAAGTATTGATAGCAAATCGTGGTGAAATTGCGGTTAGAATTATAAGAGCTTGCAGGGAAATAGGTATTCCTACTGTAGCTATATATTCTCAAGCCGATGCTAATTCACTTCATGTAAGATTAGCAACTGAGGCTTATTGTATAGGCCCAGCCCAAAGTTCACAAAGTTATTTGAGTATTCCGGCAATTATATCAGCAGCATTGGTATCAGGTGCTGATGCGATACATCCCGGTTACGGTTTCATGTCTGAGCGTGCTGATTTCGCCGAAATCTGCGCAAAGCATAATATAAAATTTATTGGGCCTACTCCTGAAGCTATGCATAAAATGGGTGATAAGGCAACAGCAAGAAAGACTATGATTGAAAATGACGTACCTGTGACCCCTGGTACTGGTATTTTAAAGACTCCTGAAGAAGTTAAAGAATTCGCCAGAAAAGCCGGTTATCCTATTATTCTAAAAGCTACGGCTGGTGGTGGCGGAAAAGGAATGAGAATTGTCAGAAATGATGATGAAGTCGAAACTAATATGAATTTGTGCCAATCAGAAGCACAAAATTTCTTCGGAAACCCTGATGTCTACGCTGAAAAATACCTTGAAAATCCAAGACATATTGAGGTCCAAATTCTTGCAGATCAATACGGTAACGTTGTTCACCTTGGTGAACGTGATTGTTCAATTCAACGAAGACATCAAAAATTAATTGAGGAAGCACCTTCTCCTGCTATTAATGAAGATACTCGTCGAGAAATGGGTGCTGCTGCCGTCAGAGCTGCTAAGGCAATTAATTATGAAGGTGCTGGTACCTGTGAATTTTTGTTGGACCACGACGGAAAATGGTATTTTATGGAAATGAATACTCGTATTCAGGTTGAACATTGCGTAACTGAAATGATTTCTAATGTGGATTTAGTGAGAGAACAAATCATGGTTGCGGCCGGTGAAAAACTGGATTTTACACAGGATGAAATTATTTTAAGAGGTCATGCGATTGAATGTCGTATAAATGCCGAAAATCCTGAAAAGGACTTTATGCCAAATCCAGGTAAAATTACCGGATATGTTACTCCCGGTGGTTTTGGGGTTAGAGTTGATTCTCACGTGTATCAGGACTATTCTATTCCGCCTTATTATGATTCCATGATAGGCAAACTTATTTGCTGGGGTAGAACTAGAAATGAGGCAAGAAGAAGGATGTACAGAGCGTTGAAAGAATACGTTGTTACCGGTATTGAAACCACTATCCCTTTTCATCAGGATATTGTTGAAGATGAAGTGTTTATTAGTGGTAATTTTAATACGGGCTTTATTGAAGACTATTATAAACGAAAAGAGAAAAACTAAATTTTTTATAATAAAAAAGAGGTACTTTTAAAGTACCTCTTTTTATGGTGTCAAAATCTACTTGCCGTTAACAATAGTTTTGAATTTCTTACCAGCAGAAAAAGCAGGAACTGTTTTAGCTGCAATCTTAAGTTCTTTACCTGTTTGAGGGTTTCTGCCAATTCTTGCGGCTCTTTTACGAGATTCAAAAGTACCGAAACCAACTAATGTAACTTTCTTTCCTTTAGCAACTGTTTTTTGGATTGTGTCAACCCAAGCACTTAATACTTCAGATGCTTCTTTTTGTGTTACATTTGCCTTCTTGGCAATTTCTTGTACTAATTCTTCTTTGTTCATAAAAAAACTCCTTTTTATTGTGTACATGCATATTATATAAGAACTTTTCATTGGTGCAAGTAGTTTACATTATTTAATCATTTAACTTTTATTAATAAAAGTTAATATATGTATATAAATATCAAAGTTTTGGACTTGAAATTTCGTATAACAATATAACGCAGGTTAGTGGAAAGTTTATTATGTCTGAATTTGAGATTTCAAAAACAAATATAGAACAGTTCAGAAAAAATAATCCTGAATATAAGACTGCTGCTGACAGCGTCATTATTTCAATAATGACTCAAGAAAAAAGGTCAGTTTCAGATATGAATAACTCAATATACTCAAATAATTCTGAAATAGTTATTGATGACAAGGGTATAATACTAGAAAAAAATTGCGGAGAGAGTGTAAGTGTTTCCAATCCGGTTATAGTTAATTTAGAAGGAAAATCATATAATTTAAATGATATTTTATCGCAAAGAGTTAATAAAGTGCCTGAGGATTTAGATAAAGCGAAAAGTTCTGATGGATTTATAGGTACTGTTTGGGGAGGATTCAAAAATCTTACAGGAATCGGTGATAGTTCAGATAAAGTACTTGAAAAACAAAAGAATGAAAAAAATTTATTGATTCAATTCAATACGAACGAACAAACCAGAAATGAGTCATTTAAGGCTTTAACCGGCGAAGATTATACACCTGAAAATTTAGAGAAATTTGTAAAAGGCGAGCTGCTTTTATCTTCTGAAAAAGCTTTATGGGGTTACATTGAAGGGCAAGAAATGGCATTGGATGTTTCGGCTGATATGATATCAGGAATAGCTGCATTGGGGATATATACTTTGGCTGTAGCAGCAGCTCCGTTAACCGGTGGAGCTTCCATAGCTTTGGGTGTTGCAGCAGCTGCCGGTTCAGGTGCTTTAATTAAAACGTCTTTAAAATATGTTGATGCCAAGACAGGAAATAGAAATTACGATACGGATAATTTAGTCAAAGATCTTTCCACAGGTGCTTTTTCGGGTGTATTAGCTCCTGTAACAGGTGGTCTGGGTGGTGCTGTAGGTAAAACTGTTGCAACTAAATTGGGTGTTCAAACTGTGAAGCAAGTTGGAAAAGAATTGGTTGCTGATGCTGCAGAAACTGGAGTAAAACAAGGTTTAAAATCTATACTGACTAATCCTACAGGTTATGAGTATGTCGGAGGAAATGTTTTAAAACGCGGCTTGGCATTAGGAACAGAAATGACAGTTGATGGTGCTATCTCAGGAGCCGCAGATAATGCATTCAGAACAGGATATGATGGTGGTGATATTCAAGAAGTGGGAGAAGCTGCTTTGGAAGGCTTTGTTGCCGGAACAATTATGTCTCCACTTATTGGCGGTGGTATTAAAGTTGTTGGTAAGGGCGCACATAAAATCCTAAATAAAAAGAATAATGTTGACGTAAAGTTTGATGAGGTACCTTTAAAGGAGAAATTTGATGATATATATTCAAAGATAAGTTCATTAGCAGATGAAGATGATTCATTCAAACCTATACTGAATTCCATAAATGAAGAAAATGTGAGTTTGGCGGAAGCATTATGTTCCGACGAAAAATTTCCTAAAGATTTAATCGCTAATATATTACATAATACAAATTCTCAAAAATTATCATTGGCAAAGAAACTTTGTTTTGATAAAGATTTCCCTAAAAGTTATATTGCTAATATATTATACAATTTATATCCGGATAAATTATCATTTGTCGAGAAGCTATGTTTTGATAAGAAATTTCCAGTAGCTTATATTGAGAGAGTTGCCTGGAATCTTAATGATATTAATAAACCTTTAGCAAATAAAATATGTTTCGATAAAAATTTTAATAAAGAGTATGTTTCTCAAATATTACATGAAACAAGACAGGATACGTACGATCTTGCAACAAAATTGTGTTCAAGTAAAGATTTCCCTCAAGAAATCATCGCCGTGGTATTAAGCAATACTAATAAAGTGAACGCTGAACTTACACAACAATTGTGCTTTGATAAAGATTTTCCTAAATATCTTATAAGTAAGATAATTTCAACTGCTGATGAAAATAATATAGGTTTTCTAAAAGAATTATGTTTGAATAAAAATTTCCCAAAAGAGTATATCTATGATGTAATGAAATATTCTAATAATGTAAATTTTAAATTAGCCAAAAATTTATGTATGGATAATGATTTCCCTAAAGAATGTGTTGTAGATATACTAAGGTACGTAATTAATGAAGATAATTTGTATATTGCAAGTAAACTATGTTTGAACAAAGATTTCCCTAAAAAAGAAATTCCGAGTATTATATTTTATTCAAGACCAAAAACTTTTGAATTAATTGAAAAGCTATCGTCTGATAAAGATTTTCCTAAAGAATTTATCGCTGAGATATTACGTAATACAAATGAATCAAATTTTTCACTAGCGAATAAGCTTTGTTCAGATAAAAATTTCCCTAAAGAACACATTGCCGATGTATTGTTGGGGGTTAAACCGGAAACTATAGATTTTATCTCGGAATTAATTAATACGGATTTCCCAAAAGATAAAATCCATTTAATATCGTATAATACAAATAAAGAAAATCTTTCGTTTGCAAAACAGTTATGTTTTGATAAAGATTTTCCTAAAGAGTACGTCGGTGATATATTGAATGCGGCCAAACATGATCCGCCTGCATTTGTTACAGATTTGTGCTTTAATATAAAAGATTTCCCGAGACAATATATCAAAGACATTGTGAAATATATTAATGATACGAATTTAGATTTCGCTAAAGATTTGTGTCTGGATACATCTTTCCCGAAAGAATATATCGGAAGTATATTGAAATCAGTAAAACAATCTAATCTTTCATTTGCAAAAAAATTGTGCTCTAAAAAGGATTTTCCAAAAGAATATGCTGCAAATATATTGACCCATACCAGAGAAAGTAATATTGATTTTACAAAAATGTTGTGTTCGGTTGATGATTTTCCAAAAGAACATATAGGTAAAATATTAAAATTTATTTGTAAAGATAATTATTCATTGGCTAAAAAAATGTGCTTAGACAAAAATTTTCCTAAAGAACACATAGCAAATATATTATCTTCTATAAGTAATGAAAAAGCATTATTGCTAGCGAAGAAATTGTGTTTTGATAAGAATTTCCCGAAAGAACAAATAGCTAATATTTTGAATTATGTTAATGATTTATCATTTTCGTTAGCAAACAAATTGTGTTCTGACAAAAACTTTCCTAAAGGACAAATTCCAAAAATATTATTGCGTATTGATGAATCAAACCTTAAACTGGCAGAAAAATTATGCTCAGATAAAAAAGTTTCTCCTGAGTTAATTAGCAATATTTTAGAAATTAATTCGTTTACTAATCAATATAAGAATCTTGCAAGTCTAAAATATGCTCAGAAATTAGAATTGTATGATTATATTTCCAAGCTTGAGCAAAATGATAGGTATGTTTGCGAAAAATATAACTTGAATATAAATAAAATTTTTGAAGAATTATCTTTAGTGCTTAGACAAAAAAGAAATGTTATAAATACTACTTCTGAAAAACAAAAATTGTTTTTCTCTAATATATTGTCAAACAATAATTCAGATGCACTAAAAATATTAAGAAAATTTGATTTTGGGCAGTATGAAAAAAAAGGTTTACCTTTAAAGTATTCTCGTTCTGAGTTTATCAAAAATATAGATAATCTTCTTTTACAATTGCCTTCATCAGAACAAAATAAATTATTAAAACATTTCGGATTTGAAAAAAATCAGATGGATTACGATGGTTTAGCCAATAATAGTAATTATGAAGAAATGGGTTCATCCGATTTAGTAAAACAAATCGCAGAAAAAATAAAATTAGAAATTGAACATTTTACTATTCAAAATGAAGTAATTACAGGGGATGCAAAAGTCGATGAATTACTTACAAGTTTAGTACAAGGATTCCCTGAATTTACTTTATCTATTGGGAAAGCGCAACATGCAACTCATTCCTATAGTGTAGATATTCATACATTGAAAGTCCTTCAAAATGCGTTAAATGATCCAGCATATAAAGAACTTAATAATCAAGATAAAACTATACTCAAAAGTGCCATATTATTGCATGATTTAGGTAAAAAAGGCGGCATAATAGATACAGGACATCAAAATTTAAGTGCAGATTATGCATATTCTATTCTTCAAAAATATTCTTTCCCAAAAAATATAAAAGCTCGTATTGTTGATATTGTAGAAAATCACCATTGGTTTGAGGGTTACAACAAGGGTAGTTTAACTAGTGAAGATATAGCTGTATATTCAAGGAGACCAAATGATTTTAAAATATTTACCATCTTGTCAAAAGCTGATTTGGAAAGCGTTAATAACGACTTCTACTTAAAGGTATCAGGTACAAAAAATAAGGCTGAGTTTGATAAATTTATTTCCGATAAAACAAAAAATATTCAAGCCGATTTAAAAAGAATATATTCAAGGTCAAACTTGGTTTTTGATACTAAGTTTGTCAAAAAAGGTTCTTTATTCCCCCAAAAAATCGTTAATATAGACGGAAATCAGCTATCTTTAAGAGTTTTAGATATGAATGAGTTACCGGACGATTTTGATATGCAAGTTTTTGGTTTTACTCCGGGTGTTAAGAAAAAGGATGTTAGGTTTATAGTCCATATGACAGAACCTAACAGTACAAATCTGCAGATAGTGAATATTTTGACAGATAATCCTTTGAATGCCAGTACTTGGTCTGCAAGTTTGGTAAAACCGTCTGAGAATGCTACTTATTTGCAGCGAAAGTTTGGTTTTATTTTTGATGTTGATCAGGCTAATATTTCAGAAACATACTATAGAAATACAGTTTCCGGAATTGAAAAGGATTTTGAAAAATTTAAAACTACTTTATTTGATTCTTTTGATATTACAAGAACTTATGTTAAAGAAAAATTCTTGGAAAGATTAGAACAAAAAGGTATAAATTTATCAGATGAACAATATGCAATTCTCTCAGAAAAACTTTTGGGTAAAAGATATATTACACAAATTAACGAGGATGTTGTTATTGACGGAAAGAAAATCAAAGCGTCTGATATAGTTGAATGTCTGGAATATTCCAGAGATAAATTATTCTATGATAAAAAATTCCATTCTGAAATAGTTTGTATTAACCCTAGAGTAATTGGTATGATAGCTAAAGTGGATAATTTAGAGGAATGTCCACAGGAATTTTTGCAATTTGCCAGCGATAATAACATCCCCATAGTCTTAATGAGTGATTCTCAATGATATGGCGGTAATTAAAACTGCTATTTGTATACAAAAAGTAATAAATATCTCGAAATAAAGCATTTTTTTTTGTTTTTTGGTAAAATGTTAATTGGTTGGATGGAATCATGAAAGAAAGAGTATTACTTTTTATAATAGTTTTCGGGTTGGGGGTATTCATATATATCTTCCAAAGTTATTTTAATACAGTTTGGGGATTGGCATTTTTAATAGCAGCAATGACGATTTACGCTTTGTGTACTAATCTTGCTTATAAAATCAAGAGTAGAAAGATGCAAAAGTATCCTTTGGTAGTAAATGATGATTTTAAACCTTTTGTATCAATAATGATTCCGGCACATAACGAGGAAACTGTAATTGCTCAAACAGTTGAAAATGTTGCAAAACTGGATTATGAATCATTTGAGATTATTGTAATAGATGATAGAAGTACGGATAGTACAGCCTCTGTCATTAAAGATTTGGAAAATAAGTATGATAATGTATTTGCATTAATCCGTCCCAAAGAAGCTTTTCCAGGAAAATCCGCTGTATTAAATGATGCCCTTAAATATGCAAAAGGTGAAGCAATTTTAGTTTTTGATGCTGATGCGAGAGTCGAAAGTGATTTTTTAAGTAAGCTTATTCCTAATTTGGAACCCAAAGATGTTGGTGCTGTTCAAGCAAGAAAAGTTATTCGGAACAAAGATGAAAATCTTCTTACAAGGTGTCAAAATAATGAAATGACTTTGGATACGCACTTTCAGATAGGTCGTGATTCAGTTAAGGGTGCTGTTGAGCTTCGTGGTAATGGCGAATTAATAAAACGGGAAGCAATCGACGATATAGGTGGATGGAACAATAATACTATTACTGATGACTTGGATATGTCAACCAGATTACATATAAAAGGTTGGGATGTCAGATTTTGCAAGGATGCTATCGTATATGAAGAAGGTATTATATACCTTCTACCATTATACAGACAAAGACGTCGTTGGTTAGAAGGGACCATAAGAAGATATCTTGAATATGCCGGTGATATACTAACTTCTAAAGATATGCCTCTTAGAGTTAGTTTAGATTTGGTTGCTTATATTTCACAGTTTATTATGCCGGCATGGTTTTTAATGGAGTTATTAATTAGAGGGTTTAAAGTGCTGGCAAAAGATGCACCGCCGCATATGTTATATTCATCATTGATTATTGGTTGCATTATAGGTATAGGTTTTTTTGTGGCTGCACGCTATAGCCTTAGAAGATATGGTAACCTCTCGCGTCTTGATGCATTTAATCAAGCCTTTGAAACTTCAATTTATTTGTTTATTATTTGGTTCCCCTTGGTTTTGTTTATAGGATTTAAGATACTTTTCTTGAAAAAAGATATGAATTGGGGAAAAACAGCTCACGGACTCGTTCAGAGAGAACATGCAATTCAAAAAGCTAAAGAAAAAATTAAGCTTGCTAAAGAAGAACTTAAAAAATTATTACTTACTAAATAGGAGAAAATATTGATGACGACAATTGATGTAGTAACAAATGTTAAAGAGAAAATTCGTTCGGTTAAGGATTTTCCTAAACCTGGTATTATATTTCGTGACATTACAACAGCATTAAAGGATTCAAATACCTTGCAGGAAATGATTGATTATCTTTGTGAACAATTTAAAGATCAAAAGATAGATTATATAGCCGGAATAGAAAGTAGAGGTTTTATATTCGGTATGCCAATGGCTTATAAGCTTAAGGCAGGTTTCGTCCCTATTAGAAAGCCTAATAAATTACCTGCTGAAACAATTTCGCAAGAATACGCGTTGGAATATGGTACAGATAAAATAGAAGTTCATACTGATGCTATAAAAGAAGGTGATAATGTTCTCATAGTTGATGATTTGCTTGCTACAGGCGGTACAGCTGAGGCTGCTTGCAAACTTATCAAAAAGACAGGAGGTAATCTTGTTGGTATAGCCTTTTTAATTGAACTTGAAGATTTGAAAGGTAGGGAAAAATTTGATAAAGACTTGAAGATAGTTTCTATGCTTAAATATTAAGAATTTCAAGTAATTTTTTATGCATTTTAACATTGTGGACTCTTATGTAGTCCACTTTTTTATTTATGGCTAGCGTATTTAATGCAGTTGTATAGATATCCTTATCTTGATTATCAGAATCTGTTATGTTTAAAAAACTTTTTCTCGAAATCCCCAACATTACCGGACATCCTAGACTGTATAATTCTTCTATTCTTTTTATTATTTCAAAATTATCTTCTCTTGTTTTGCCGAAACCTATACCAGGATCAATTATTATATTTTCAATTTTTATACCATTTATTTTCGCTAAATTTACTTTTTTGTGCAAACTCAGATAAATTTCGTCTAAAAGATTTTCGTATGTCGGATTTATTTGCATGTTTTCAGGTGTACCTTTTGAGTGCTGAATTATAACTTTAGCATTGTAAGATGCAATAACTTCGGGCATTTTATAATCATTGTCAAATCCGGAAACATCATTTATTATTGAAGCTCCTAATTTTAGACATTCTTCAGCAACAATTGAACTTCTGGTATCGATGCTTATTGGTATTTTTATGTTGTTTTTATTTATGTATTCTAAAATAGGTATTAAATGCTTTAATTGTTCGTCACTAGATATATTCTTTGAAAATGGTCTTGTAGATTCAGCTCCCACGTCTATTATATCTGCCCCATCAATTATCATGTCATTCAAGTGCCTAATAGCTTTTTCGTAATCATAAAATTGATTACCATCTGAAAATGAATCTGTTGTTAAATTTAAAATCCCAACTATTTGGGTTTTAGTAATTTTTTTTTGTTGTATAAATTTGTCGATTTCTTGAGCTAACGTCTTTAGACCAAATGGTTGTGAGGATAGCTTATTGCTGATTTTTTGCAGTTGGGAGATACTTCCACCTACGATGCAATCAGTTGTTTCGATTTTTCCTGTTATTGTTTCCCGATGTGTTGCACAATCTGCACCGACGGACAAAGCTGTCTGTTTTAGTATGTTGGCTTGTGCTGTTGTTAAAGAAAAAAACTTGATATTTTTATACTCAAATTTTTTACAGGCTTTCGGGGCATATGATTTATCAAATCCTATGCCAATTATTTCTTTTAATACATCATCTGTTATTATTTCCTTGAAAACAAAATCGTGCATAACCGAAGTTTAGCACGATTTTGTTTTTTTAACAATCATTTATATCAGTTGTTGGTAAGACTGCTGAAAGTGTTGCTCATTTCTCCAATTCCAGAAATGAATACAAAACCAGCGGTGACACCTCCAAGTACTCCAGAAAACTTAGCAAATGCCTTACTTTCAAATATTGGTTTCATCCACTTTGCAACTTTAAGAGATTTGCCCCACTTTATGATAGCCTCTTTATAAGCTTTTGCATTGGATAGTGCTTTACCATAAAGCGATTTTGTTTGTGCTCCAATATTAGCGGCCTGCTTTATTGCATCAGTGGTTTTACCGGAAAGTTGTGCAACATCTTCTATTTTTCCGGTTAATTTAAAACGCTTAAAGGCATTGACTCCATACTTAGCAGTTCCTACAGTAGCTCCGGTACCTACACCAATCTCTGTTGCCCTGATATGGTCGTTATCTTTATTATTATTCCCTGTAAATTTTACGCTGTTTACTTGTAATGGCATGATTATTGTCCCTTGCTTACTTCTTGCAATGCTGTTACTCCGCCGGTAACTCCTCCACTAACTGCAAATAAGTTAACAGCTCCATTTTCAGCATTTTGTACTGTCATGTACTTCATTACCTTTTGTTTTAAATTTGATATTTTTGATGATATATTTTTTACTATTTTATTTTCTTTAAATCTACTTATTAGACTGGAAACTAAAGTGCCAATTTTAGAATTTGCATATCTTGCTTTGATAGAGTTTGTTTTGGTTGATAACTCTTTTACTAATGCTGAATCCTTTACCTGGTCAATAACATTGCCGACTTTAGTGCCTATATTTTTTACGGATGATTTGTTAAGACCGGCTTTCGCATAATTTACACCTTTTCTTATTATCTTAGCAACACCTTGTGCACCATACTTCATGCTGACAAAACCTAAAGCACTTCCTATACCTACTGAAACAATTTTACCAAATGTTCTTATTGGTTTAGGTACATCTACATTTTCTATAACTGCATTTATTTCATCCAGTTGACGTTCTAAATTTGTTTTGTCTTTTGAGTATTCATCCTTGCCATAAAAATAATCTTCGTCATTGAAAGATTCAACTGGTTCATACCCAACATCAGTAACTCTGCTGCCATAACCGTTACCGGAAGTAAATCCCGGTTGTTTCGTTAAATTTATTGATTGTACGTTTAACATATTTTCTCCTTTGCAGTCAAACAAAATCATCTAAAATTTTTTTTTTGCTACAATGTATTTATTTCGTTAATAAAATTTTACAATCTGTCAGTGCCATTATTACACATTTTTACTCAATTGTAAATATATTTCAACCCTTGATATGAATTTCTCTTAATAAATTCTTTATCAATTTTGTTTAGGCAATCAAACTTCGCTCCAAGCCAAAGAGGGGCAATTAATTCAGTTTTTAAACCGTTACCTGCCAGTCTGTGAATTGTTGTTTGGGGTGGTAAATATTCTAAAAAATCACATACACAATTAACATATTCATCTTCATCCATAAATTTGACTTCCCCATCTTGATACATTTGGGCAAGTTTTGTGTTTTTTAAAGCACAAAGCATATGTATTTTTACTCCGTCAATACCTAATTCGCCAAGTTTTTGGGCTGTTTCCATTATTTCTTCATGAGTTTCCCACATGCCTATTATAACGTGGACGCATACATTTATTCCTCTTTCTTTTGTCTTTTCGTAGGCTTTTAAAAAACAGTCATAATCGTGTCCGCGGTTGATAAATTTTAATGTTTTATCATGTATTGACTGCAACCCATATTCTATCCAGGTGTAATAATCATTTTTGTAGGTCGATATCAAGTCAAGTTTTTCGTTGTCAACGCAATCAGGACGCGTTCCTATTGATATTCCTACAATTTTATCATTTTTTAATGCATTATTATATATTTTTTCAAGTTCTTTTACAGGTTTGTACGTATTACTGTATGCTTGAAAATACGACATGAATTTTTCAGCTTTAAAACGTTCAGAGAGGTTTTTTATTCCAACTTCTACTTGCTGGGCTATAGGTAGAATGTTAGAATGGGCCTTTGAAAAACTGCCACCTTCATCACAAAATATACAACCTCCGGTTGAAATTGTGCCGTCTCTGTTTGGACAAGAAAAACCGGCATCTAATGTTATTTTGTAAACTTTTACCCCAAATTTATTCTTTAGATGTGCACTGTACTGATTGTATCGTTTATCAGTATTGTTAAACATTTTATGAATTTTCGTTTGCTTCGTTAACTATCGGATAAACATAATGTTCACCACAATTCGGGCATACAACTTCCTGCTGTTTGCCTTCTTCCAATTGGGCGACTTCAAATAATGTTTTGCATCCTGACTGTACGCACCTGATAGCCCAGGTTGGTCTTATCAATCTTGCCATAAATATTTCCTCTCTTTTTTTCCTATATTTTAACATTGAACTTATGTTTGTGCAAGTATTAATTACCGGAGTAATGTGAAAATCTTTTATTAGAGTTAGACTGTTTCTAAAAGGAGATATGATGAAAAATACTTTTATATTTTTATCTGTAATAACAGTCTTTATTCTGGCTGCTGTTGACATGAAAGAAAGATTAAAAGAACTTGATAATATTGCTATAAAAACTCCCGCACAGGTTGAAGTAAATCAGGGTATACTTGAACAAAGAAAATTTCAAGATAGAAATTCTAATCAGAATGATTATTCTAAACAACAGCAAAATCCGAACAATTCTTTTAATAATATTCTTAAGCAGCAACAAAACAATAATTTGCCGCAAACTAAACAAAACAATCCGTTACAAAAAAATTAAAAATTATATATTGTATCGCTTTGAATTTCGCCGTAGTCTTCTGCAGACTTTTGCTTGTTAGCATTATTTTCTAGTGGATTTGTAACAAAAGATGATGCTGGGGTTTGTTTTGTTTCTATAATCGGTTTAGTCACTTTAGGATAAAATCTCAAAATTACATTTTGAGAGATGTTTTTTGCCAAGATATCTTTCGAGTAAAATCTTATTTTTTCAAGTTGTGAAAATGCTTGTGCAGTATTTGCAGCCCAAAAATGCTCCTGATTGTCACCTAATTCTCGTTTATATTTCCCGTTCCACATAATGATGTCATTTACATTGTCTGTCAGTAATGCTGTTGTGGTAAGAGTAAATTTACTGGCTGCTTCAAATGCACTCATCACCTCCATAACCTCCCAAACATTTCTGCCGGTTGAATTGCTGATTATATTGGACGATATTATAAGAACCGATTTTGCATTAAATATTTTTGATACATCATCTAATGCTTTAAAATCGACCATGCCATTTTTTTTGTACCTTTCAAGTGCTGTATTAAGTGAGTTTTTTATGGGTTGATTCTGTGATAATTTCTTCCTTACTGTATACAAATCAGGTGAAGTGATAAGTGAACTTTCATTAAAGTTTTTTATGACATCTTCGGCAAATATTTCAGATACTTCCGGAAAACAATAGTAATTATTACATACAGAAAATATTTCCGTTGGAATGACCAAAACTCGAAATGGTTCTGCACTTGCGCAATTCCCTGCGAAGAAAAACAGTAAAATCAAAATTTTAGTTAAAATTTTCATAACAGAATTATACCATGTATTTTTCATCCGTGTAATGGATTTAAAACATTTCTAATTTATGTAAAATATCTGAAGGAGAATTTGTTATGGATTATAATGTTTTAATGCAGAAAGCGATTGAAGTCTCGAAGAGAGCATATATACCATATTCGGACTTTCCTGTAGGAGCTTGTGTATTAACAGTAAATGATAAGATGTATACGGGCTGTAATTTCGAAAATGCAAGTCTGGGATTAACAATATGTGCCGAAAGAAATGCTATAGGTTCTGCTGTCGCCGATGGTGAAAAATGTATTAAGGCTATAGCGATATATTCTCCCAAAATGGATGTGTGTTATCCTTGTGGTGCATGTCGTCAGGTTTTGCACGAATTTAGATCTGAAAAAGGAATAGATGTTGTTTTGAAAGATAATGATAAGCTTATTGTGTACAAACTTGAGGAACTTTTGCCCGGAGGGTTTAGTTTGTAATGTATTTTATTGAACTTTTAGTAAAAAAGTTTAAGAGAAAAAATAACAATATTGATTCTTACGACCCTTTTGCTGTGGATGATGTCGGGGAAGAAAAATGTGAACATATTTTTATGCCTATTGATAGTTCAGGTGAAGTTTTGTCATGTAGAAATTGTGGATTTACTGTTAATCGTAAAGATTTGAAAGATATAAATTTTTTTCGCCATAATTAATGTCCACAAGGTTAATATAAAATTTTTAGACTTATTGTATACTCTCATTCGGAGGGTTAAATTATGTCTAAAAATTTAAGCGATGCGATACTAAATATTATGAAAGAAAATGCTGCACAGCATATAGCAATCTTTACAAATCATCTTAAAATCGATGGTACTATCCATGAGTTTAAAGGTAAATGCGCGGATTGCCATGATTGTATAATCGCGTTAAAAAATGTTACTTTATGCAGACTGGAAGATTATTGTACTTGCAGCAGCGACGATTGTGAATGCCACGATTATGTGTGCTTTAGATATGACTGGATTAATATTAATATATCAGAAATAGTTGCTTTTAGTATTCTGTCTGATTAGTTACTTTAGAAATTGATTCAACTACAATTGGATCCCATTTCCGGTCTGACTTCATAATATTAATTGCTTGTTGGCTACTCATAGCCTTTCTGTATGGTCTGTCAGATATCATTGCACTATATGCGTCTGCAGCTGCTATTATACGTGAGCCTAAAGGTATTGATTGTCCTTTGAGACCTTCTGGTTTGCCGCTTCCGTCATATCGTTCTGTCTGACAATTTACATATGGAACAACTTCTGATAAAAAGTTTATATTCATTAGGAGGTTCACGCCCGTGTTTATGTGTTGTTGTACCTCTTTCAGCTCTTTTTCTGAAAGTTTTCCATTATTCGCGAATACTCTTTCAGGCAGAGTTATTTTCCCAATATTTTGAAGCAGTGCGGCATAATATATTAAGTCTGTTGTTTTCTCGTTTAATCCCAAATCTTTGCATATTAATTTTGCTAAGTTGGCGGTGTTTTGTGAATGTGAAACTCGATATTGACCTTTTGTGTCGACCGCTTTTGCTAGTTCGACTACAAAGTTTTGTTGATAATCGCATAAATCCCCTATTAATGCGGTCAATTCTGCTCTTAAGTGTTGCATCTGCGATAGTGATATGTCTGATTGCTCTATGAGGTTTGTTACCTCATCTATTTGACTCTGCATTTCTATTGAAGTGCCAAAAAGCTGTGCTATACTTATTACAAGCTTTAGATAATCCTTGTTGAGAATTTTGTTATCTGCTGTTTGTATTGTGATTATGCCAGTTACCTCATTTGAGGTTCGCATTGCTATGTAAGTTATTTCTTGCTCAAATATGTAATCTTTTCCTCCAAAGTTTACCTGAATTTCTCTTTCTGAAATATTATTTGTTGAACCTGCAAGAATCATTTTGCTTTGCTTTGGCATGTATATGCTACATGATTTTGCATCTACCATTTGTTTTATTGTGTTTGCTATTGATGTGTATATTGCTTGTTCTTTATCTGGATCAAAATTTAAAACACGTAGTGTTTTTTGGTAGGAGTAGATTAATATAAGTTCTTTTAATTGCTCTTTTAGGCTTGATTTCTTGTCTTTGGTGCTCGTGCTTATTTTTTTTGCAAGATCTTCTGATATCAAATGCTCCGATACGAAATCTCCTATGTTAAGCGCAAATATCTCTTCTAATGGATCTCCGTCAACCAAATATTCTGATTGCCCAAATAGTGACACACCATTTCTAGTTTCATCTTTCTTCATCAACATTTCCTTTTTTTACATGCTTTTATTTTCTTTTACGGCACAATTAATATAAAACTTTAATATTTTTTTTGGAAGTACTACTTTAGTATGGTATAATTGTCCTCAGGAGAAATTATGACTAAAATAAGTATTATTATTCCCGTTTATAACTGTGAAAAATATGTCGCAAAATGTGTTGATAGTTTGTTAAGACAAACCTTGAATGACATAGAAATAATCTTGATTAATGATGGTTCTACTGATAATTCACTTGGCATCTTGAAACAATATAATGATAATCGTATTAAAATAATAACTAAAGCCAATGGCGGTCAATCTTCTGCAAGAAATGTAGGTATGGAAATTGCTAAAGGAGAATATATAGGTTTTGTAGATAGTGATGATTGGGTCGCTCCTGATTATTACGAAAAATTGTATAATACTGCGATTAAGTACCATGCTGACATTGCAATGTCAGATTTTGTGAGAATAGGTGTGCGAAAATATAAAGTTAGACTAAATATTACTGAAGAAAAAGTTTATGAACGCATTGAAAATAAAATTAAAGCAGCAAATGCACTTAAAGAAGGTTGTGTTTGGAATAAAATTTACAAACGGAATATTTTGTCAAATTTAAGGTTTTGTGAAGGTATGTTTTTTGAGGATGGACCTTTTACCTTACGTGCCTTATACGCTTGTAATAAATTGGTAACTGTTCCTGGAACTTTGTATTTCTATTTCCAAAACCCTCTGTCTACCGTGAAAACTATGGATAGAAAGAAAAGGTTAGATAAACAAAAAAGTAAAGCAGATATGCTTGAGTTCATAAAGTTAAATAATATAAACATTGAGGATAAGTCTTATTGGGCTGTTTATAAAACCTATACTTTATTCAATATTGTCCTATTGACTTTGCAAAAAAGTATAAATACCAAACGTTTTATGTTATTTGGAGTTATTCCATTATGGCAGGTGGCTTATGACTAAAATTTCAATTTGCTTTTCTTCTGATAATAATTATGCTCAGCATCTTTGCGTTACTTTGGCTTCAGTTTTGGTTAATAAGTTGCCTTCTGATGAGATTGTTGTATACGTTTTGGATGGCGGAATCTCTCAATATAATAAGTCTAAAATCCTTGATTTGCAAACTAAATTTGATTTCGAGATAAATTTTATAGCTATTGATAAAAACTTACATGATAAGTTCCCTCAAGGTAAAAAGAATCATGTAACTTTGGCGACATATTATAGACTGCTTTTACCTGAGTTGTGTCCTTGCGTTGATAAGCTTCTTTATCTTGATGTCGATATCATTGTTAATTCAAGCTTAAGTGATTTGTTTAATATTGAACTTGGAAAATATTATTTTGCCGGTGTGAAGGATTCTGAAGAATTAATTAATGCTGAAAGGTTAAACTTGCTAAAGTATTGTAACGCAGGTGTGTTACTTATTAATTTAAAAAAATGGCGTGAGGATGATGTTACTCATAAGTTTTTTGCTTGGATGCATGAAAATCAGAACAAGATTCTGCTTCACGACCAAGACGTAATAAATTGCGTGTTGCAAGATGCTATACTTGTTTTAGATAATATTTGGAATGTTCAAGTTTCTAAATATCAAACCTCTAAAGAGTTTGTGATGATTTTACCTGATGCTAAGATAATTCATTATATCGGAAAGCATAAGCCTTGGCATACTAATTTTAAACAAATTGCTAAAAAACAGTATTTCGCTTGTCTAAAATTTACTGCTTGGAAATGGTTTATTATGAAATATTACTCTGTATTGATCCTGAAATTACCAATACTTTTGCTTGACAGAATCTCCCATAATGTTTTTTCAATTGAAAAACAAAATGGAATAAAATATCTTATTCTATTCGGACTCAAAATTAGTATCCGATAGCCCACTTGAAAGGTGCTGAAGAAATACGTCTTGTGTCTACTGCCTCATTAGTCTGTACTGCAGGTATTTCAATAACTTTTTCCGCCTTTTGAAGTAAATTGAGTTGCATCATCTTGTTATCAACATTATTAAATGATTTGAGACGGTCAAGATTGTTCTGTAATTCTGAATTTTCATCATTGATTGAAATAATCTGACGGTTTAGTGTGTTAAGTGTAAGTTCATTACACATAACAAAATAATAACTTATGAAAGTGGTTACTATAGCCAAGAATAAAAGACCACATAATGATTTGTTAACTTTTCTTATCGCCATATCTTTCACCGTACTTTCTTTATAAAAATAACCTTCTATTACGGGTGCTTCCTCAATAGGATTTTGGACATAATTACCATAATACTCGTTGTTTTGGGTTGTTGTGCTTTCCCCCTGCCCAGACTGATAAGAATAATTTAACTTATGTGCTTTTGCCGTTTGCAACTTTTTCTTCCCCAACTAAAAAATGTTTTACCTTCTTATGCATCTTGCAACTCTCAATTTCGCACTTCTTGAAGGTGGATTTTCTTCAATTTCTTCACGACTCGCCAGTATAGGTTTCTTATTCACTATCTCCAATATTGGAGGCGGACAATTGCATATCATTTGTGTCCTATCACAATGGCATCGCTGCGAATTGTATTTGAATAAGTGTTTCACTATTCTATCTTCTAGTGAATGAAAACTTATCACACTTATTATAGCACCAAACTCCAATAAATCCAACACATCATTTAATGTATTTTTAACATTTTGTAACTCATTATTTACTTCTATTCGTATAGCTTGAAATACTCTTGTAGCCGGGTGAATGTTTGTTTTTATTTTGGGTGTACAGTTGATAATTATGTCGGCTAGTTCAAGGGTTGTTTTAATTGCTTTTATTTTTCTTTTCTCACAAATTGATTTGGCTATTCTCTTTGAAAAATGTTCTTCTCCATAGTCGGAAAATATCTTCACAAGTTCACTTTCACTGTAATCATTGACTACATCATATGCCGTAAGATCGTTATCTTTGTCGAAACGCATATCTAAAGGAGCATCTTTTAAAAACGAAAAACCTCGTTCTTGTTTTGTTAATTGGTGATAAGAAGCGCCAAGATCAAATAATACCCCTCCTGTTATCTTTTTTATACCCAGTTTATTCAGTTCAGTTTTTATATTTGTATAAGAGTCTTTTATTATTGTTATGTTATTGTATTGTGCAAGTCGTTTAGTTGATGCACTGATTGCGTCTTCGTCAATATCAAATGCTATTAGTTTCCCGTTTGGAGATATCCTTTCTAAAATTAGTTCGCTATGTCCACCCCCGCCAAGTGTGCAATCAACGTATGTAAGTCCGTCTTTGCATTCTAATGCGTCAACAGCTTCATTTCTCATAACTGTATAATGTTTAAATTCTTCCATACCTCAATTTTATCATCAAAATATGAAACCGCCAAGCCCGTAGTTGTCATATATCTCTATAAATTTGTCATATGTGAAACTTGTTATTTTTGTATAATCATTTTGATCTATTATTTTTATAATTTGTTTTATTTCTGCGATTCTTTTATTTCTTAAGCGCGCAAGTATATTCTCCATCACGTCACCTGAGTTTATTTCCTCACTGCTGGGATGGTCTATACAACTCATAAGTAGTATAAGTATGTTCTTCTTAAATTCCATTTCTTTTTCTTCATTAGGTGCAGATACTTTTTATGCAGGGAAAACTGTTTTGAAAATTTAGTTAAAAATAGTTTATTTTAAACTTTGTTTTTAAAATCCCTCGAGTCCATCTTTATCAAATATTTCTAAAAATTTGTCATAGTCATAGGAAATTTCTTGTTGACCGCTTATTATCTTAATTTCAGGTTTTGAATTTTCTAAAAAATCCAGTAACATTCCATCAACATCTTCAAATGAGTTAAGAAAATCTATCACATCTGAGTAAGTTGTATCGTTTGTTATTTTGTTTTCCGTATTCATATAAACCTCCGTTCATTTTTTGTTACGGAAAAAACCTCATAAAACTTTGTGATTTTATGAGGTTTTTTAATGAAACTTTACAAATTTGTTATTTTATTGCTTTTTTTATTCTGTATAATGTTTTGTCTTTGCCAAGTATTGCTAAAATGGCTGTCATATCAGCTCCGCAAGTCCTTCCGGTAACGGCAGCTCTTATAGCCCACATTGTAACTTTGGGTTTTATTCCTTTTTCTTTATATTGTGCTCGGAAAGCTTCAAGTTTCTCGTGTAAATTCTCCTCTGAAAATTCCCATGATTCTGCTTGTTTTAGAAATTCATTAAGTACATCTTGAGCTATTTCTGTATCCAGTACCTCAGTTTGTGCTTTAGCCTCAATATCAACATCTGTTCCAAAGAAATAAGGTACGGCATCTGTTATGTCTGACAATAGTGTTAAAGGTTCTTTTGTAACTTCAACCATTCTTGTGTACTGTGCGTCGGTTAACTCTGACAAATTGTATTTTGTAAGATATGGTTTTAAACGTGTTTTTAAATCTTCTATGTCAAGCATTTTTATATAATGGCTGTTCATCCAATTTAATTTATCATATTCAAAAATGGAATTTGACGATGATATTTCATTGATTCTAAAGTCATTAGCTATTTCATTTACAGATTTAATTTCCTGCCCGTCAGACGGTGACCAGCCCAGAAGTGCAACAAAGTTTATTAAAGCTTCTGTTAAATAACCCTTTTCAACAAATTCGGATACTGCCGTAGCACCGTGTCTTTTTGAAAGTTTACTGCGATCAGGTGCAAGTATCATCCCTAAATGTCCAAATTTTGGCACTTCTGCACCTAGTGCTTCAAATATTAGAATTTGTTTAAATGTATTTGATATGTGATCTTCACCTCTAATTACATGCGTTATGTTCATAAGCATATCGTCTATTACGACCGCAAAATTATACGTTGGAGATCCGTTCGATTTCATTATTACAAAGTCACCCAATAAGTCGGTGTTCATGTGTAGTTGACCTTTTACTAAATCATCAAAATATAACATGGACGAATCGTGAAATGCTTTTTGTGCCTTTGCTATGTTGAATCTTATCGCTGGTTTTCTTCCCTCAGAACGAAGTTTTGCCTTTTCTTCTTCGGTTAAATTTTCACATTTTTTAGTATATACATAGGGTTTTTTATTTTCTGCAGCTTGTTGCTTCTCTGCTTCAAGTTCTTCAGGAGTACAAAAACATTCGTACGCATAACCCTTGTCCAAAAGCTCTTGTACATACTTGGGGTAAATGTCAAATCTTTCAGATTGTGTATAAGGTCCGTATGGGCCTCCAATATCAGGACCTTCGTCCCAGTCTAAACCTAATGCCTTCAAACTGTCAAAAATATTGTCTATGTACTCTTGACTGGTTCTTTCTGCATCCGTGTCTTCAATTCTTAGTACAAATTTCCCGTTATTTTTTTTTGCAAATTAATTGTTTAAAAGCGCTGTTCTTGCTGTTC
>CALUQI010000004.1 GCA_944322875.1 Candidatus Gastranaerophilales bacterium
CTTCCATTTTTATTTTCCTTCTATCTTATGTGCACAAGCACTTACTTTCTTTTTGCGGTTTTGTCGGAACCTGCGTGACCCTTGAATAATCTTGTAGGTGCAAATTCCCCCAATTTGTGTCCGATCATCTGCTCTGTTACGTATACCGGTACATGGGTTTTACCATTATGAACTGCAATCGTGTGGCCTAACATATCAGGGATTATCATTGATGCGCGTGACCAAGTTTTTATAACTTTATGTTCCGAGTTTGCATTCATTTTTTCTATTTTCGTCTGTAGAGCCTGTTCTACATATGGACCCTTTTTTAATGAACGTGCCATTAATTTCTCCTTTAATTTGTTTGAGTATTTTATTTTGTGCATTAATGAATATTGCTACTCTAATGCCTATAGGTTGTACCTATTTTTTCCTTCTTCTAACTATTAGTTTATCTGAAGCTTTTCCGATTTTTCTTGTTTTGTGACCAAGTGCCGGTTTGCCCCAAGGTGTTTTCGGGTGTCCTCCGGGACCTGTTTTACCTTCACCACCACCGTGAGGGTGATCACAAGGGTTCATTGTTACACCGCGAACGGTTGGTCTGATCCCTAGATAACGCTTCCTGCCAGCTTTTCCTATTGATAAGTTTTTAAATTCTGAATTACCTAATGTGCCGATCGTTGCCATACATTCTTTTCTTACCATTCTCATTTCTGATGACGGTAATTTTATTGTAACGTAATTACCCTCTTTTGCCATGACTTGTGCTGCATTACCTGCTGATCTTACCATGACCCCGCCGCGACCAGGTGTTAGTTCGATGTTGTGAACAATTGTTCCTAATGGAATTAATTCTAAAGGAATTGCGTTCCCGGTTTGTACCGGAGCTTCCGGACCTGATACAATTACATCACCAACATTTAATCCTTCTGGTGTTAATATGTATCTCTTCTCTCCGTCTGCATAACATACCAATGAAATTCTTACATTTCTGTTCGGATCGTATTCAATTGTTTTTACTGTTGCAGGTACGCCGAATTTCTCACGCTTGAAATCTATTACTCGGTATGCCCTCTTTACACCGCCACCTTTATGACGACAAGTTATTCTACCTGTGTTATTTCTTCCTGCTGTCTTTTTTAATGATTTTAGCAGTGATTTTTCAGGAGTTGTTGATGTGATTTCTTGATAATCACTTTTTGTCATACCTCTTTGTCCCGGAGATGTCGGATTGATTTTTCTGATTGCCATTTCTTTCTCCTTTTTGGCTTTGTACTGCTTGTGGGACCTATGCCTTTCGCCCCTGTTCTCGGAATTGTGTCCGATTCCTGTTTATTATGCTCCGACGAGTTCTTCTATCGGATCGCCTTCGATTGTTACGATGGCTTTTTTAGAACTGTCGGTTCTGCCAAACTTGTATCCCATTCTTTTTGAATGTGATGGCATATAAACAGTTCTTACTTTCTTAACTTTCCTGCCAGGAAATGCTAATTCTACTGCTTGTGCTATCTCAACTTTGGTTGCATCTTTGTTTACTTCAAAAGTGTATTGCCCAATTGTTGTTGCACCTACTGACTTCTCTGTAATCAATGGTTTCTTGATTATGTCATATAACTTTTCCGTATTTGTTCTTTCTTTACTCATTATTGTAACCTTTCAGTTATTTCATTTACGGCAGATTCTGTCATAACAACAAAATCAGCTTCCAATAAGTCTTTTACATTTAAGTTTGAAGGTAAGATTATCTTTATGCTTGGAATGTTTCTTGCTGAAAGTTCCAAATTCTTGTTTTCATCAGCTTTTATGTCTGCAACTATTAGTGTCTTACCTGTTACGTTTAATGACTTTAATGCACTAACCATTAATTTGGTCTTTGGTTCGGTTATTGCTGAAAAATCTTTAACAATGATAAGTTGAGATTCTTTTGCTGATAATGCTGATTTTAAAGCGAGTTTCCTTGCTTTTTGCGGCATTGAAAAACCGTAATCTCTCGGTTTTGGCCCGAAAATTACTCCGCCGCCTGCAAATAATGGTGATCTTAATGAACCTGCTCTTGCGCGGCCAGTACCTTTTTGCTTCCAAGGTTTTTTACCACCGCCTGATACTTCAGCTCTGGTTTTTGCACATGCTGAACCTTGACGACCATTGTTTAATTGTCTTCTAAGTGCCAGGTGCATTACGTGTATATTTGGCTCCACACCAAATACTTCCTTATTTAGTGTTATTTCACCAAGTTTTTCTCCGTTTGTACTTAAAATTTCTTTTGACATTTTACTTTCCTTTTCTATCTCTGCCTGTTACCCCTTTCGGAAAATCCGCTTTATTTGGCAACTCGGGATTTTTTAAACTTTTCTGTTTATTTGTGATTTTCTAATTCCATTTCGTACGTGATGGAACGATTGTTACTAATCTGCCTTCACAACCAGGAACTGAACCCTTTACTAATATTAAGCTGTTAGCTGAGTCAACTCTGACTAATTTTAATTTAGTTATGGTTACTCGTTCATTACCCATGTTACCTGCCATTCTCTTGCCTTTGATAACTCGGCTCGGTGTTGTACCTGCACCAATTGAACCAGGTTCTCTGTGGTTCTTTGAACCGTGTCCCATCGGACCACGTCCAAAATTCCATCTCTTTACTGTACCTTGGAATCCCTTACCTATTGATCGACCTGTTACATCCACTTTATCTACATTGTCAAGTACTGATAGTTCAATTTTATCCCCAACTTTGTAGTCCTGAGGATTCTCAACTCTGAACTCTTGTAAGTGTCTGTAATTGTTTAAGCTGTTTTTCTTGAAATGTCCTAATTCAGCCTTGGTTAAATGTTTTTCCTTAGCTGATATTGTTCCGACTTGTATAGCATTGTAACCGTCGGTTTCTTCTGTTTTCACTTGAGTTACAACAGTTTCATCAACTTTGATTACAGTCACCGGAATAGCCAAACCCTGTTCATCAAAGATTTGTGTCATTCCTACTTTTTTTCCTATTACACCTAGTGTCATGTTTTTACCTTTCTAGCTCGCCTTACTTGGCATGAATTTTATTCATGTTTCAGGTTTGCATTTTCTCTTGCGAGCGCTACGTACCTTTTGCTTTACCTTGAGGGATTTCACCTCTCATCCTCAATCTGAGGAAGTCGCAGTTCACATTATCTATGCATAATGCTATTAAATTTTCAATCTTTTAGGGGGGAATATTATAATTTTACTTCAATATCCACTCCAGCAGGTAAATCTAATCTGCTTAACTCTTCAGTTGTCTGTTGAGTCGGTTCGTATATATCTATTATACGCTTGTGTGTTCTTAGTTCAAAATGCTCACGTGATTTCTTATCAACATGAGGTGATCTTAGAACACAATATATACGTCTCTTTGTAGGTAAAGGAATAGGGCCGGCTACTTTAGCATCTGTTCTTTTTGCTGTCTCTACGATTTTGTCCGAAGATACGTCAATAAGTTTGTGATCGTATGCTTTTAAACAAACTCTGATCCTTTGTCTTTTAGTACTACTTGCCATGTGCATTCCTTTTTCTATATTGTGTTACACGTACAGAAAACCCGTTGGGGTCCTCCTTAACCTGAAGTATGCTATTAATATTTCGGTGTCACTATACTCCAAGCATATTGATACTAAAACAAACATTCTTCACTGTCAACATTGTTTTTTGTAAATTGTTTAAAATTCGTTACATGTGTTTTTAAATAATTGTAAAAAATGTAAAGATAAATTTTAAAATCCCTGAAACTGCACTGTAATATCCGCATTGTTATAGTATACTCAAAGCCCTTCTGTAGTAATACCTACAACCATTTATTAAAACGGAAGTGCAAATTTTATTAAGATAGATTTTTGCCTCTGGAATTTAAAAACACTAAAGGGGAAGCTGTTATAACCTTTAATGATAATAAATTCTTAAATTAAATGAGTAAAGAAATGTTGAATAAGACTACGGCGGGCATTGCCCGCCGTAATTTTTTATTCTTTCTTTTTCGGATTTTTCTTTTCGCATTCAATGTCGTCTGAAAGTTCACATTCTCTGCATTCGCCGCAGATTTCTTTATCAGGAAATTTTTTGACCTTTTTTATAGTTTTATCTTTTTCAAGATTGTCTTCTATAATATTTTCTTTTATTGAATCTTCAATTATCTCTTCTGATTCCTCTTGTGATTCCTCTCCTGATTTCTCTTGTGATTCCTCTTGTGATTCCTCAGTTGTCTCTTGTTCTGTAGACTCAAGTTCGGTTTCTTTAGATTCTTCTTCTGCAAGAGCTTTTTCTATTTCTTCTTCGTCTTTTGCTCGAATTACCGGAATAGAAAGCATTAATGCCATTTGGTCACCCTCTTGTTCAAGATTAAGTTCCAATGCATCTTTATCCATTTCCAGATATTTTGATAAGAGTTCAACAAGTTCGCCACGCATTTTTTCCAAAAGTTGCGGGGTTAGATTTGTTCTATCTTGCATTAAAACCACTCGTAATCGATTACAAGCAACATCTTTAGCACTTTCCTCTTCCTCGGCCTGACGGAAAAAACCCAATAATTTGTTATATAATTCTGTGAATATGTTATCTCTCATTTTTATTTCTCCTTAACCATTAGACCTTTGAAAAATTTTTTTACTTTTGCGACTACACTGGTTTCCTCTTCTAGGTTTATAAACTCAACTTCTTCGCCTAGAATTCTTTTAGCAACGTTTGTATAGGCACGTCCTGCAAGAGATTTTTCATCGTTTACTATCGGTTCACCTTTGTTTGTTGATGTGATAATGCCCGTATCTTCAGGTATTATGCCAATTAAATCTGCTGAAAGTATTTCTACAACATCTTCTACACTCATCATGTCTTTTGATTTTATAAGATTTGGGCGAACTCGGTTTAAAAGCAATCTATATGATTCAATTTCTTCTTTTGCTTCTAAAAGACCGATAATTCTGTCTGCATCACGTACGGCTGACATTTCCGGAGTCGTTACCACTATGGCTTCGGTTGCACCTGCAACTGCGTTTTGAAATCCTTGTTCTATTCCAGCAGGACAGTCCACAAGAATATAGTCATAGTCTTCTTTTAGTTTTTCACATATTTCTTTTAATTGTTCTTCCGTTACCGCACTTTTGTCTCGTGTTTGTGCTGCCGCCAGCAGACATAGATTCGGATTTTTCTTGTCTTTAACAAGTGCTTGCTTGAGTTTACACCTTTCTTCCACTACATCTACTATTGTGTATACTATTCTGTTTTCTAAGCCCAAAAGCAAGTCTAGGTTCCGAAGACCTAAATCTGTATCTATCATTACAACTTTATTTCCTAATTTTGCGAGGGCTGTTCCGATATTTGCGCTGGCTGTGGTCTTACCTACACCACCTTTACCGGATGTGATTACGATAACTCTACCGCTCATGTATTTCTCCTTAATTTTCTGTTAGTTTGTTTATAATTATATTTTTCCTAAATATTCTTGCTTCTTCAGGGGTGAATTCGTTTGTCTTTTGAACAAACGGTGTATTTGCTCCATCGGGTCTTCTGGCAAAAATATCTGCAATACGCAGTTGAATTGCATTCATTTTCAAGGCGCGGATTCTTGCTTGGGTATTCCCCTCATTGCCCGCGTGTGCTATGCCGCCTAATATCCCCCATACTGTTATATCGCCTTTTGCAATAATCTCAGATCCAGGGTTAACGTCCCCTACTATAACAAGGTTGCCGTCTGAAGTGATACTTTGTCCTGAACGGATTGTTTTCTTGAGATATAATGTCGGAAGCTTTTCGGATTCCTTTTTTAACTCCAATGTCGCTTCATCTTCCTCTGTTACCATTTCTTCGGCTATTTCTAATACTTCCTTTTCGGCTTCTTTTTCCTTTTCAAAATCATTATCGCCGAATATCTTATCTAAAGCATTTTCTACTTCAGGACTTATACTCGTTGTCATTTCAAAATCAGGGGCTTCTACTATGTTTTCTAATTCAGAAATTTCAATATTTAATGACTTTGCTGAATCAATTGTCTCAGGTGCATTTGTGCTTATAAATTCTATTTCGGAATTCATAGACTCAACAAGTGCCTTGATGCTTGTTAATTCTGTTTGCGTAAGAGCTACATTGCCCAATTTTAAACATACCTGTTTGTTTTGTGCTTCCGGTATGTCAAGTATTCTGGATAATTCATATATTATCTCAGATGTTTTCCTTGCATTGCTCAAGTCAACGATGAATCCGTTTTCTACATATCCCTTGTCCATCTTTTTCCTTCCAATCATGGTTAACATTCATGACATTACACGAAAAAGATTTTTACTGCAACGGTATATTTAGATTTGTAATAAATTATTTACTGAAAATTGATTCATCTACTTTTTTATTTTCTATTCTTTTTGATAATTCAGTTTTTGTTATTTTACCGTCTTTATTTATATCCAAACCTTTGTTTTGTTTGTAGGATAGTCTGCCTTTTTCTGTTAAAACTTCATTCTTCGCATACTTGGGAAGTAATGTTAATGCGTATAAATCCCCGCTGCTTAGTTTTTGATTACTGCTAAAACCTGCATATTTTTTAACCATTTTGAAATATTTTTCTACGTAGTTAAGTTGTTCTACTGGACTCATTCTTAATAGTTTTTCTGTAGTTGTACCAAGTTCGTGTGCTGTTTTTGGCATAAATTGTAAAAGACCTGTAGCTCCAGTTTGTCTGTTAACAGCTGTACTTTCGAGTCCTGACTCTGAATTTAACAGTGCAAGTATGTCTTTATAATTACAATTTATGTTGTTTGCAATTTCTTTAACTCGGTTTAGGAATTCTGGTCCAAGTTTTTTAGAATTGTTCTTTATATTGCTATCAGCTGAACTTTTTTGGTTTGAAGGTGTTTTTATTTTTGCGTTATCATCTCCTGCATTTGTTAAGGATGAAGATGAGGGCATTTTTTTATAATCTAATGGTTCATTTTGCGGGGTTGATTCAAATCTTCTTGGTTGGGAAAAAATGTTCTTAGGTGTATTTTGAAATGCAAGCGGCATTAATGTAGACATAAACATTAAGGAAGAAAATAGACCTAATTGTAACCCAGGCATAAACCCTGTTGTAAACGGTACAAAAGGTATAGGAGCAGCTATAAATCCGGGTCTTACCGGTCTGCAAAAATTGTATGCTGGCACACAATATCTGTTTATTACAAATGGATTATTCATATATCTGAATGATAAATACATGTTTGCCCCTTTTAAATATTCCCCGTACTTATATTAAATATTTTTGTTTATAAAAATTGCCATGATTGTTAATATATGTTAAAAAATGTTTAGGGTAGCTTTGTGATATATCTCATGTTTATTGTATTATATTCTGTGAGGGAATGAGATTAATATGTTTAACGAAACAAAAACCCACGAAATCACTGTCGATGTAGTTATATTAACTATGAAAAATAATGCGATCCAAGTGCTATTGGTTAAGCGTTTGAATGAGCCCTTTAAAGATAAATGGGCAATCCCGGGAGGATATGTTCGTTTGTCTGAAAACCTTGACCAAGCAGCTTTGAGAGTATTAAAAGAACGTACAAATGTTGATAATATTTATTTGGAACAACTCTATACATTTGGAGATCCTCTTAGACACCCGAATGCAAGGGTTATTACCTGTGCATATTTCGCATTGGTCAGATCAGAAGATTTGAATATTGCTACTTCCCCAGAGATAGGTTGGCATAAGGTTTCGGATTTGCCGCCTTTGGCCTTTGACCACAAGGAAATTATAGAGTATTCTCTTAAACGTACGCGTGAACGGTTGGAACTTTGTCCGGTTGCTTATCAACTTTTGAATGAAAAATTTACGCTTACTGAAATGCAAAAAGCTTATGAATTGATTATGAATAAAAAGCTTGATAAACGTAATTTCAGAAAGAAAGCTTTAAGTACTCAAGGGTTAATAGAGCTTGATGAGTATACAAAGTCTTCTTCAAAAAGACCGGCAAGACTTTATACGTTTGAAAATATAAAACTTAATTCCAAACGTGCTCATTTTATTTCAAATAAGAAAAAGGAGAAAAAATAATGGTTACTTTCGTTTGGGCAATACAGATATTATTTGCACTATTTTTAATAATTTTGATACTTCTCCATTCTCCAAAAGGTGATGGTATAGCGGGAATTGGAGGTGCATCTCATATATTTTCTTCCCAAAAGAGTGCGGAAAAGGGATTGAATAAGTTTACCGCCATTGTAGCTGCTGTATTTATCATTTGTACGTTTTTACTGGGATATGGCATAGTTAGATAAAAGTTTATGGTGGATTCGCAAGATTATACATTTTCTCGCAATGAACTCTACTGGGGAAAAGAGTTTCAAGATTGGTTGAACAAAAAACATGTCTCGATTTTTGGTCTTGGCGGTGTTGGCGGCTTTTGTGCAGAGGCATTGGCAAGAGCGGGGATTGGAAGACTTTCTTTAATTGATTTTGACTGTGTATCGATATCCAACATAAATAGGCAGATTGTAGCTCTTAATTCTACTGTAGGGTTAAAGAAAACGTTATTATTTGAAAAAAGATTGAAAGATATTAATCCCGCAATAGAATTGAATATCGTAGATGATTTTTATACAGGGAATATGCAGTTAGGTGATTATGATTTTGTTGCAGATGCTATTGATACAATGCGTTCAAAAGTTGCATTGTTGGAAAGTTGCATAAAATCTGATATTCCGGTCATAAGTTCATTCGGTGCCGGAAACAGAATGGATCCCACTCAGTTGTATATCTCAGATATAAAAAATATTGAAAATAAAAAAGACCCATTCGTTTCAAATTTGCTTTTCCAACTAAAAAAACGTGGAATAGAAAGTGGTTTGACAGTTGTTACGAGTCGCGAAAAATCATGTGTTAAAGAAAAAATTTCTGAAAAAGAAGAAATTTTAACGAAAAAAGGTGACAAGATTGAGTACATTAAAATTGTTCCTTCATCTACACCTTTTGTAGCTGGTGTTGCAGGCATGTTTATGGCATCATATATAACAAAGGAATTAAAAAAGGAGTTTGAAAATGGTTAACATACTTGTTACAGGTGCAACTCAAGGTATAGGAAAAGCTATTGCCAATGAACTTAAGGATTTGGGCACTATTTACGCTACGGGACGAAATGTTGAACACTTGAGAATATATTCTAATTATTGTGTTTGTGATTTGGCAAAGGATGTTGAAACTCTTGAAAGTTATGTTAAAGATAAAAAAATTGATGTGCTGATAAATAATGCTGGGGAGTATATTTATGGTGCTATCGATAAGATGACAGATAGCCAAATACAAGAGATTTTCGAAGTAAATCTCTTGGCTCCGGTTAAATTAATTGCAAAAGCCAGTGAAAATATGAAAAAGAAAAAATGGGGGCGTATAATTAACATTGGCTCAATTTCAGGTATTATGGGAGAAGCAAATGCAAGTTTGTATTCTTCCACAAAATCAGGTTTGGTTGGTTTGACTCGTGCTTTGGCTTTGGAATTAGCATCATACAATATTACCGTAAATACCGTAAATCCCGGTTGGGTGGATACTGAAATGGGACAAACTTCTGCCGAGCTTTCAGAATTTTTCAAAGACGAAATTATAGAAACTATTCCTCAAAGACGTTTTGTTCAACCTGAAGAAATTGCTAAATTAGTCAGATATTTAATTTCTGACGATGCAAAGGGTATTACGGGTCAGTCTATAAACCTTTGTGCAGGTTTGAGTGTTGGAATTTAAAATTAAATTTCGGTGTTTAAAATAGTTTCAGTAATATCTTTTGCAGATATATTTAAACAACTTAAATCTTTGCAGGTAGTTTGTCTTTTTCCCCAAAGACAAGGTTTTAGTGCGCATCGATCGTTTGCTTTAATAGCCGTAATATTTGGTGGAATAAGTTTTTTGTCATCAGTAGGACCGAATATAGCGTACGTTTTTGTCCCCAAGGCAACTGCTATATGCAAAGGTGCTGAATCCGAACACAAAAATATTTCAGCTTTGCCAATTAATTCAGCTAGATCACGTAAGTTTTTTGTTGTACCATATAAGTTTTCAAAGTTGTCTGTTTTTACGGTTTTAATTATTGATTTAATGCATTCATCGTCGTCGGGTCCTCCAGCAAGCATGACCTTTTTACCAGAATTTACAAGGGTATCAATAGTTTCTGCCCATGTTTTGGCCGGTATGGTTTTAATTATTCCCTTATCTATACTCATTTTACTTACTCCTGGGTGGATGAGTATGGAATTTTTAATTTTTTGTTGTGAATTAATATTAATTTTAGGCAGTTTTGTCTTATGCTTTGTAAATGGAACAACAAGATCATGATACATGTCTGCGGCGTATTGTTTTTTATCTAATGGCACTGTATGTGTCAAGAGTTTTTGACTAATTATTCCACAATTATAACCACATCTGTTCTTTGCACCGATTAGGTACAAAATTATGCTCATAAATTTGTTACCGCCTGCAGTTATCGCAATATCATAATTTTGTTTGCGGGCTTTATGTATAAATTTTAGAAGTTCTGTGTATTTGTTCTTATTTTTTATATCAACCGGAATTGTGTCGTCAATAACATCTGTAAGATCAATAATACTTTTACTTCTCGGCTCAAGTGCAAGAGTAATTTTAGAATCAGGGAATTCCTTTTTTAAAGAAATCAGTGCCGGTAAAAATAATATTTCGTCACCAATTCCTCCAAAATTTATTGCAAGTATATTTTTAATATTTTTCATAATTTAATTATAACCCAAAAATTTGTAGTATAATATACATATGGTAAATAAGGTTACTACCGCAACGATAATTGGTTTGGAGGCATATGAGGTATCTGTAGAAACGGATATACAAAATGGATTACCTTCTTTTTCAGTAGTAGGATTGCCTGACACTGCGGTAAATGAAGCAAGAGACAGAGTTCGTTCTGCTATTAAGAATTCGTGTTTCAGTTTTCCGAACCGTAAGATTGTTGTAAATTTAGCACCTGCTGATTTAAAAAAAGTTGGTACAAGTTTTGATTTGCCTATTGCTATAGGTATCTTATTAGAGGAAAATGTCTTAGATTCAGGACTGATTGAGAATTACGCATTCATTGGTGAGCTTTCTTTGAATGGGAGTTTGCGAGGGATTAAAGGTGTTTTGCCTCTGGTTTTAGGGCTTAAAAAAATTGGCATTACTGATGTTATTGTTCCTATAGAGAATGTTAAGGAAGCTGCATTGATTGAAGATATAAATGTCTACGGCGCTGAATGTCTTGGAGATGTAGTTAATCATTTTATTGAGAGTAAGTTGCCTGTTTGTAAAACTGATCCTAAATTATATTTGAATAATTCATCAAATTTGTTTGAGTATGATTTTAAGAATGTTAAGGGTCAACAAAAAGCAAAAAGAGCACTTGAAATTGCAGCAGCCGGCGGACATAACCTAATAATGATGGGATCTCCCGGATCAGGAAAAACTTTAATGGCAAAGTGTTTTGCTTCAATATTACCGCCGCTTGAAATATCTGAAGCACTTGAATTGACCAAAATATACAGTATTTCGGGACTTTTACCCAAAGAAACTCCTCTTATGGCAAATAGACCATTCAGGGCAGTTCACCATACCGCATCGGCCAATGGAATTATTGGAGGTGGTAGTAATCCGATGCCGGGAGAAATTACTCTTGCTCATAGAGGTGTTTTGTTTCTGGACGAAATGGTTGAGTTCCCGAGAAATGTTTTAGAAGTTTTGCGTCAGCCGCTTGAAGATGGCGAAATTGTTATTTCTCGTGCTAAACATTCAGTAAAATATCCGGCTAAATTTATGCTGTTGGGCGCTATGAATCCTTGCCCTTGCGGATATAAGGGTGATAAAGAAAAAATGTGTACCTGTTCTGAATTTATGATAAATCGGTACTTATCAAAACTTTCCGGTCCACTATTGGATCGAATTGATTTGTTGGTTAATGTCCCCAGACTAACTGCTAAAGAATTGTTAAATATTCACGATAGCGCAGAATCCTCTGAAATTATAAGAAAGCGCGTTATAATGGCAAGACAAATACAAGCTTTACGTTATAAAGATTTGAGTATATTAACCAATGCTGAACTTAATTCTGAATTGATAAAGAAATATTGCGTTATAGATCAAAAATCACAACTGCTGTTAAAAGATGCAATTTTAAAATTTGGTATTTCCGGAAGAAAGTATGATAGAATCTTAAAGCTTGCACGCACTATTGCTGATTTGGATGGGGTGCAAAATATAGAGCAATCGCATATTATGCAAGCTTTACAGTATAAAATGTTTGATCTATAACACGATATCAATTTTTGGGGGATCAACATCAATAGGTTTTATGTCATCGGTAAATTTGACTGTTGGGTCGATTTTTTTCAGTATTTCCCAAATAAAAGAATCGGTTTGATTGTTTTTACCTATTGCTACCATTTCGTGAGGTCTCAAAACTAATGCGGCTTGACTGTGATATTTAAGTTTGTTTGAAATACTTTGTGGCTCTGCTGTACTACAAATCTTAACTAAATCAAAATATTTTTCTAGTGGTTTTGTGTAATAACTTACTGGTTTATTGTTGTTTTTCAACGATATTATTGTAGAACCAAAATTGGGTGAGTAATTTACGTTGTTAATCATTTTATTCTCCTTTCGTCTTAAATTGTTTAAAATCTCTAAATATAATATTTGCGGGAGATGGTAATAATTATTAAGCAGTATTAAGTAGTTAAGTTTAAAAAACCTGCCAAGATTCCTACTAAAGCTGAAATACCCAGATAAAAAAGAGGATCATGTTTTTGTTTTAAACTTAGGAAAAATAAGAATAATAGAAGCAACATTCCTGTAAGGTTTGCATTATTTAAAAACATGTTAATACCTACCGCAGCAAGAAGTCCGCATCCTGCAGGTTTTAATGCATAAATGGCAGCTTTTACATTCGGGTTAGTTTCAAATTTTTCAAGAGCTTTTGATATTAGGATTACAATTATGTAGGAAGGCAAGATTATAGAAGTTGTTGCTATAATTGCACCTATTATTCCTGAAGTTGTAAATCCCGCGAAAGTAGCAACATTTACGCCCACAGGTCCAGGTGTAATCGATGAAATTGCAATCATATCAGTTAGTTGTTGGATAGAATACCATTTTTGATTTTCTGCAATGTGGTACAAAAAAGGTAACGTTGCGTAGCCGCCGCCAAAAGAGAATAAACCGATATGAAAAAATTGCAAAAATAAATTAAAATAAATCACAATTTTGCTCCTTTATTTTCCATGTCAGAGTTTATTTTTCTGTAGGTAATTCCTGCTATAATAGCGAGCAAGATAATTATTGCGGGAGAAATGTTTAGACAAGTTGACATTATGAATGCCGAAAGAAATACGATGCATGTAAATTTATCAACAATGCTTTTACTCCACATTTCTTTTGTTGCAAGAAACAGCAGTATTATCACACCGATACCCACACCCCAAAACAGATTTTTTATTATGGTAAAATGAACAATTTCTTCCATTAAACTTGCAATAAGTATAATCGCCAAGAACGCAGGTGTTACAATACCCAGTACAGCTGCAAGCGCACCTATTTGACCCCGAAGCTTATATCCTACAAAAATTGACATATTAGCTGCAATAATTCCCGGAACAGACTGCCCCAGTGCGTAATATTCACATAATCCATCTGAATCTATCCAACCTTTCTTATCTACAAGTTCAGCTTGAAGAAGTGGCAGAATAACATAACCTCCACCTAACAATAATGTGCCAACTTTAAAAAATGTTTTGAATATTGTGTAAAAAGATTTATCCATCAGTTTTCATTTTATCATAAAAACTAATATAGAATAATAGTATCTTTAATTCAATCTTCAGGTACGTAAAAATTCGCCTGAGAGAGAAGCTCACGAGTGTGATCATAACAACAGCTATTCTTGCATACTTGTTGATATTGACGAACTATATTGATTATGTCATCGACGCTCATTTTGATTAATCTTCTTTGTCCTTCAATTATTCTTGCCATAAACCCACCTTTCATGTAATTTTACGGCATAAAACATTGAATCTTTACAAAATCCACTTTATTAATTAGAAATAAATATTCAAATAATAACAAAAAAAGCTCCTTTTTTAAAGGAGCTTTAAAAGTTATTCATCTTCGTTATCGTCCAGTTGGAAATCAGGAGCTCCGAACATACCCTCAATTTCTTCCAAAATTGCGGACGGTTTTCTTGCTTGATTTCTCTGAGCAACTGCACGTTTTCTAGCTTCACGTTCTTTTTCTTCATTGGCATTTGAAAGATGATGGAATCCTGTACCGGCAGGAATTAAGCGGCCGATAATAACATTTTCTTTCAGCCCTCTTAACATATCCTTTTTACCATCAACAGCAGCTTCTGTAAGAATTCTTGTTGTTTCTTGGAATGAAGCAGCTGAAATAAAGCTTTCAGTATTCAATGAAGCTTTTGTAATACCAAGCAGCATATATTCACATGTTGCAGGCACTTTACCTTCTTCTTCAGCTTTTTTATTAGTTTCTTCAAATGTTTGAAGTTCAATAAGTTCGCCCGGAAGAAGATTTGTGTCTCCAGCATCAAGCACCTTAACTTTTTTAGTCATTTGGCGGACTATTATTTCAATATGTTTATCAGCAATTTCTACACCTTGCGAACGATAAACACGTTGTACTTCATCTACCAGATATTGTTGAGCAGCTTCTACTCCGCACAATCTTATAACATCATGCGGGTTTAAAGGACCGCTTGTCAATGGTTGACCTTTAGTTATTTTTTGTTTGTCGTGTACTATGATATTAGCATCGATAGCATATTTAATTTCAACTCTTCCGTTTTCATTAACAAGATATAATCTTGGTAAGTCTTCGTCAGTTTCGATTTCAGCGATGCCGTCTTCTTCCGCAAGAATAGCACAATCTTTAGGCTTACGGCCTTCAAGAAGTTCTTCTACCCTAGGCAAACCTTGAACGATATCGCCTGTTTTTTGTCTTTCAAATACCAATGTCGCAATCATATCACCTCTAAGAACGAGTGCGTCGGATTCAACCTGTAACATCGTCCCCGGACTTATAAGATACGGACGACCTATTCTTATTGATATTTCACCTTTGTTAACAGCAACAACTCGGCCTGATACCGGTGATTTTTCCCCACTTGATGAAATTATTGAATCTGTTTTAACAAATTCTCCTTTTTTCACACTTGCGGCTGATTTTATTTTTACAGTTTCTTCATAAGTTTCACTTGTTAAAAGAAGTCTTCTGTTGTCTGGTTTATTTTCATTTATTGAAGCAGCACCGTCATTAATTGCAAGTACTTGTGTTTTTGCAATCGGCGTTTTCGGCTCAATAGTTTGACCGTCTTTAACCAATAATTCTGTTTGAAGAGCTGATAAAAGTTTTGCATTTCCTTCAAATTCACGGCGAACTATTAAATTTTCAAGAACGACTATTCGCAAGTGGCCTTTTTCGTCCAATTCTACCATACCTTTTAAGTGTGATAGATAACCTTGCATTTGAAGTACAAGACTTGTTCTTGTTATTGTTGAACCGTCAAGATTTCTTACTCGTGCTCCATCCTTGTATTGAAGTTGTGTAACAGGAACAATGTCTATCAATTTATCGGTTGTATTAAATTTTATAGATACATCTTTCTGACTTACTTCAAGTACTTGGACCGGTCTTATTAATATTTGGACCGGCTGATTGGCTATGTTATCTTCATCAAGGGTTAAACTTGCATCAAGTTCTTCTTCCAAATCATCAATTTCTATTTCATCAATGGATGAATCCATTATTGTAATGATAGAAGTTTCTTTTGCTTTTATACCTTCTGCGATAACAGTTCCTTTTTTTACAACTTCACCTTCGTCCACTTTTAGTTCGGAAACACTTGATAATGTGTGAATTTCTCCAGGTCTAACCGTAATTTCATGGATAATTTCGTTGTATTCTTTAAACTCAACTATACCGTCAATGTGACAGTATACATCTTTTACGATTTCTGTTCCCGCTGTTACGAATGTTCCATTTTCGACCATTTTTAGTGAACTATCTTTTGAAATTTGGTGAATTTCTTCCGGAATGAATACAACTTTACCGGGTTTTGTTATAATCTGATTTTCATCAACTTCAACATCTACATAGCGAATTTCACCAGAACTTGATACAGAGCAGTCCTCGTCTAAAAGTTCTGCTATGATCATCCCATTTTCGACTGTTGTATCTACTGGTGCTTTTACGATATACTTTTCGCCTGTTTTATTTACGGTCCAAATTTGTTCTTTTTTCGTTTGTTCAAATGCTGCATTTTCAGGCATCAACGAAGCAATTACAATCGTAATTTCTTTACCTTGAATAATCTTCTTGATTTTTTTACCTTCAAAATCAACATCTTCAATAACTAAATCGTCACCAAAACGAACTTCACCACCGTGTTCTGAAATCGTTAGAGTTTCAGCAAGCTTTTCTCCGGCCTTAATTTTTTGTCCGTCTTTAACCATTACTTTTGAACCGCCCGGAAGGTTATATACATCTCCGCCAAGAACCCATATAACACCTTGTTTATTAGTTGTTCTTGAAATATTACCTTGCCTGTCTTTCTTTTCATCAGCTACAAAATCTTCATAGATAACTTCTCCGCTTAAATCGGCATTAATATCTTTGGTAGCTTTTTCGGTCAAACGTGACCCATCACCTTGTGAAGCAGGTTCATATGCTGCAAGTGTAAATCCTTTTTCAACCTGCATTCCGTTTGTAAAAAACACAGTTGAACCAGCAGGTATGTGGTACTTTTCAGTTCTCTTTGCGCCTTTAACTTCAATGTCAGCTTCATAATTAGCGACATTAACAATATCTCCGTGACGAGTTCTAAGTTCTCTTGTCTTAACATTAGATATAACTTCACCAGCTGATTTCGCGTCAATGTGTTTCATTGCACCTGAACCCTTAAATACACCACCGGTGTGGAATGTTCTCATTGTAAGCTGTGTTCCAGGTTCTCCTATTGATTGTGCTGCTATAATACCTATTGCTTCGCCGACATCAACAAGTTTTTGAGTTGTCATTGCCCAGCCATAGCATTTTTGGCAGATACCGTATTCAAGTCCGCAGGTTACACCTGATCTTACTTTTAATTCTTGTAAGTTTAAATGTGCAATTTTTTTGATGTCATCACGGTTTAATGTTGTACCGGATTCAACTATTACTGTTCCATCTGTATCTTTAATATCTTCAGCTATTGTTCTTCCAAGTAACCTGTCGATTAAAGGTACAATTACAGCATCCCCGTCAACAATCGGTTTCATATTAATAGATTTTGTCGTATGACAATCTTCGGCTCGAATAATTACATCTTGTGCTACGTCAACAAGACGTCTTGTTAAATATCCTGAGTCAGCTGTTTTTAATGCAGTATCTACAAGACCTTTACGTGCACCATATGATGAAATGATGTATTCTGTAACGGATAGACCTTCTTTGAAGTTTGATTTAATCGGCAAGTCAATAATTTGACCTTGTGCATCTGCCATCAAACCACGCATACCAACTAACTGTGATACCTGCGATAAGTTACCTCTCGCTCCAGAAAATGCCATCATATATACCGGATTTAGTCTATCAAAGTTCTCAACAACTTGTTCTGTCAGTTTTGCCGTAGTCTCTGACCAAGTATCAATAACTTTTGTATATCTTTCAACTTCTGTAATTTCACCTTTTAAGTATCTGTTTGTAGATTGTTCAATTTCTTTTTCTGCTTCCTTTAAAAGTTCTTTCTTTGCGGGAGGAACTTGCAAGTCTGCTATAGAAATTGTTGTACCTGATTTTGTCGCGTATTTATACCCTAAATTCTTAAGGGCATTAGCAAGTTCTGCGGTTTTTGCTCCGCCATACTCCAAATACATTTGAGCAAGCAAATTGTTTAGGGCTTTTTTGTCCATTTGTTTGTTAATATATTCCGGAGTTTTCTTTTCATGTATGTATGTTGTTTCCATTCTATATTTCCTTTTTCTTTTTATGCAAGTGCGTTTTTAACCGTTTCATTGAAGATTATTCTACCAACGGTAGTTTCCATTCTTTCACCTTTTTCATTTCTTACAATAATCTTGTCATGAAGTTCAATTACTCCGACTTCAAGTGCTGAAATAGCATCTTCAAAACTGTAGAAATATCCTTTAGGTTCTTGTTCAGGATTTTTCAAAATTGTTAGATAGTACATACCAAGTACCATATCCTGAGATGGTGTAATGATAGGTTTACCGTTTGCCGGAGCCAAAATGTTATTAGTAGCTAACATTAACATTCTAGCTTCAGTTTGTGCTTCAATTGACAACGGTACGTGTACAGCCATTTGGTCGCCGTCAAAGTCAGCGTTAAAAGCTGTACATACCAACGGATGTAATTGAATTGCTCTACCTTCAACCAGTTTAGGTTCAAATGCTTGAATTCCAAGACGGTGAAGAGTAGGAGCTCGGTTTAATAGTACCGGATGTCCGTCAATTACCTCTTCTAATATGTCCCAAACTACTGCTTCAGAACGTTCAATCTTCTTTTTAGCCGACTTGATATTTTGAACGTATCCTCTTTCAATAAGTTTATTAACAACAAATGGTTTAAATAATTCAATAGCCATTTCTTTTGGTAAACCGCATTGATTTAAGCTTAATTGCGGGCCTACTACGATAACAGAACGACCTGAGTAGTCAACACGTTTACCCAATAAGTTTTGTCTGAAACGACCTTGTTTCCCTTCAATAATATTTGATAATGATTTGAGTGCTCGATTGTTAGGTCCGACAACAGTTCTTCCTCGTCTTCCGTTGTCAATCAAGGCATCTACAGCTTCTTGAAGCATGCGTTTTTCGTTTCTGACAATGATTTCAGGAGCCCCCATTTCTAACAGCCTTTGTAAACGATTGTTTCTGTTAATTACACGTCTGTATAGGTCGTTTAAGTCTGATGTTGCAAAACGTCCGCCATCAAGCTGTACCATAGGTCTCAAGTCAGGTGGGGTTACCGGAAGTACATCCATTACCATCCAGGTCGGATCAGTTTCTGAAGAAATTAGTGCATCAAGTAATCTGAGTCGTTTTATCAGCTTACTTTTTCTCTGAACTGAGGTTACGTTGCCCGCAAGTTCTGTTCTTATTTCTTCTGCAAGTTCCTTTGTATTTATTTCTGACAGAAGTTCTTTTATTGCTTCTGCTCCGATTCCTACTTTTAGTTCAGTTTCTTCGTTTTCGGTAATGTAGTCTTCGTATTCCTCTTCTCCCAGTAATTGGAATTTTTTAAAAGGACTTTCTCCTGGCTCAATTACAACATAGTTGTTGAAATATATAACTTGTTCAAGGTCTTTCAATGTCATATCCAGAAGTAATCCCAAATATGAAGGAATTCCCTTTAAAAACCATATATGAGAAACCGGTGCTGCAAGTTTAATGTGACCCATTCTGTGACGACGAACTTTTGAGTCTGTTACTTCAACTCCGCAACGTTCACATATAATACCTTTATGTCTTACTCTTTTGTATTTACCGCAATAGCATTCCCAGTCTTTTGTCGGTCCAAAAATTCTCTCACAGAATAAACCGTCTCTTTCGGGTTTTAATGTACGGTAATTTATTGTTTCCGGTTTCGTAACTTCGCCGTACGACCATTTTAAAATTCTTTCCGGCGAAGCTATGCTTATTCTTATATAGTCAAAGTAATCTATGCTTGTTGACATTTTTATGTTTTCTCCTTTTATTTGCGGGGATTTATATCCCCGCTTATTACTTATTATAGGTCTCCGAAAGTTGTCGGCGTCTCAAAGAAGTTAATGTTTAATAATTCTGAGTCAATGTCTGACAGCGTGCGTTTTGGTGCAGCTTTTCTTAAATCATCCATATCACTCATTAAATCAACTTCTTCACCGTCTTTCTTTGATACAGTTATATCCAAACCGATACTTTGTAATTCTCTTACCAGTACCTTAAATGATTCTGGAATTCCTGGTCTTGGAATATTGTCGCCTTTTACGATTGACTCGTAAGCTCTATTTCTGCCATTTACATCATCTGATTTGATTGTTAACATCTCTTGTAATGTATAAGCGGCACCATATGCTTCCAATGCCCAAACTTCCATTTCTCCGAATCTTTGTCCGCCAAATTGTGCTTTACCACCCAATGGCTGTTGTGTTACTAATGAATACGGACCTGTTGAACGAGCGTGAATTTTATCGTCAACAAGGTGGACAAGTTTTAGGATGTATGAAAGACCTACTGCCACCGGTTCATCAAATTGTTCACCCGTCCTTCCGTCAATAAGTCTTACTTTACCATCTTCTGTGACCCAATCACAACCGCTTTCTTTGATGCCTTTAAGTAATTCGTGTTTTGTCGCGATTTCAGATTGTGCTTCACCATACATCTCATCAAATGATGGTGCTTCGTAATAGTTACCAGTTAGATATGCTGCCAAACCTAACAATAATTCGTAAGTTTGTCCTACATTCATACGTGATGGAACACCAAGTGGGTTCAATACTATATCAACAGGGGTTCCGTCAGGCATAAATGGCATATCTTCTTTGGGTAATATTCTTGATACAATACCTTTGTTACCGTGACGTCCCGAAAGCTTGTCACCTACTGATACTTTACGTTTCTGTGCTATGTATACTCGGATTACTGTATTTGCTCCGGGCGGTAATTCATCACCCTTTTCTCTGTCAAATACCTTTACGTCGATTACACGTCCACCCTCTCCGTGTGGAACTCTTAGTGAATTGTCTTTTACATCGCGTGCTTTCTCGGCAAAGATTGCTCGTAAAAGTTTCTCTTCCGGTGGATGTTCCGATTCGCCTTTTGGTGTTACTTTACCTACTAGTATGTCATCGGCATATACTCTCGCTCCGATACGAACTATACCACGTTCATCCAAATGTCTTAGCGCATCTTCTGATACATTCGGTATTTCTCGGGTAATTTCTTCAGGACCTAGTTTTGTCTGCCTTGCATCTATTTCTAATTTCTCAATGTGTATTGATGTAAAGATATCATCATGTACGCATCTTTCGGAAAGTAGAATAGCATCTTCAAAGTTGTATCCTTCCCAAGGCATATATGCGACTATTACGTTTTTACCAAGTGAAAGTTCTCCGCCGCATGTTGACGCTCCGTCTGCAATTACGTCGCCTGCTTTCACTTTGTCTCCTTCATTTACTATAGGTCGTTGGTTAATACAAGTATCCTGGTTGCTTCTTACGTATTTCATTAATTGGTATACGTGAGGATTGTTCTGTTTGTCGCGGATTATTATTTCTTCCCCTACAACTCTTTCTACAACTCCGTCTACTTCCGATACAATTACCATACCGGAGTCTTTTGCGGCTCTTGCTTCTAAGCCTGTACCAACAACAGGTCTTTGTGTTATAAATAAAGGTACTGCTTGACGTTGCATGTTTGATCCCATTAATGCACGGTTAGCATCGTCGTGCTCTATGAATGGAATCATTGAGGTCGCAACTGAGATAATCTGTATTGGACAAACACCCACGTAGTCAACCTTTTTAGAATCACCCATTGTGAATTCAGAATGGTAACGTACAGGAACATATTCGTCTTTGAAACTCCTGTCTTTGTTTAATTGTACGTCTGCAGGAGCACAACGGAAGTTTTCGTCTTCATCTGCTGTAAGATAATGTACTTCATCTGTTACAACACCGTCTTTTACAACAAAGAATGGTGATTCAATAAAACCATAATCATTTACTTTAGCGTGTGTAGCCAAAGATCCAATCAAACCTGCATTCGGTCCTTCAGGTGTCTCTACAGGACATATACGCCCATAGTGTGACGGGTGAATGTCACGTACTGCAAATCCAGCACGTTCTCTCATTAAACCTCCCGGGCCTAATGCCGATATACGTCTTTTGTGTGTGAGTTCGGCTAATGGGTTTGTTTGGTCCATGAATTGTGATAACTGTGAACTTCCGAAAAATTCCTTTAATGATGCAACTAAAGGTTTTGTATTAAGTAAGTTCAATGGGGTCAATGTCTCTGAATCCTGTAAAGTCATTCTCTCTTTTACTATTCTTTCAATTCTGGAAAGCCCAACTCTAAATTGGTTCTGTAAAAGCTCACCAACTGATCGGATTCTTCTGTTACCTAAGTGGTCGATATCGTCTAATGTACCTTCATCGTATGTTAGGTTGATAAGGTATTCAATTGACGCAACGATATCTTGAACCGTCAATGTCCTTTGATTCTTAGGTATGTTTAAGTTTAATTTCTTGTTTAATTTGTATCGGCCTACACGACCAATATCGTATTTCTTCTCGTCAAAGAAACGTGCTTCTAAAATTGAACGCCCGCCTTGAGGAGATGCTGGATCTCCGGGTCTGAGTTTTTTGTATACCTCAATTAGCGCATCGTCAGTTGTTTCTGCCGTGTCTTTTTCCAGAGTCTTTTTCAAAAATTCAAAGTGCGTGAATAGTGTCTCCATTTCGGAAACTGTTATTCCCATTGCCTTTAGTAAAGTCGTTGCAAGTATCTTCCTGTTCTTGTCTATCTTTACGTATATTAAGTCATTACTGTCGGTTTCTATTTTTAACCAAGCTCCACGGTTAGGTATCATTGTGGCATTGTATAATCTTTTTCCCGCAGGTGATACCTCGCGCTTGAAATAAACCCCGGGCGAACGTACAATCTGTGAAACGATAACACGTTCTGCTCCGTTTACGATGAATGTGCCTTTGTCTGTCATTGTCGGAATGTCTCCGATATAGACTTCTTGTTCTTTGATTTCACCGCTGTCTCTGTTTACTAATCTTATCATAACGCGTAATTGCTTTGCGTAGGTCGCGTCATGAATTCTTGCTTCTTCAATTGTATACTTCGCATTGTCAAAAGTATAATTTGGTAAGAAATGCAATTCTAATCTGCCTGTATAGTCTTTTATCGGGCTGAAAGACAGTAATTCCTCCTTTAAACCCTCTTTTAAAAACCATTCAAAAGATTTTTTTTGCACTTCAATAAGGTCCGGTAAATCGTCCAATCGAGTATGCGGAATACCCATTGGAGTTACTCTTTCTGCGTATTTTGTCTTAGACATTAAATTACCTCATTTTCATAAATGGTGTACGTACTAAAAAAATTTTAATTCTAACTTGAGGCTGTTAACCTTTTGCCTTGTCAGGCAAATAATTATGTTTACTGGAGTAGTTTGGCTTTGGGCACAAATCACCCCCACTTTACTTCTGCATGTTACTACATATTAGTACATCAATATTTTGAGTCAAGAAAATTTGACTCCTTTTTTTGTTAAATGTTAAATTTTTGTTACATTTTTTCACCCATTGTTTTTTTTAGCCTTGAAAGCTTGAATATATAAGGATTGTGGTGTCAAGGGTATTGTTGTTTCTATTGCTGTATTTGCATTTCGGGCTTGCGCCGCTAACTCCCTGTTTTTAAAGCTTTCAGGTCTTTGTTATGATTAAAGCTTATATCTGTGTACAGAATTTGAACCTTGTGATGAAATAAAAAGAATACCATTTGATATATGAAGTCCATATGGTTTTGTAATATTTTCAAGCAATATTGTTATTTGTCCTGATGCATCGGCTTTTAAAATATTATTTGAATTGTAATTAGCTATATAAATGTTCCCGTTTTTATCACTAATCAAGCTTATTGGTCCTTTTATCTTTGGGTCTTTTAAATAAACTATTTTTTCTCCATTTGGTGTTATTTTGAATATAACATTGTCAGAAAAACCAGCCACATAAAGATTTCCGGATGTATCGGTTGTTATTCCGGTCGGACTCGGAATATTTTCATATATGCCGTTTGTTTGGGGTTGTGACGGAGTTTCTGTTTTGTTATATTGCTGTTTTATGGTTTGAAAATCTGTGTTTAATTCATTTGCAAGTTGTTTTGCTTTAGGTGCTAAATATGATTCTGAGGGAATTATAGATAAAAATGATTTAGCCTTATCATATTGACCAAGTTTTTTACTTAATTCGGCAGCCTTGTATACGGCATCATAATCATCAGGTTTTCTTACTACTATTTGTTTAAATACTGTTAGTGCGGCTTCATCTTGTCCCAAATATTCTAATATTGAACCCAGATTATAATATGCATCTATATAATTGGGATCAAGCGAAATTGCGTTTCTGAAAGCATCCATAGACCTATCATATTGACCAATTTTGTAAAAGTCGATCCCTTTATTATACTGTAGCTTTGCTTCCGTTACACCCTCGCTATAAGTAGGTTGTAGCGGTAAAAATGCACACAACAATATCAGTATGATTATTTTTTTATATCTCACTCAATTCCTCTATAAGTTTTGAATTTTTCAATGCAAAATCTTTTCCTCGTGAAATTATCGCCTGTTTCAATATTTCAGGAAGGTCTATTGTTGTCAATTCTTTGAAATTATCGGGTAATCTTAAGCTCCAATTTTTGTCACCTGATGTTCCAGGTCTGTTGTATACATCTTCAATTTGGAAAAAGTCAGTGAAGAATATTTGTATATTTTCTGCTTTTGATGCAAAAATCTCAACCAATTTTGTCTGTTTCAGAAAATCAGCATCTTTGGTTAATCTCATAATTATGTCGTCTTTATTATCACTATATCCATATAGATCTTCAACTAAGTTTTTGGCATGCAAATAGCCTTCATGAGTATTTATCATTGATTTTGCCCACATTGAAATCGGTTCATTATCGTGGGTGCCTACCATTGCCCAACATTTTTCATCTATGTTTTTGCATCTGTATGAGTGATTAGGTTCTTCCGGTACAACAAATTGTGTCAGCCGCATGCCCTGAAGATTGTATTTTTTCATTACTGCAGCTACAGGGTTTGTCAATGTTCCAAGATCTTCACATACAATTGCATCTTTTGTTAAGCCTTCTTCTTCTGCTGCTGATATAACTATTTTTTCAATTAGTTGACCGTATAATGCAATTTGTTCATCGGTTAAATTTTTTATTCTTTTTTCTTTATCTGCTTCGACATCGGTGTTTAGGTTCTCAAGTTTTGCTAGTGCATATTTAGAAAGCACCGGATGCTCCGGCGATGAATAAAGTCGTCCTGCACCTTCTTCTATTTTGGGTTTGCAGCCGGACTTATATACCCATGGATCGATTAAGCCGACAATGTGGTCTATTCTTACACCCCCAGGGTTTTCTCTAAACATTTTTTTGTATAGATTTTTTAGAAGTGCTCCTCCTTTGTCTAATGTACCATCATCGTGGTATAACCTTTCCGGATCTAAAACAGGGAATCCCCATGCTTGACCGTCTTTAGAAAAATAGTCCGGAGGACATCCCAGCAGCCATCCGTTTAAGAAGTATGCTTTATAAGCCCAGATGTCGCGATCCGAAAATGCAACCTGTCTGTCTGCTATCATTTTTAAATTTTTTGTTTTGGCGTATTCTTTTGTTTTAGCATTTTGTTTGTATAGTATGAACTGTATAAATTTGTATTTGTCTATGTCGTATGAATATTTTTTTGAAACTTCAACCAATCTTTTGCCGTGCTCTAGTCGTTGTTCTATAGTTTGCGGGGCAAAAAGATTCCTATCTACTTCTGACTTCCATAAAGGCCAGTAATCATTTTGGTGCTCTATACTTAGGGCTTCATATATGCTATCTCTATCGAGCCAGCGATTGTTGGCTCTTTTGAAATCTTCAAATTCGTGTTTTAAATTTGTATTGTTTCCTGAAATAAAATTCTTGTATGCTTCTTCAAGTGCATCGGCGTATCTTTTAAATGTGTATGAGTATGCAGTTTTGTTTTCGAGTTTTTTAGGATTGTTGTCTACAATTTCTTTAAAGGTTATTTCTGACAAGATATTGTCCCAAGAATCTGTTGTAAGTTCCTTTAAATCAATAAACAAAGGATTTGTTGAAAAAATTGTACCGGTATAAGGTGAGGCATCACATGCTTTTGTTTTTCCGGCAGGTCCAAGCTGTATTGCATTGAAAATTCCGGAAATATAGTCGATAAGCTCCTTTCCGCCATTTGTATTCATTGAACCAAATCCTGTATTTTCATTTGCCGCAGAAGGAAAACTGCCTCCGTGTATAATCAGTGCAAAATTCTTTTTGCCAAGAACTTTAAGCGCTTTTTGTATTACTTCAATACTGTTTTTTGCAAAAACCATATAAATACCCCTCTCCTAAAAATTTGGGCCCGGTGGGACTCGAACCCACGACCAATTGATTAAGAGTCAACTGCTCTACCAACTGAGCTACAAGCCCAAATACTTCGGCATGCTGATTGAATCATCAAACACATCCATGCTAATTATATCAGATTATTTTTTTTTGACAATAATAAATATTTCAAACATGCTGTGGCTTATTAATTTGCCATTTTCTTATTTAATGCTTTGTAAAGTAATTTTAATAGTGTTCACATAGATTTACTTTTGATAATTGCATGTTACTTTTTATCATGTAATATATGGTTATGCGTGAAAATATCTTTAAAGCGATGATTATGTCTGCGGGGATTGGTTCTCGATTGGAACCTTTAACTTTGGAGGTTCCGAAGCCTCTTGTTCCTGTCTGTAACAGGCCTGTTATGGATATTTTGCTGGAATATCTTTCCAGTATCGGAATAAAAGAGGTTGTGTGTAATACTTATTATTTGGCGGAGCAGATTATAAAAAGGTATCAGAATAATAATTTAGGCGTTGATTTTAATTATATTAAGGAGGATACTCTTTCAGGAACGGCTGGGGGACTGAAAAAGTGCCAATATTTTTTTAATGCGGACGAAGATTTTGTAGTTCTTTCTGCTGATGGGCTGTCAAATGCTGATATAAAAAAAGGAATAGATATTCATTTGAATTCAGGGGCCATTGCAACAATCGGTGTTAAAAAGATTGACAGAAATGAGGTATCACATTTCGGTGTGGTAGTCACTGATAAAGATGGATTTATTAATGAATTTCAGGAAAAACCTGCTATTGATAAAGCTAAAAGTGATTTGATAAATACAGGTATTTATATTTTTAATTATAAAATTTTCAGCTATATTCCTGAAAATACCTTTTATGATTTTGCAAAAGATGTTTTTCCGAAACTTATAAAAGAACGGCAGATAAATACTTTTAAAATTGAGGAGTATTGGTCGGACATCGGAACAATAGAACAGTATAGGCTTTCTAACATAGATGTTTTCAAAGGTGAATGTGATTTCCATCACGGTGATATAAAAAAAACTAAAACAGGTGAGTATATCACTGATTCGGTAATTCCTGATGATACTAAATTTCTGGGATATTCAGTTATCGGTTCAAAATGTCAAATCGGTAAAAATGTTACTATTGAAAATTGTATCTTATGGAATAATGTTAAAGTTTTGGATAATGTTTGCTTGAAAAATTGTATAGTTACATCTGACCAAATTATAAAAATGGACACGTCAGATAAAGTTTTAGGACGAAAAAAATTAATTTCTGTATAAAGTTGCTATTGACTTTGAAAAATATTAATGTTAATTTAGTTATCGCGGATGTTTCGTTTGATATAAAAATCCATGAGGGAATCATTTGTTTTTTAGTTTACCAAGATTTTTATTTAATGAAAATTCGCAAGTTAACCGAAGCTTTCAGAGCTTTATATTAAGCGAGACGGATTAGTAGGTTGACATGTAACTTAATAAGAGTTGACCAGCAACTTAAAAATCTGGGCCTGTGGCGCAGCGGTAGCGCAGAGGACTCATAATCCTTTGGTCGTGGGTTCGAATCCCTCCGGGCCCAGTTTTTTGTGTCTTTATATTGTTTAAAAAACACATTTAATTTGTTTGGATTGTCAATGTATTTCAAAATCGGATTGATTTGTGGCAGGTAATTTAATTATTTTACTATCTACACAAAATACAATATTTATGCTCAAATTACTTTGAGGTAGTGTGCGTACAACTGAAATGCACCCACTAAAATGGACAATAGTTGTAGGCAAAAAATGTTGGAAGTGTGATGTTTAAAGGGTTTATAGATACATTTATACACAAATAGGCGCATGCGGCATAATTTTGTTGCATGTGCTTTTTTGTAATAAAAAACATTGCTTCTATACAATCGCACAAATATAAGCTAAAAGGATGGAAGATGAAAAAGAGAAAGAGTTTATTATCTATAGCAATGATGCTATGTATGTTTGCGGGGGTACAAGGAGCAAATGCACAAGATGTAAGCAATTGGAGTGAATTAACCAATGCCATACAAAATGCAACAACACCAATAAATATAAATAACAATATAACTAATGACGGAACAACAGGCTTAGGCACTTTGGGGGGAAGTGATAATACCGTAACAATCAACGGCAATATGTATGATATAAATGGCAGCTCTTTAGGTGGTATAACCGTAAATAGCGGTCAAACATTAAATATAAATAATGTAGGAACAAATGATTCTTTAGGGTTTAACGGTTTTAATTCCGGCAGTAATGGCGGTGCGATTTACACTGGTGGCACGGTAAATATAACAGATTCAACATTTAGCAATAATACAGCTGGTGACTCTGGCGGTGCGATTTTTAATTATTCCGGCACAGCAAATATAATTGCAGATAAAGCTGATACGATATTTACAAGTAATACCGCTAATAATATATCAAATGCACTATATCAAAGCAGAGCAACAACCAATCTAAATGCAAGCGAGAGTGCAAATATTATATTTAATGACGGAATAGATGGAAATATAGACTATATTTCCTCTAATATCATTAATATCAATAACACAGGTGTAAAAATGGCAGATGGAACCGATGCCCCGACAACAGGTGTTATTGAATTTAATAATGAAGTTAAAAATAATACTGTTAATATGTATAATGGCGTATTAAAATTCGGCACAAATACACAAAATGATATTAATTATTCAGGAACATTTGCAGATAGTGTTAACTTTAACTATCGAGGCGGTATTTTGACCCTTCAAGACGGCGGAAGAAACGGTGTAGGCTTGCAAGCAGGTTTTAGATGGACATTAGGTAAAACACAGCCAACTGTTAAAAAAGCAAGTGGCAATATTCCTGAATTACCCAAAACGCAAGTTACATTAAATAATATCAGGTAAGAGAAAAGTTGCTTCTTTGCAAGAACAATAAGTAATTAAAAAAGATTATGAAACCCTATGCTGTTGATAAGAGTATGGGCACAATGCTAAAATTGTAATTTAGTACCTGCTAAATGAGTTGTTTTTATGCGTGAAATTCTCATGTTTTAAAATGGGAAATTTGTTTTCCTAATTGCCTTTTAGCAAAGTTTTCGGCATATTGTATGAAATCTTTAGCTAGTTCATTTTCTGGAATTTCAAAATGATATATTTTATTTTGTTTCTATTGAGGATTTTATTTCCGTTAATGTGATTTTCCAGAACTTAATATTATCTTCAAAAACAGATAGTTAAAATTTTAAGAATAATGAATTATAAAAACAGAAAAAGGCGACACCCGGATTCGAACCGGGGGTAAAAGCTTTGCAGGCTTCTGCCTTACCACTTGGCCATGTCGCCCCGTTTCTCCATCATAAAAAAGACATAAATTAATGTCAAGGTCAAAATTTAAATTAACCTTGTTGGTTTAAAAGATTTTAAATAAACAATAAGACTGCCGAATAGAATTATTTAGTTGACTTATTCACTAAAAAATAATATTTGTGATATACTCTTATAGGGGATATAAATATGGGTTATAAAATATTATCAAAAGAAGAAATTTGTCCTAATCAGTATGAAATTAGGATAGATGCTCCATACATTGTAAGAAATGCAAAAGCCGGACAATTTATAATATTCAGAGCAGAAGCAAACGGAGAACGTGTACCATTGACAATAGCTGATGTAGATAAAGAAAAAGGTGTCTTGACGCTAGTTTTTATGGCTGTCGGGTATTCAACGAAAAAACTTGCTGCATTGAATGTTGGTGACGAACTTCCGGATATTGTGGGTCCTCTTGGTCGGCCTACTCATATAAAGAAATATGGTACAGTTGTTTGTCTTGCAGGAGGTTACGGTGCAGCTCCGTGTTATCTTATTGCAAAGGCATTTAAGGATGCTGGCAATAAAGTATATATGATAATGGGCGCAAGAAACAAAGATTTGATTTTTTGGGCTGATAAAATGAAAGAGGCTTGTACGGAACTTTTTATAACTACTGATGACGGCAGTATGGGAGAAAAAGGTTTTGTGACAGAGGTTTTAGAACGGTTAATTAGAGCTGAACAAATAGATTATGCTATTGCTGTGGGGCCTATGCCAATGATGCGCGCAGTTGCAGAAATGACCAGAGATAAAGGTATATATACCGAAGCAAGTATGAATCCGATTATGGTTGATGGTACAGGCATGTGTGGAGCATGCAGAGTTACTGTTGGTGGTGAAACTAAGTTCGCTTGCGTTGATGGTCCGGATTTTGATGCTCACAAAATTGATTTTGATGAGGTCATCAATAGGACACGAATATATAAAGACCAAGAGAAGAAACGTGATGAGAATTGTAATTTGTTAAAGAAAACAGTTGTTAAGGAGTAGTTATGTCAGATAATAAGATTCAGTATTGTCCTTTGTTAAGTATAGGTACAGGCGGTATAGACATGGTCTGTACTCAGGAGAATTGTGCGTGGTACATGTCAAGTGTAAAAAAGTGTTCCATTTATATGCTTGGATACAATGCTTTAATGGAAACAAATAGCAAAAGAAAGCCTAATAATCAATGAAAATAGCTTTATGTATAAAACAGGTTCCTGATACTACTGATATTAAGTGGACAGAAAACAATACAATGCAGCGAGAAGGTGTAGAAAGCATAATCAATCCTTGCGATTTGTACGCTATAGAGCAAGCATTAAATCTGAAAAAATATAACGGAGCGGAGATAGTGGTATTTACTATGGGACCTTTACAGGCGGAGAATATGCTCAGGGAGGTTTTAGCCCTTGGTGCAGACAGAGCTGTCCTGTTAACAGATAAGAAATTCGCGGGGGCCGATACATACGCAACAGCGAAAACTTTATCAAGTGCAATAAAAAAAATATTACCTGACTTTGATATGATTTTATGCGGTCAATACGCAATTGATGGTGACACTGCACAAACAGGTCCTTGTATAGCAGGTTTGCTTGGTATTGCTCAAGTTACCTATGTCAAGGAAATAGTTGATAATACTGATACAACAGCAACTATAATAAGAGAATTGGACGACGGTACAGAAAAAATAGAGGTTGAGTTACCGTCTGTTTTATGCGTTTTGAACTCTGATTTTGAACCTTCCAGAGCTTTAATAAATGGTATTATAAGTGCGCAAGATGCACAAGTCCAAAAGATAGGTTTGGAAGATTTGGATTTAACCGCTGAAGATGTGGGAATAAAAGGTTCTCCGACCTATGTTTCAAGAGCTTTTCGTCCCGAAGTAAAGCACGGGAATGAAAAACTTGAAAATATTGATGCCGATAAAGGTGCGGAGATTTTAATAAAAAAAATGAAAGAAATAGGGGTGCTAAATGAGTAGAGGTATCCTTTTGTATGCTGAGGTCACAAGAACAGGGTATATCCATACTGTGTTTTTCGAGTTGGCAAGAAAAGCATGCGAACTTTCCGAAAAATTGGATAATGCTCCTATAATGGCAGTTTTGTTTTCAAAGCCCGGAGTAATCAATGATTATAAAGAGGGGTTTACTAACAGTGGTATAGATAAAGTCTTTGTTTTTGAAGATGAAGGATTGGAACAATATTCAACAGACCTATATTCAAATCTAATAACAGATTTGGTAAAAGAGATTGATCCTGAAATAATTCTTATAGGAGCTACAAATCAAGGAAGAGATTTAGCACCGAGAATATCTGCCACATTGGGTACGGGGTTAACTGCAGATTGTGTTGAACTTGATATCAATGAAAAAGGCATGTTAGCAGCTACTCGTCCTACTTTCGGAGGCCAATTGATGGCAACGATACTTTGTAAGACAAGACCTCAAATGGCTACTGTAAGACCAAAGGTGTTTAAACCGGCAGATGAAATAAATTATAAAAACACGGATTTTATTTACAAGGCTTTAAATTTAGGAAATATAAAAAACCGAGTAAAATTAAAAGAATTTACAAAAGTTTTAAATGATACACTAAATGAATTGGATTCAGCAGAAATAATTGTTGCCGGAGGCAAAGGATTAAAAAGCTCAGAAGGTTTTAAAATGTTGGAAGAATTAGCAAAGCTTTTAGGAGGTGCTGTCGGTGCAACAAGAGGTGCTGTGGATTTAGGTTATGCTCCGCACTCAATTCAGATAGGTCAGACGGGCAAAACAGTTACTCCCAAAGTTTATATTGCTTGCGCAATATCAGGAGCAGTCCAGCATACTGTTGGAATTACAGGTTCAGAATATATTTTCAGCATAAATAATGATCCGAATGCTCCCATATTTAATGTTTCGGATATGGGTTTGGTAGGCGATGTTTTTGATATAATTCCTAAACTAATAGAAATTCTTAAGGAGGCAAAATGAATAATGTGGTAGTTGGCGCCCAATGGGGAGATGAAGGAAAAGCAAAGATTACTGATATTTTAGCACGTGATGCTGATATGATAATAAGATATCAAGGCGGTTGTAATGCAGGACATACAGTTGTAGTGGATGATGTAACATATAAATTCCACTTAATTCCCTCAGGAATTTTATATAAGAATAAAATATGCTTAATAGGACCTGGAACAGTTATATTGCCGGAATATTTCGAGCAGGAATTGAATGAACTTATAAGTCAAGGAGTAGATGTATCAGGTTTAAAAGTAAGTCCATTGGCAACTATAACAATGCCGTATCATACAGATGTCGATGGTTATAGTGAAGATAATGCAAGCAAAGGGAAAATTGGTACAACTAAAAAGGGTATAGGACCGACTTATACCGATAAAGCAGGCAGGATAGGCTTAAAAATACAAGATCTATACAATCTTGAAACATTGAATGAAAAGCTGGACATAATATTACCGTTAAAGAATAAACAGTTGACAGAAGTCTACGGTCTAAAAGCTTATTCAAAGACTGAATTAATTAAGTTATGTGCAAAATATGCAGATATATTTAAACCATATGTATGGATGGATTGGCAAAAACATATGGAATTGATAAAAAAAGAAAACAAATCAGTATTGTTTGAAGGTGCTCAAGGTGTAATGTTGGATGTAGACTATGGAACATACCCATTTGTTACAAGTTCAAATCCAATAGGCGGCGGGGCTTGTACCGGTTCAGGATTTGGACCTAAAATGATTGATCGAGTTATAGGTGTTGCCAAAGCTTATGTGACAAGAGTTGGTGAAGGTCCTTTCGTAACAGAATTAGATAATGAAATAGGTAAAAAAATTCAGACTATAGGTCATGAATTTGGTGTTACAACAGGTCGTCCAAGGCGCTGCGGTTGGTTTGATGCTGTTACTATGCGTTATGCTGTTTTGGTTGGCGGACTAACGTCTGTTGCACTTACAAAAATTGATGTTTTTGATACATTTGATGAAATTAAAATTTGCTACGCATATCGTGATAAGCGTAACGGCTTTATCTATGAAAATTATCCGACCGATGTATTTATGCATAAATATCTGGAGCCGGTTTATGAAGTCCATAAAGGCTGGAATACTGATGTTTCAGGTATAAGAAAATATGAAGATTTACCCGAAAATTGTAAAAAATACTTGTCAAGATTGGAGGAGCTTATCTCGGCGCCCATATCTATCGTAAGTGTAGGGCCGGAAAGAGAACAAACTATTTTTAAATTTTCTTAATAAATAAGCAATAAATTTCAGCAAATTGTTTTTATAAGCATATAGGTAGTATGTATGCTCAAAGTAAATTCTATACATAGTTTAGCAAATAAAAATATAAAGTCTTGCGATAAAACTAATTTTACTTCAACTTCTCAGGTGGAGAATAACTCAAATATCTCCCTGGTACCGTCGTATTATAATAATATCAAAGTCCCACAGAAATACATGAACTTGGGAATAATAAATTTGCCTTTTGATTTTAAAGCCTATTGTTATAAAATGGCAAATGGTCAAAGAGTCGTTATTATTCCAAAAGAGGGTGAAACTGTAGTTAAGACTTACGTAAATACAGGATCTATGAATGAGCCTGATAGATTAAGGGGTATAAGTCATTACATAGAGCATAATCTGTTTAATGGTTCTGAAGGTCTTGAGGCCGGAGAATTTTTTGGCACTGTAAATAAAATGGGGGCTTACACAAATGCATCAACAGGTTTTGCTGAGACTAATTATTTTATAAGTTCAAATTTATTAAATCAAGGTGATTTAGAAAATAAAATAAAAATACATGCATCAATGTTAGAAAGGCCTCGTTTCGCAGAGGATATGTTGAATAAAGAAAAAGGTATAGTTAATTCAGAGATAAATATGATACTGGGTGATCCTGTATTGATTGCCGAAAATGCAACTCTAAAAAAATTATACAATATTAATAGTACTTCAGGTGACTTAATAGCGGGAACAACCGAAAATATAAATAATATTACTAAACAAGATGTTTTAGATTATTATCAGAATAATTATTATCCTTCAAATATGGTTACTGTCATTTCAGGAGAAGTAAATCCTGATGAGACTATAAAGCTTGTATCAAAATATTTTTCTAGCCAAAATAAGAATACACATTTGCGGACTTTCGAAGAATTAAAGCCCATTGATAAGACAGCACGTCAAGATATAATTTCTGATAAAACAACCGCAACAATTATATCTATGGGTTTTAGTGGACCTTCTAATAATGATGTTAAATCTCAAATATATTTAAGTGCATTAAGAAAGCTTTTGACAAGGAACAAGACAGGTCGTTTGGATAAAGGTTTAAAAGATTTAAATACATATTCGTATATGCATTTGGAAAAAATAGGTTCTAAAACAAGTGATCCGCAAGCGGTTTTTTTCAACATTGAAACAACTGAGCAAAATTCAGAAAAAGTTCTTAAAAGGATATTTGAAGGAATAAATTCTGTGATATCAAATCCACCGACGGATGAGGAAATCCAAATTATTAAAAAGGCATTGCTGAATGAATATTCAGAAGTTTTTGAAACGTCTCACGGTATTAACAATTTTGTCGGGACAAATATTATGGAAGGTAATTTTGATTACCTGACAGATTATGAAAATATTATCAAGGCAATGAATAAAAATGATCTTGTTGATGCTGCTAAGAAGTTTTTAGATTTAAATAAGGCTGTTGTTACCGTAATGCACCCAAAAACTTCTGATGCAGAATCAATAAACCGACATTACAATGATGCGATTGCGTTCAAAGGAAATTGCGATAAATATGCCATAAATCCTCAAAATGTTAAAAGGTATAAAATGAATAACAATTTTGATATTTTGATAAATGATATTAAAACGGATAAATCCGTTTTTGTCCTGAATTATGACACAGAACTGCCAATTGAAACGGAACCTGCGACTATGGCAGTATTGAATGAAATATTGAAAGAAGGTTCAATATTCAGGGATGATATTGAATACAACAACGACTTAAATAAACACGGAATAGATATGAATATTACCGGTGATAATTATTCTCTACGGGCAGTATCAGAATTTTCTGCAGAGGATATGCAGAAAGCTTTAGCTTGTGCAAAAGAAGTTTTATTGAATCCGAGATTTGAACAAAAGACTTTAGATTTTACCAAAAAAAATATAAAAACAATCTTATCTACATTAGATAAAAATGTTAATGAAAAATTATTTAAAGAACTTTTCCCAAATATGCCGATGGGTTACACAAAGGATGATATTTTAAACAGCATAGACGGAGTAACTTTAAATGATGTTAAAAAATTGTATTTAGACATATTAAGCAATTCACAAGGTCGTATAACTATTTCGGCTCCGTTTAGAAAGAATCCATTGTTGCAGGATGTCTTATTTAAAGAAATTGGTGAATTGCCAAAAGTTGCCCCTTCAAAGGCGTATTTACGGGATTTTTTCAAAAGTCCTGTGCTTAAGACTAAGGTTCTAACCGATACCAACGATAAAAATCAGGCGGAGATTGTTGAAGCATTTAAGTTTAAAATAAATGGGAATTTAAAAGATACTGCAGCAATATTGTTATTAAACATGATTTTAGGCGGTAATTCATCGTCAAGGTTATTTAGCGATTTGCGCGAAAAACAGCAGTTGGCATACCGTGTTAACAGTATTGTAAATTTTTGGGATAATGCCGGTATTATGAAATTAAGCATAGGAACAACTACTGATAATAATGTTAGCGGAGAAAAAAGTTTTGAAAATGTGCAAAAGGCTATAAACGGATTTAATGAGAATATAAGAAGAATTATGACAGAAAAAGTTTCACAAACAGAATTGGAAACAGCTAAGCTAAACCTTAAAAATAGGATTTTAAGTTCTGTTGAAACGACATACGATAAAAATTCTTCAATATCATCTTCAGCAAGAAGTTTGAACGGACCATTAGCGGATAATGAAATGATTAAGTTGATAGATGAAATTACTGCAGATGATATATACAACACGGCTAATTATATTTTCAGAGGTAAGCCGACTTATTCAATTCTTGCCACTGAAAATACCATAGATGCAAATAAAGAATTTTTAAAGTCATTATCTGAGGATTAGTCATTGAGATTGTTATAAGACATAAAAAGATATATTATAGCTGAAATACCAACTAAAGAATATACAATTCTAGCCATAATAGACATATCACCAAATATAGCTGCAACCAGATCAAAGTTGAAAAGTCCTACAAGTCCCCAGTTTAAAGCTCCTACTATTACCAAAATGTAAGCAATTAATTTAATCATATACATAAAAGACCTCCTTTTTCAGGAACAGTTTAACAAAAATAATTGCGAATTAAATTATCCAAAAGTATACAAAAAAGAGTCACATAATTTATGTGACTCTTTTGAAATTTTCTGTTAAAATTACAATTTTTCAGCAACCATCAAAGTAGTTTCAGCCAATCTTGTAGAATAACCCATTTCGTTATCGTACCAAGAAATAATTTTAACTTGATTTCCACCCATAACACGAGTTAACAAAGCGTCAACTGTAGATGATTGAGAAGTTCCGATGTAATCAGATGATACTAACGGTTCTTCTGTGTAGCAAAGAACATGTCCGTCAGCACCTTCTTTTAATGCTGCATTAACTTCTTCAACAGTAACGTCTTTTGCAAGTTCAAATACAACGTCAACTAAAGATACGTCAGGAGTTGGAACTCTCATTGCAAAACCATCTAATTTACCTTTCAATTGAGGTAAAACAAGAGCAACTGCTTTTGCAGCACCTGTTTTGGTAGGAACGATATTAAGTGCACCTGCTCTTGCACGACGAGGATCTTTATGACCTGCATCAAGAATTCTTTGGTCGCCTGTATATGAGTGAACTGTTGTCATAAGACCTTTAACAATTCCGAATTTTTCATCTATAACTTTAGCAACAGGAGCCAAGCAGTTTGTTGTGCAAGAAGCCATAGAAATTACGTTATGTTTTGCAGGGTCGTACATATTATCATTTACGCCTAAAACAATTGTAATATCTTCGTTTGTAGCAGGAGCAGAAATAATAACTTTTTTTGCACCTGCAGTGATATGAGCTTTTGCTTTTTCTGCATCAGTAAAGAAACCTGTTGATTCAACAACAACTTCAACGCCTAAATCTTTCCAAGGCAATTGAGCAGGGTCTTTTTCTGCAAAGAATTTAATTTTCTTTCCGTTTACAATAATACCTTCTTCGTAAGCTTCAACTGTTCCGTCAAATTTACCCATTACAGAGTCATGTTTGAAAAGCAGTGCAGCTTCAGCAGGTTTTAAACCTGGATCATTAACAGCAACGTAATCAATTTTATTGTAAATACCTTCTCTGATCGCTGCTCTCAATGTGTTACGTCCGATTCTTCCGAATCCGTTAATTGCTACTTTTACCATAAGTTTTCACTCCTTCTTATTTTTTTAACATGTAATTTATAGCACTAACACAAAAACTAATCAATAGTTTTAATACTGCACATTATTAAAAAAATGTTAATTATGGCAAAAAAAATCTTGTTAGGATATTATACTTATTAAGGAGAATTTTATGAAGGTTTACGGTATAAATACTAATACTCATTTCGGAGACAATAGCAGGCAAAAATTTACTGATAAATTTATATCATACACTAGGAATGCAGCGGATATGAATGATACTGTTGTAGTTCCAAGAACGATTTTCAAAGGATATTTGGGTTTTATGCTCGGCACAACATTAACAGCGTTGGGCGGGATTGCGAAAGCTAAAAAAGCAATCAGTTACCCTTTAAATATTGCAGGTATTATTAGTTGCTTATACGGGACTTGGGCATTTGTAAGACCGTTTGTGCTAAAAGATGCTCCAGGGGTTGCAAATAAGAAATAATTATTTTCCAACCGGATATATGCAGGCAGATATAGCATCAATAAGACGTTTCACTTTAATAATTTCAATTTTGTCATTAGTAACCTTGTTTGAATAAGGTACTATAGCTTTTTTGAATCCGGAAAGAACAGCTTCGTTAATTCTTTTGTCAATATTTTGAACAGGATGAACTTCTCCAGATAATCCAATTTCTCCGATAATAACAGTTTGGCTGTCAACAACAACATCTCTTGCACATGTTGCTACAGCAAGGGCTATTCCTAAATCAGCACCCGGATCATCAACTTCAATCCCTCCGGTTATATTAACGTACACATCTTGTTTTGAAAGATTAAGGCCTACACGTTTTTCAAGTACTGCAAGAATTTGCAGCAGTCTGCTTGTATCCACACCATTTGTTACCCTGCGAGGTGTCGGATAAGGTGTTGTACCTACAAGTGCTTGGATTTCCACAAGCAGTGGTCTTGTCCCTTCATTTGTAACTACGATTGCACTTCCCGGTATTGACTCTTGGGAACGTTCATTTAAAAACAGTTCGTTAGGATTTGTGACACAAGTCAGTCCATCCGAATTCATTTCGAAGATGCCTACTTCAGAAGTATTTCCGAAACGATTTTTCATTGAACGTAAAATTCTGTAAGATTTATATTTGTCGCCTTCAAAATATATAACTGTGTCAACCATATGCTCAAGAACTTTAGGTCCGGCAATTGATCCATCTTTGGTGACATGACCAATTATTATAACAGTAATATTTTTATTTTTAGCTATTTGCATAAGTATATTGCAACATTCTCTAATTTGGGAAACACTTCCGGCAGAACTTGTTATTGTGCCTGAATATATTGCCTGAATACTATCTACTACAACAACATCCGGATTTATGTTGTCAATTTCAGTGCGAATATTTTCCATATTAATTTGTGGATATATATATAATTTATCCGAGTTTATGTTAAGTCTTTCGGCTCTCAACTTAATTTGACTGGCACTTTCTTCTGCAGAAATATACAGGACTTTTTTATTGTTTTTACAAAGTTCTCCGCCTGTTTGTAAAAGTATGGTGGATTTTCCTATTCCGGGATCACCTGCTATTAATACAAGCGAACCCTGAACAAGGCCTCCACCTAATATTCTGTCAAACTCCGAGATGTTTGTACTTATTCTGACTTCCTTACCTATGGCTATATCATTTAAAAGAGATGGTTTTGATTCGTTAAGAATCCCTTGAAGAGTTAACAGCATCTGAGGTTTGGTTAGTGCTTGCATTTCTTCCGTAAAGCTTCCCCAAGTGCCGCATTCAGGACATTTGCCCAAGTATCCTGCTGTTTCATAACCACAATTTTGACATATCCATTTGGTTTTTATTTTTGCCATATATGTATTATAGTATAAATATTTTTAAAAAATGCCCTTATAGAAAATTAGGGCACTTTTGTTAAAGTTTTTTAGTTGTTTTTTTTATTTAGTGCAGCAATGTCTGCAACTCGTAATGCAAAATATGGTTTATCTTTTTCTATCAAAAACATTACGAACGTGTCATCAAAATAGAATTCAGCTGGTTTTCTGGCAACCGGTACAGGCATTGACATTTTCATTATTAATGCTGCTTCACTTTTGAGTTTTATTCCTTTGTTATCCATTTTGAAATCAATACTTTGAATTGCTTGATCAATTGTTAAATCTGCATTTTTGATAGTTTTTCCCTGAATTTCAGGGTATTGATTCAGACTTTTAAAACTTATAAACGGGATTTTAAGTTTATCTTTTTCACCGAATCTTCTGCTTTCGGTATGTTCTTGTGATTTTCTAATCATATCATTGTATAAAGTTTCTAATGATTTGTTATCATCAGTTCTGTACAAAAGTACTTTATCGTTTTGTTTAGTACTAAGTTCAACTGCAAAGTCTTTTGGATTGTTATAGAATAGTACGGTAACATTTTCTCGAAGCTCTTCTTGACTTTTTTCATTTATACCAAAATATTGAACTTTTTTGTTGTTAAGTTTTCCGAACTTATCTTTTTTTAATTCGTCAAAACTATTCAAGAACTCAAAATCTTTTTTTAACATGGCGTATACAAGATAATTTCTTCCGCTCCAATCTATATTTTCAAGTAAATCACTTGTTTCATTAAATTTTTCGATTAAAGCTGTTTCAATTTGTTTTTTCAGATTTTTGTTAGCAAATCCGTGTGCTGCGTAATAAGCACTATCAGAAAGCATTTCTTTCACAAATTCTTGTTGATTGAGTTCTTCCGCGAGTTTAGACGGACCGTCGGTAAATTCTATAGGAGATTTAACAACATTATCCATCAAATCATTCCAAGCCAGTTGAAAAGTTCCTGCCCAAACTTTATTTTGATCCTGTGTTTCAGTAGAGAACATTGGCATTACGACAAGTTCCGTCTCAGGGGTCTTTTTGAAAAATGCAAAAGCGGAGCTTGATAGCAGTATCATTGACATTAGTGTTAGAACTATTTTTTTCATGAATAAATCCTTTCTGTTATATATTCAAAAATCTAAAAAAACTTTCTAAAAAACCTTTAGTATCTTTTGAATGTGGAATATTTGCTGACTTATAATATTTTTCATAGCTTTTAATTATGTTTTCCGGTAAATCTTCACCTTTATCCATAATATAAGATAAAAATTCAAGATAATCATCCTGCTCTTCTCGGTATAAATTATCCCG
>CALUQI010000005.1 GCA_944322875.1 Candidatus Gastranaerophilales bacterium
ACTGGTTGCCGCGATTATTTTGGTAATAATCTTAATCGCCGTGCTGATAATTCAGCAAAACAAGGTCAAAAGTGTATTGCAAAGTACACAAAAGGATCGATTAGATTTAGAGGAAAAAGAGAAACTTCTGTTAAAGGAAGCAAGAATCAAAGCAATTGAAGAAATACAGGAGGACAGAGACAGGCTTAACGAAGAAGAAAGAGAACGCAGACAAGAACTTAACCGTTTGGAACAAAAATTGGTAAAACGAGAGGATATGCTTGAAGATAAAATTCAGGAATATACCGAAAAAGATATCCAGTTACAAAAGAAACTAGATGAGCTGTTAGAGAAAGAGGATTATCTGGCAGAAATCGTTCAGAAGCAAACAACCGAGTTAGAGAGGATTGCCGGCATGTCTGCAGAGGAAGCCAAAAACATGTTACTGGAACAATTAAAACACGATTTAGCTCAAGAACAAATGCAATTGATAAGAGAAAACGAAGCAAAAATAAAAGAATCGGCATTAGAGAAATCAAAAGAGATTTTGTCAGTGACAATGCAGCGTTGTATGATAGAACAAGTTGTAGAAACAACGGTTTCAGTTGTGGCATTACCCAGTGATGAAATGAAAGGACGTATAATAGGTCGAGAAGGTCGTAATATAAGAGCATTAGAGACATTGACAGGTGTTGATTTAATTATTGATGATACTCCAGAAGCTGTTGTATTATCGAGTTTTGATCCAGTGAGACGTGAAATTGCAAAACTTGCACTAGAAAAGCTTATAGTGGATGGTCGTATTCACCCGGTTCGCATAGAGGAAATGGTAGAAAAAGCCAGAGAAGAAATAGAAAAAAAGATATGGACGGAAGGCGAAAATGCGGCATTTGAAATGGGTGTTATGGGCTTAAACAAAGAGTTGATAAAGACCCTTGGACGTTTATATTACAGAACGAGTTACGGACAAAATGTACTGAAACATTCACTTGAAGTAGGTCATATTGCAGGGATGTTAGCAGCTGAGCTTGGGGCAAATGAGGTGGTCGCTAAGCGTGCCGGATTATTACATGATATTGGTAAGGCTGTTGATCAAACACAAGAAGGTACACATATACAATTAGGTGTTGAATTAGCATCACGTTACGGGGAAAAACCGGAAATTATTCATGCAATTGAAGCGCATCATGATGATGTTGTTGCTAATACAATAGAAGCAGTACTTGTAAAAATAGCGGATGCAATCTCTGCAGGCAGACCAGGTGCAAGACGTGATACTTTAGAAATTTATATCAAGCGACTTCAAAAAATTGAAGAAATTGTAAACAGTTATGATGGTATTAAACAATCTTTTGCAGTACAAGCCGGCCGAGAGGTAAGAATTATTGTTCAGGCAGAGATGTTTGATGATCTTGCGTCACAGAAGCTCGCAAGAGATGTCGCAAAGCGTATTGAAGATGAACTGGATTATCCGGGACAAATTAGAGTTACTGTTGTCAGAGAATTCAGAACAACTGAAATAGCAAAATAAGAGCAGGTTATACCTGCTCTTTTGTACGGGAAAATAAAATGTCAGGTGATGATAAAAAAATAAAGGTAATATTTTTCGGAGATTTAGTAGGCAAGCCTGGGCGGCACGCTGTCAGGGACTTTTTGACTGTTAATAAAGAAAATTATGATTTTGTAATGGCTAATGTTGAAAATGCATCGCATGGTTTTGGCTTAACAGAGAAAAATTATAATGAATTAGTCAGTTACGGGATAGATTGCATGACATCGGGAAATCACATATGGGATAAACGTGATATATTTTCTTTTATTGAGTCAGCAGACAAACTTATTAGGCCAATTAATTATCCTGCAGGAACTAAGGGTGTAGGAAGTCGGATTTTTGATTGTGGCCAACATAAAATAGCTGTATTGAATGTTTTAGGAAAGGTTTTCATAAATGCAGTAGATTTTCAATGGGATTTTGTTATTGAAGAAATCAAACGTTTAAAAGAGATTACACCTATTGTTCTGTTAGATTTTCATGCCGAAGCTACCGCAGAAAAAATTTGTTTTGCTCGTTACTGTTCAGAACTTGGAGTTAGTGCGTTTTTTGGAACACACACTCATGTACAGACTTCGGATGAAGTTATAATAAATCATATGGGATATATAACTGATGCAGGTTTTTGCGGTGCCTCAGAAAGTGTAATAGGGATGGAGTATAAGACATCTTTAGCAAGATTTGTTACGGGAATACCGGAACGTTATGAAGTTGCATTCGGTGAAAAGCTCCAAGTTAATGCCGTTGAAGTTGAAATTGAACCTTTTACGGGACATACTGTTGTTATAAAAAGAATTTTGTACGCAAGAAATGAGGAAACAAATGAAGACTGACCTGCACGTCCATACATATTATTCTGATGGTGTGTTTTCGCCAGAAAAAATTGTTGATACGGCTATAGATGTCGGACTTCAGGCTATCGCTATAACTGACCACGACAATGTTCTTGCATATGATGTCGCAAAAAAATATCTAAAAGAAAAAGATATTGAAAACAAGCTTGAAATAATTCGCGGAATAGAAGTTAATACACTATATAAGAATTATGAAGTGCATATATTAGGATATTTTATGAATCCTGACAATTCGGATTTTCAGGCGATGCTCAAGCAGCAACAGCAGGCAAGAATAAAACAAACAAAAGAAATAATTACACTTTTGGCAAAAAGAGAAGGCATAAAAGTTAAGTTTGATGATATAAAAAAGCTGGTTGCGGAAGGAGGCAGTATAGGTCGTCCGCATATTGCAAAGGCTATAACAAATGCCGGTGGAACAACCAATATAATGGATGCTTATGCAAAATATATTCACGAGGATTCTCCGGTTTATGTGCAGAGAAAGACGGTATCACCTCAAGATGCTGTTGAAATAATATATGATGCAGGAGGTATTCCTGTAATTGCTCATCCGCATGATTTGGATATAGCAGAGTCGTTAATAAAAGAACTTATGAATTATGGATTAAGAGGAATAGAGGCTTACCACAGGAAACATTCTCCTGCTTGTGTTGAATATTTTTCTTCAATGGCGGAAGAGTTAGGTCTAATAGTCACCGGAGGATCCGATTTTCACACTCCTAATATTATGAATGGACAGATAATTCTAGGGAAAAATTTTGTTCCTGAATGGGTGTATGATAAACTTCTAAAAGAAAAAAAACTTATTGATATGGCTTGATTATGAGTAAAAAGAATTTCTGGAAAATTGAATATTCTGTAACGCTGTTTATACTTATTGGAATATTAATGTTTTTGATTCCAATGAAATTTGAGAATTATTATCAGGCAGGTTTAATATCTGCGTGGAACGAGAGATATGATGAAGTATCTTATATGTTTACAGTTATAAATGCGCAAAAAAATGATGAAATACTCAAGAGTTTTTCAAATACGGCAGACAGTCAATTACGAGAGAAGTTATTGATGCAGTTGGTAAAACCTTATTTACGATTACAAATCAGCGAAAAAATTCCGAAACGGTACTATCCGAAGTATATGAACGGTGATAAAGTCTTGGAAAATGATGAATATAATTTTAAAGATATGTATTTTTCAGAAAATTGCATGCAAATTGTTGGCATAAAGGATATAGAAAGAGAGGATGAGAATTCCCCTTGGTTTATGATGATGTTTGATGTAAACGGGGTTTTACCTCCAAATACTTGGGGAAAAGATATTTACGGGATTTATATATATAATGAAGGAAAGATTAAACCCTTCGGTTATGATAAAACTCAAGAGGATGCATCACTGGATTGCTCAGAAATCGGAAGTGGAATAAGTTGTTCATATTATTACAGAATAGGTGGTGGATTCAGTGATTAAACGAATATGTTTGTTTGCATCATCATCAAATTATTTAGAATCATCCTATTACAGTTCGGCTGCGGAATTAGGTCGTCTAATAGGTTTGGGTGGATATGATCTGGTTTATGGCGGAAGTAATTTAGGTTTAATGTGGGCTTGTGCTTCAGAAGCTAAAGCCAATGGTGCGAAAATTACAGGAGTGATGCCTGAGAAACTTCAAAATTTGGGAGTGAACACCAATGGCTGTGATGAATTTTATGTTACCGTTGGTATGAGAGAACGCAAAGCTAAGATTGATAGTATCTCAGATGCTGTGGTAGCGCTGGCAGGTGGATTCGGGACTCTTGAAGAATTATCGGAAATGATTGTCCAAAAACAGCTTGGTTACAATAAAAAACCTATTGTTCTTCTTAATACAAACGGATTTTATAATAAGTTAAATGAGTTTTTTGAAGAAGTTATTAATCAGAAATTTGCTAATAAAAATGTTAGAAATCTATATTATCTTGCCGATTCACCGCAAGATGTTATGGATTATCTGAGAAATTATAAGCCATCTGAACTTAACGTAGATAAAAACGCAATTTATGCAAGGTAGATTCTGTTCAAAATCCCAGTACGATTGTCAGCTAAAGTTTCCGATTGAAATTGGTAAATGTCAAGAAGTTGTAAAATCCAGATATTGTTTAACTTTTTAATTTTCGTGCTATAATTATCATACAGTAAGGAGAAAGTAATGGAAAATTTGAGAGATAAATATGAGGTAGTAATAGGTTTAGAGGTGCACGCACAGCTAAAAACAAAATCAAAGATTTTTGCGCCGGATGGTTGTGAATTCGGAAAGGAACAAAATACAGAGGTAAGTCCGATAACCTTGGGAATGCCGGGTGTTTTACCTGTATTAAACAAGGAAGCTGTTAATATGGGTATATTGACAGGACTTGCATTAAATTGTGAAATTCCGTCGCGTTGCAAATTTGATAGAAAACAGTATTTTTATCCGGATTTACCAAAAGGATATCAAATCTCTCAATATGATGAACCTATATGCGTAAATGGCTACATCGATATAAACGGAAAAAGGATAGGTATTACAAGGGCACATTTAGAAGAAGATGCGGGTAAATTAGTTCATGCAGGTTCTGACGGACTTGCAGGTTCGAGTTACTCTCTTGTGGATTTGAACCGTGCCGGAACTCCCCTTTTGGAAATTGTTTCAGAACCCGATATGAGAAGCTCGGAAGAAGCAAGAGCTTATATGGAAGAGTTAAGAAATATTGTTAGATATATTGGTGTTTGTGACGGAAACCTTGAAGAAGGATCTATGAGATGTGACGCCAATATCTCAATAATGCCAAAGGGCTCAAAAGAATTCGGAACCAGAGCAGAAATAAAGAATGTTAACAGTTTTTCAGCATTGCAGCGTGCTATTGAGTACGAAATAGACAGGCAAATTGAAATTGTTGAAGAAGGGGGCAAAGTCGTTCAAGAAACCAGATTATGGGATGATAATTCAAGAGAAACTCGTTCTATGAGAGGTAAAGAAGATGCCCACGATTACAGATATTTCCCGGAACCGGATTTAATGCCTTTGGAAATTTCAAGAGAATGGGTAGAAGATATCAGATCAAAGATGCCGGAACTTCCTTCTGCAAAACGTCAGCGTTATATGAGTTTAGGTTTAAGTGAATATGATGCAAATGTTATTGTTGAGCAAATGGGTCTGGCACTGTTCTTTGATGAAGTGTTAAAACTCGGTGCAACTCCGAAAATAGCCGTAAACTTTATTATGGGTGAAATCGCTGCATATTTAAAAGATCAAAAAATTGAGATTACAGATACTCATTTGACCCCGGACAATCTTGCAGAATTAATAGAATTGATTGAAAAAAATACAATTTCAAATAATATTGGTAAGCAAATAATTTTTGATATGCTGAAAGAAGGGAAAAGGGCTTCTAAAATAGTTGAAGAAAAGGGATTGAGCCAAATTACCGATGAAAGTGCTATAAAAGAAATAGTTCAAAAAGTTGTCGATTCAAATCCAAATCAAGTTACTGCTTATAAAGGTGGAAAAGTTCAGTTATTAGGTTTCTTTGTCGGTCAGGTTATGAAAGAAACCAAGGGCAGAGCGAATCCGAAGACGGTTAATGATTTGTTAAAGGAAATTTTAGGATAGTTTTATCTGCGGCAGGTTACTATGTTTAGAAAACAACAGAGTAGTATGGAATGTGAAATTCTTGAACAATCAAGGATTTTGGAACATCTTATCAATACATATCTTACTGAAAGTGAAAGTATATCTATTGATGTGCCTCAAGGTATTGAGCAGGTTGTTTTTGTAGCAAGCGGTTCTTCATATCATTGTGCACGCTATGGTGCTGATATTTTTGGGAAAATGGCAGCTATAGAAGCTAGGGCAATATATTCCAGTGAGTTTTTGCTGAAACCTGTCATTCCTCACGCCGATAATATGCTTTATATTTTTATAACGCAATCAGGCGAAACTTCTGATACAAATAAGGCCTTGATAAAATCAAAAGAATTCGGCGTAAGAACTCTTTGTATTACTAATAAAGAGGATTCCACAATATGGAATGCATCCGATTATAAAATCTCTTGTCATGCCGGTGAAGAAAGAAGTATAGCAGCTACAAAATCTTTAACTTCCCAAATGATGTGTGTTACTCTTTTGGCTGTCAAGTTTGCTCAATTAAAAGGAGTGGATGTCAGTGAGTTTGTTAATGAACTTATATCGGTGCCCAGATATATTGAAGAAACATACAAGCTTAGACCTAAAATTAAGATGCTTGGCAGATTTGTTTCAAAATACAAAAATATTATAGTATGTGCCGATGGGATTTCATATGCTTTGGCCAAAGAAGCTGCATTGAAAATTAAAGAGACATCTTATATTAACGTTACTTCAAGTATTTTGGGTGAATTTATGCATGGACATGTTGCTGTGTTAAATAATAAAGCAGTTCTGATATATATTTTGGCAGATGATTTGACTTACACAGCAACAAAAAATCTTAATAAAATAAAGGATGATTATAATCCTCCCATTTGCATTATTGGAAATAAGAATGTAAAGATAAAATCAACATTCAATGTTAATATCGATTGCGAGAGTGCAATGGTAAAATACTTTTGTGATGTTGTTATTATACAACTTTTGGCACTTGAAATAGCACTAAAACTTCATAGAAATGTGGATAAGCCGCATGGTCTGAATAAAGTTGTAAAATGACGATTATAGTTTTATTTGAATTGCTCCAAAAATCTCACATCGTTATTAAAGAATAATCTTATATCATCGATGGCATATTTAAGCATAGCAAGTCTTTCGACTCCCATTCCAAAAGCAAATCCGGAATATACATCAGGATCTATTCCAACACCCTTAAGTACGTTCGGATCAACCATACCCGCACCTAAGATTTCCAACCACCCTGTTCCGGAACATGTTCTGCAACCCTTACCATCGCACATTATACATTGCACATCTATTTCCGCCGATGGCTCCGTAAAAGGGAAAAAACTGCTTCTAAATCTTGTAGGACGACTTGATCCAAAATACAATCTTATAAATTCGTTTAAAACTCCTTTTAAATCACCAAATGTGATGTTTTTATCTACGTAAAGTCCTTCAATTTGATGGAAAAAATTGTTCTTACGCGCATTTATATTTTCATTTCGGTAAACCCTTCCTGGGGAAACAACTCGAATTGGAGGTTTTTTATTTTCCATAACATGAATCTGTGCACCAGATGTTTGGCTTCTTAATAAAACATTAGGTGCAATTTTCGTGTAAAATGTATCTTGCATATCTCGTGCCGGATGATCTTGTGGTACGTTCAACATATCAAAATTGTAGTACTCTGTTTCTACTTCAGGTGAATTCTCATCAATAACAACCGAAAATCCTAAGTTCTGAAAAATAGATACAATTTCATTTGTTGTTGAAGTTAATGGATGGATATGCCCTTGTGGTACGTATTTCCCGGGTAAAGTTATGTCAAGTTTTTCTCCCTGTAATTTAATATCTAATTCTTTTTTATAAAATTCATCATGTTTACTTTTTATAGTTGATTCAAGTTTTTGAGTAATTTCGTTTGCTAAAGCACCAATTATTTTTCGATCTTGTTCCGGGAGATCTTTCAATCCTTTTTTAATTTCATTAAATTCTCCTTTTCGACTTAGGTATTTTGCTCGAATGTCGTCTAAATCATTAATTGAAGATGCCTTTGTAAGATCGTTTTTTGCATTTTCGTAAATGTTTTCTAATTGAGTTTTCATATATTCCCTCTTAAATTATCTCATTGTACTTTTTTTCATAACCAATGGTTGTTTTAGGTCCGTGCCCCGGATAAACAATGGTGTTTTCATCTAAATTGAAGAGATTGTTTTTGATGCTGTCAGAAAGCTTTTGAAAATTACCTCCGGGCAAATCGCATCGTCCTACACTACCTTTAAATAAGGTGTCTCCTGAAAATAGGTTACCATTAACAAAATAACAAACGCTGCCTTGGGTGTGACCCGGTGTTGAAATTATTTTTATTGTGGTATTTCCAAAATTGATAGTGTCACCGTTATTTATAAATCCGTCAGCTTTTGGAGTCTCAACGTTTTGAACTCCGAATGTACGCATGATATCCGCTGATTCATTCATTCTTTGAATATCTTCCTTATCAATTAATACCTTTGCTCCTGTTTTGGCTCGCATCTCATTAATGCCAAGTACATGATCAAAATGACCGTGTGTCAAAAGTATATATCGAAGATTTTTATTACTTATTGAATCCAAAATTTCTGGCTTAACTTCTGAACAATCAATAAGAATGGCTTCATCACCATCGGTTAGTAAATAATTGTTGGCATCAATAGGGCCTGCTGTAAAAGTAGTTATATTCATTTTTTTACTATCTCAAAAATCTCTTTGCAAAGCCTAAAAAGCTTTTCAGTATCTCTTAATGCAATCATGTTTGGTCCGTCGCAGAGCGCTTTATCAGGATTCGGATGTATTTCAAAAAATAACGCATTAGCCCCTGCTGCCATGGCAGCTTTTGCAAGTGTAGGAACAAATCTTCTGTCACCGCCGGAACTGCTGCCGTTGGCTCCGGGAAGTTGAACACTGTGTGTTGCGTCAAACACAACAGGATATCCAAATTCCTGCATTATTGGTATAGATCTGAAATCAACAACTAAATTATTATACCCGAAAGATGTTCCTCGATCCGTAAGCAGAATGCTTTTGTTGCCTGATTCTTCCACCTTTTTTACTAAGTGTCCCATTTGTTCCGGTGCAAGAAACTGACCTTTTTTTATGTTGACTATTTTCCCCGTTTTTGCTGCTGCAACTAATAAATCAGTTTGCCGGCACAAAAAAGCTGGAATCTGTATTACGTCAGCTACTGCGCTTGCAATCATTGCTTGCTCCGGTGTATGAATGTCTGTGACAATAGGAATATTATACTTTGATTTTATGTCGTATAACATCTCTAAACCTTTTTCAATTCCAGGACCTCGGTATGAATTTATTGAAGATCTGTTAGCTTTGTCATACGAAGATTTAAAGATGAAGTTTATACCAAGTTTCTGTGTAATTTCTTTTAAACCTTTTGCTGTTTCGTCAAGTATATCAAAACTCTCCGCCACACAAGGACCGGCAAAAATTGTTAATTTATCCCCGCCAATTTCAAAATTTTTAAGTCTAATTTTCTCCATACGTTTATTATATTAAAAATATACTTTTATTACAATATAATTATTAATTTTATGATAATTACTTTCTATAATTGTTAATTACCATTATTGTCTTAGGCTTAAATTTGTGCTAAGATTGCTTCAGGAGAGTGTAATGAATAAAAAAGTTTTTAAATTAAAAAATGACATAGAAGTTTTGTATAAATGTAATAAAAATACTCCGCGCGTGGCTCTTTGTTTTAATTTGTCTTTGAATGATCCTATTCCTAATCCGGGTGATTATACTTTAATGACGAGACTCTTTATGCAAGGGACTAAAAATAGGACTGCTCAACAGCTTGCGGAAGAACTTGACTTTTACGCTATTGAGTTTTCAAGTGAACTTAAATTGGATTACCTTAAGCTTAAGTTTGTTTGTTTAAATGAAGATTTTGACAAAGCTTTAGAAATTTTTGAAGATATTATAAAAAATTCTACTTTTGAAGATTTTGATAAAGAAAAAATAAAGTTGATTGGTGAAATTCAAGCGCAATTAGATTCACCTAAGGCTAAAGTTATTGATAATTTTTATAAAAATTTATATGCGGATCACCATTATGGTTACACAAATACTGTAATCTTAGATAATTTGTCTAACGTAAATCGTGAATGTGTTTTACGCGGGTATAAGACTTTTATGGAAGACAGTAAAAAAGTTATTGCAGTCGTCGGTGATTTGGATTACGAATATGTTCGTGAAAAACTCAATGAAAAATTTGGAGATTTGAGTCCTTCAATTAGTAATCTTCCATTTATCAAACCTCCGATTTTATCTAAGAGTAAGGTTCTTGAAATAACCAAGCCGGATGTTAATCAAGCTCATATTGTTCAAGGTTGGCTTGCTGATACTGCTGATGGTGAGGATTATCCCGTTTTGGCACTGATGAATATTATATTGGGTGCTTCAGGTTTGTCGTCCAGACTTTTTCTTGAGCTCCGTGACAAAAAAGGATTGGCTTATGTTGTTAGAAGTTCTTATGATGTGGCCAGATTGTGTTCTAATTTTTCAATTTATATAGCTACTGAACCCAATAATATTGACATTTCTTTAAAAGGATTTGAATTGGAAATTGAAAAAATAAAAAATGAACTTGTTTCTCAAGAAGAACTTGATAATGCTAAAAATAATATTATAGGTAAATGGGCGTTTTCGCAAGAAGATAATAATCAGCAAGCTGCAACTTATGCACATTATGCTATTACTGGCTTGGGATTCGATTTTAACGAAAAAGCAAAGGAACTTATAAAAGCTGTTACGCCACAACAGATAAAAGATTGTGCAAATAAGTATTTTAATGATAAGTATGTTATTTCTATAATTAAACCCTAACCTTATCAGGGGATTATTTAAGTCTCAATATATTAAATAATTATTTTATGAGATTCATTGTATTCATCATTGCCGTTTTTTTTGTATTAAATATAACAATCAAGGCTAATGGGGAGGAAATTGCTTATTCTGCCGGGAATTTGTTTCAGATTTCAGATGTTGAAAGAATGTTTCGAGAGAAAGTTAAACCTTATAGCGGTATGACTTTTACGTATGTTCCAAGAGGTCTTATTATAAGTATAGATGAAAATGTTTTCTTTAATCCTGGGCAAGAAAAACTAAGATGTGAAGGACTTCCTGTGCTTGATGAAATTGCGGGAGTTTTAAGACAATTTAATAAATCCTGTGTGATAGAAGGACATACTGAAAACGTGATTCCTGAAATTTCAAGTTTTAAAAATAATTGGGAATTATCCTTAGCCAGAGCAAATAATATTACAATGTATCTTATGCGTTGTGCGAATATTTCACCCGAAAGACTTTTCCCGATTGGTTACGGTGAATTTGTCCCATTTAGAGGAGACAGTAAAACGAATATGAACAGCCGTATAGATTTTGTTATAATAGACTATGAAGTTTCTCGCTAAGCAACTATTGATTGCTTCATACGTCTTGATCGGCTTTCACTTAGTATGTTCTTAAGTTTCATAATTCCTTGAGCATGTAATTGGCAAACTCGTGATTCTGACATACTTATGGTTTCTCCGATTTCTTTTAGCGTCATGTTCTCTTGATAATATAGAACCATTATAATTCGTTCTCGTTCCGGTAATCTTTGCAAAGCCCTCTCCAATTCTTGTTTTATATTTTTTTCTTCAGCATTTTCTTGTGGATTAAGTTTGTGTGTATCTTGTATTGTATCTATTATCTCTACACTGTCTTCTGTACTTCCCTTTTTATCGTATATTGATGTAATAACCACATCTTCAGATAAAAGTTGGTTTACCTTTTCCGGGTCCATATCTGTTTGTTCAGCAATTTCTTTTGATGTTGGGGTTCTGCCCAGTTTTTGTTTTAAGTATTCTTGTGCTTCTTTTATTATTTTTATTTTTTGTCGTACACTTCTTGGAAGAAAATCTTGTGATCTGATTTTATCTAGTATTGCTCCTCTTATTCTTATTAGTGCATATGTTTCAAACCTTGTGTTTTTTTGAGGAGTATATCTTTCTATTGCATTTATCAAACCTTCCACACCGTAACCGGCTATATCTTCCAATGAAATAGTTGACGGAAGTGTTACTTTTACACGGCCCACAACGTAACGAATCAGATATATGTATTGAACTATTAGGGCATCCCGAGAATTTTTATCTGATCTGTTATTCAGATATTTTCCCCAAAGTGCGGTTAATTCATCTTCTGAAAGCCGCTTTATATTATTGTATGATGTAAAATCAAAATCTTGACTCATTAATCCGCCCAAATATTGTTCAATATACTTATATTCTATACAATATTAGGATGCTAACATCATTTAAAAAGAGGAATTCTGCTAAATATCATTAAAGCGATGTAGGTGAAATTATTCTTGGACTTGATCCGATACAGGAGTTTCTTCTTTTAAAATTTCAAGTTTAGTTATTCTGGCTCCGTCAATTTCTTTAACTATAAATGTTAACCCGTGATGAGATACGGTATCATTAACATTTGCTAGCCTGCCGAGAAGTTTAACTACAAGACCGCCTATTGTATCTACGTCCTCGTCTTCAATTAATTCTTCATCCATGGTGAAAAATTCAGCGATTTCGTCAGTGCGCATCATAGCATTTGCTAAATATTTATCCGGAGATATTTCTATGATATCCGGTTCTTCCTCTTCTTCTTCATCAAATTCATCTTGCACATCACCGAATATTTCTTCAATTACGTCCTCAAGTGTTATCAACCCAGAAGTACCGCCAAACTCATCGACTACTATTGCCATTTGGCCTTTGCGTTTTTTGAATTCCAAGACTAAATTATCCATTGTAATCGTTTCAGGAACCAGCATTATATCGCGCTGTATCCGTTCTATCGGACATGTTGTATCGTCAAGTGATAATTTATATAAATCTTTTACGTGAATTAAACCCGATATGTGGTCTATATCATTTTCGTAAACGGGATATCTTGTGTATTGATTTTCTGTTGCAACCTTATTAAGTTCTTCTAATGACATATCAATAGGTACACAAACCATATCTGTTCGGGGAACCATTACCTGTTTGGCTGTCAAATCAGAAAATTTAAACACGTTATGAAGCATGTCTTTTTCCGTCTCATTCAAAACTCCACCATTGTAACTGGCATCAACAAGCATATCTAATTCTTCTGATGAATGGACAAGAGATGATTTATGTGAATGAGGGATATTCATAAGTTTTAAAAGCCAATTCCCAAATCCGTTTAAAAGCCATATGAAAGGATTGAAGACAAAAGTTATCGCTTGCATCGGTTGTGCTATAACAAGAGCCGTCTTTTCAGTATATTCTAACGCTATCGACTTCGGAATTAGTTCACCAAGTACAACGTGTAAAAAAGTTATTAAAGCAAATGCTAAAGATACAGATACCGTGTGAGTTGCAATTGTTTGTCCCGCACCAGGCAGAAAATTAAATAATGGTTCTATGATTCTGGCAAGAGTTCCTTCTCCGACCCAACCAAGACCAATACTTGAAATAGTCACACCCAATTGAACTGCAGCTATAAATTTATCTAAGTCTTTTATTGCTTCAAGGGCTATTTTGGCACTAAAATTACCTTCTTTAACCAATTGTTCTATTCTTGTTTTTCTAACTTTTACCATAGCAAATTCGGCTGCTACGAAAAAACCGTTTGAAAATAATAGGAATGCTATTAAAAATAAATTAAAAAATAAATTTCCCGACTCATCCATTTTGTATTATGTACCCTCAAATAGTGTTGTTACAATTATAATATTATTTATAAAAAAAAGCAACTATTCATCTACTTCTTTAAGCTGCGTGTATATAATTGGTGAAAGTCTGTCTTTAGAAACTATATCTATAATTTTATATGCATGAGGTTCTTTAAGAAGGGTAGGGGTATTGATGTGATAAATGCCGTCTTGCATAGTTTCACTGTTAACATGAAAATGTCCTGATATTATAGCGACAACATTGTCGTGCTTTTTCAAAACGGCAAAATAGTCTTCTGGACGATACGTTTTATGAGTCTTTAATCTTGCTTCACCAAATTCAGGTGAATTAACTATAGGGTAGTGCTGTAAAATAATGACAGGATTTTTCTTGTTCTTACTAAGTTGTTTATCTAGCCAGTCAAGTGTATCTGCTCTATAATATCCCACAGAACCGGGGATGACTTCTTTGGCTCCGTCAACTACAATAAAAGTATAACCTTTTTTCTTAAAGGTATAATTCCATTTTTTACGGAACCATAAAAAATTATTGGCATGAACGATTTCGGCATATTGTTCTTTTGACAGTTTCTTACTTTTTGCGACATCGTGGTTCCCTATGACCAAGTAATAGGGAACGTTTAATTTGTTTATTATTTTTATAAAATCTTCCAAATATTCGGGTTGGGGAGAGTTGATATTATCACCTGTAAATACTACAAAAGAAACATCATTTAAGGAATTAATATCTTTCACAGTTTTCTCAAGTGCGTTCACGGTGAAAGCACTTTGAGAATTGAAGTGTACATCCGTAACTTGGACAAACCTGATAGAGCTTTCAAATCCAAAGCAGTGAGTTTGAAATATAAAAAAAGAAAATAAGAATAAAAAAGCTTTTTTCATAATTCTGATTATAACATGAATATGCTATAATGATTCTATGAGATTAGACAAATTTTTGAAAGTGTCACGATTAATAAAGAGAAGAACAATTGCCAATGAAGTTTCAGATTTGGGCAGAGTGTTTATAAATGGGCATCCGGCAAAGCCTTCTAAACAAATAAAACAAGGTGATGTAATAAGGATTGAATATACATATAAAAAGGTAGAAGTTCGTGTTTTAATAGTGCCGGAGAATAATGTAAGTATTCAGGAAGCAGCAAGTTTATATGAATTTTTAAATGACTGATTTTATAATGATTTTGCAGACAGTCAGGATATTTTATAATGAAATAGATTGTTATCGTTTTTGAGACGAACAACTTTGACTTTTATAAATTTATCATTAAACACATAAAAAACCCATACAAACAGATGATTTTTTCTGTATTAATTGAGTAAATACTGAAAATATCCGAAGATATTACCAGAGGTATAAATGTATGAAGATAAATGGCGGTATAAGATTTATAGAAAACGGTATAACTGCATCAATCAGGGCAATGCATGTAGATAGTGAGCTTATATCAATAGCGAACGAGAATGTAACAGGCTTTGATAAAGTCGGATATCAACGAAAAGATGCAATAGTATCATCAATGACGGAATTTTTGGGCGTAAATGGGCTTTCTACAACAGTGGATGATAAGATTGGTCGTATAGCGATATCTGACAATCCTCTAGATATATCTTTGGCTGCAAAGGGTTATTTCCAAACGGAAAGTGCCGAAGGTATAAAATTGACCAGAGATGGTCGTTTCAAGTTGGATAAAGAAGGTAATCTTTTAACTTTGGATGACAGTAAAGTGTTGTCAAATACCGGTATGCCAATAAAACTTCATATAGTGCCCGATGATTTGAAACAAATAAAAATTAATGATAGCGGCTTAATAAGCGTTTTCAATCCGCAAACAAATAAACTTGAGAAGGTTGCCTATCTGGGTATTGTGGATTCAAACGGTGCACTTGTGATGGAACCAAAAGTAAAGCAAGGCTACAACGAATTTTCAAATGTTGCATTACAAGAGGAATTCATAAATATAATGCCTGTAATAAAGAATTTTGACGCAAACAGACAATTATTCATGATACAGAATCAGAATTTGCAAAAAGTAATAAGTCAGCTAGGAACAACTTCATAGAGGGGGTTAGGTAATGTATACAATTCAAGGCATGATTAGAAAAAGTGTAAATAACACATATACTCAATTTGAAAGATTGGGTTATGTTGCGAATTCTCTTGCTAATTTAAACACCAATGCCTATAAGTCAGTAAGATTTGAACAAATGTTGGGTGAAGACGGTTATTTAAAAGGAGCAATAAGAACCGATTTCCAACAAGGTTCCATAAGAATAACTTCAAATCCATATGATGTAGCAATATCCGGTCAAGGTTTCATTCCTGTAGTTTCTCCTGCAGGTGAAGTTCAATATACTCGTGACGGTTCTTTTAAACAGGGTAAAAATGGGTATTTGGTTACAAACGACGATTGGATAGTGGGTGAGGGCATAAAAATCCCAACGAATTGTTATAAATTTGAGATAAAAGGTAATGGAGATGTAATGGCATATGATACAAGAGAATCAGAAGCCAAATATCTTGGGAATATACCTTTAGTAAGATTTGCCAATCCGGAAGGATTGGAACAGGCAGATATGAATAGATTTGCAATGACAGAAGATTCAGGAGATCCTGTCTTGGTAAAAGAACATGATTGTTTTAAACAAAATAATGTAGAAATTTCAAACGCGAATGTATATAACTCAACAAGTGAAATGTTAAGATTAAATGCATCAATGATTGCAAGCATGCGAATGCTAAAAGTGGTTGATGATATGTACAATAAAGCAATAAATATAAGAGAAGGCTAATGAGGGAGGGATAAATGTATAGTTCATTAGATAGTATTGGCAAAGTTTCATTAATGATGGACTTAATTTCTCAAAGGCAGCGAGCAATAGGTTCAAATATTGCTAATGTTGATACCCCCGGTTATGTCAGGAGAGATATTAATTTTGCATCTTATTTGGGTTCAATGAACAGTCCATTGGAAACAAAACTTTCAGAGAAATTGGGACCATCCGGAATTATAGAAGAAAGACAATATGAAGAAATAAATCCAGCACAGGAATTAATAGCCTTACAAGAGAATTCAATGATGTATTCGATGGCGACAAGAAGAATGTCAAATATAATTACGGAAATGAAAACAGTAATAAATGTAGGTAAATAACAAGAGGAAAAGACATGAGTATATTAGAATCTTTCAATATAGGTTCAAATGCATTAAGAGCACATGGTTTGCGATTGGATACACACGCAAAGAACGTTGCAAATATAGATACTCCTAATTACGTAAGGAAAATCCCTGTATTAAATGCCACAGAAGATATATCTTTTCATGGTTTGATGAATACGATGAAAAATGATGTCTTTGGTACTGGAGAATTAGGATATTTACAGGGCGGAGTGACATTTAGCGGAGTTGTAGAGGATCCGACATTGGGAGAAAAGATATACCGGCCTGGTCATCCCGATGCAGATGAAAACGGATACATAAGATCATCAAATGTAAATCCTATGGTAGATATGGCAGATGCAATAATGGCGCAAAGAGCATATGAAGCTAACTTAGCGCTAGTGAATATCACAAAATCAATGGCGTTAAGAGCAATAGAAATTGGCAGATAGTATTTACAAATAGGAATTGTTATATTAGACTTGTAAAGTAAGCAGAATTTTGAAAATATAATATCTTTCAAAATCATTTTGTCGTAGTGACGGAATCGGTATACGTGCACGTTTGAGGGGCGTGTGGGGTGACCCGTGCGGGTTCAAGTCCCGCCTACGACAATAAAAAATGGGATAACATTTGTTATCCCATTTTTTATTTTGTGTGGCGAGGGGTTTAAGCAGCCTTTAGCGGGTTGCGGATTTTACGAAAGAGTGAAGTCGAGCAAAGCGAGCAAACTCGAGTAAGTGAGGGCGAAATTTGTGACAACGATGTGAAACAACTTATTCGTCCGAGAGATAGTAAAATCGAAGAAGTAAGTTCAGTTGTCGAAATTTAATTCAAGTTCTAAATTATAATCTGCCACGTAGATTGTTAAGTAAACCAATAAATTCTTTTTCTGTTAATATTGTTTCTTGTTCTTTTTGTGAGCCAATTGAATGAATTAATGTTTTTCCTTCAGTTGCTTTTAATGCTTTACGAAATAAAAGATCTTGTCTAAATTTGGCATCATATGCACGTTTCAGTAATTCTTGATATTCATCAGAAAATCGATTTATTTCTTTACCATTCCAGAATAAAGTATGTCCATCATAACCTTGTTGTTTAAGTATATTTCCAGCGTTTTTAGCTTCTTTACCGACTAACTTACAAACCTTTTTTTGTATATTAATATCTGAAGTTTTTAAAGATTGCAAAAAACCTTCCATTGAATTTATTTTTATGCGGTCTAATGTAAATTTAGATTTATGAAAATTGCTTAAAACGCAACTTGGGAAAGGACTTTTTGAATGTATGTCTATAGTGGAACTTTCAAACACATCTGTTGATAAGCTATTTTTAAAAAGATTTGATATCCTTTTAATTGGACTCGTTGCCAATTCATATACTTTTGTTTTAAAATTTAATTTTGTTATCATTTTATTCCTTTACTTTGGAAACTACAACACACCTGTCGCTATTCCCTATTTTTATTATTTTTAATATCTCTATACCTGATTCTCTATTTATTTGTGGAATATTATATTTATTTGCATATTGACTAAGTGTACATTGAAACTTATATCCACTACCAACAAAACAGGTATTTCCACAAGAAATAAAATCAGAAGTTTGTGCAACTGTATCATCTAAAATTTTATACATTTCTTGCCTTGATGATGCAGTCTCTAGCTTTTTAACAAGTGTCTTTATATATTCAGGTGCATTATTCATAATAATTTTCCTAGATTTAAAATTTAATCTATCTGGGTTGTTTAAAATTCTTATATCATTGTACATAACTATTTCCTCTTATAATATTTTATAGAATCTTTTATGTTTAATATAAAACTATAAAAAACAAAAATTGCTAGTAATTTTTATTTTTTTACAATTAATTAATATAACATCCACCTGTTTTTAACACCTGACTTGTTGAATGTTAATAATGGTGCAATAAATGTTGAGTAAAATGCGTTATTATTATTTGGAGCCATGTAAGGGAAAACTATACTTGTAGCATTACCCCTGAAACCATACCAACCCAACTCGTCATTAGGCGACATCCATTTTGAAGCTTTGTCCCCGCTTGGGTCAAATCTTACGTAATTATCAAATGGTTTTATTACTTCTTCATATAATCTTTGTTGGTCTTTTGATAAACCTTTGAAATAATCAGAATCAAAAAATAGTGGTATTTCATCTGCAGGCATAAATGTTAACTTTGGATTATTTTTAGTATATTGTGAAAAATTTACAATGGCTGAACCTTCACCGCTAGTTGATGCTAACGGTGCAATTATAATTTCACCATTATATTTTTGTAATGTTGAGTTGTATGGAATCACATCTGTATATGATTTGTTTAACTCTTTTTGTATATTTTTAGTTATGTATTCATCAATATTTTCAATTACTGCACCATTTTTAATTTCTTTCTTTATACGTTTTGTGACTTGTTCAGTAATAACTTCTTTTGGATTTGTTATAGCACGATAATTATCTATTAAACTTTTGCCGCTTCCTGAAAAATCGTCTAGTATTACAAGCATTGATTTATTACCAGCTGGTATTTGAGAAACATCTGTAATAAATTTTTCTACAGGTACGTTATTTGATTTTCTAAAAATTGTAGCTACCATTCCATAACTTTTTTTACCTTTACCTGCTTCTACTGTCGGGATTAAATAGTAAATATTATTATAATTAATTCTTTTAGATTTGGCTAATTTAACAATATCAATATATTGTTTTTTTGTTTGTGCAGATAATGTCGCCATACTTGAAGGTCTTGAAGTTTGCGCTAATACTTCTAATACAACTTGCCTATCTTCTTCTGAATATTTAAGTAAAATATCATCAAGTTGTTCCGCAGTTATTTTACTTGAAGAATATAAATTTGATAGTTCTGTATTTGTTAATGATTGACCTCTTGTTACTTTTGAACAACGAATAATATCTAAGTTGTCTGCCATATTTAGAGCGTTTATTTCATTTATTATTCCACTATTTAGTACTTCTTGAATTGCTTCTGTCTGTGAAACACCCTTATTTTTAATAATATTTTTACTTGCAATCAATAAATCATCCAATTTATCTGTTATTTCTTGATTTGTTGAATAGCCAAATGCATTAATTCCACTATCCCAACCTTGAGGTGCAATTAAGCGTATGTTTGGGTTTTCTTTAATCATATTTTGTAAATTTGAATTATATTTTATAATTTGTATAGTTAAGTCATCAAGAATAATGCCGGCTTTCCCATTTTTTGAAATAATATCTTTTATGCCGTCTTCTAATGTATTTGCTTGGAGTACAATATCTTTCGGGAATGCTTTTTTATCAGCTAAGTATGCAAAAATGTCACTCATAGAGGTTGAATTCTTTTCTGCTACTAATGTTATTCCGCCTTTACTTAGTTGTGTATATAAACTATTTAGACTATCCAAATTTGCAAATTGGCTCATTTCACCTAAAAGTTCTCGTGCTATAGCTTGGTCTTCTGTTGATGCATATCTGGTTATAAAACTATTAATATCTGCCTCAGTAACCGTTCTCATTTTATTGTTATATAATCTTACAATATCATTAACATTTAATTCGGATGCTCCTCTTATTATGCCATTTCGACCTGTTGTGATTTGAGAAATTTTTAAATCGTCCAGTGAGGATTTAATTGAGGTTGTGAGCTTACCGGCTCCATTGCCAAAAACTCTCATGCCACCACCGATAACAGGTGATAAAATTAAACCACTAACTGTCCCCGTTCCAACTTCTTTCATAAATCCTTCAAAAGATTTGTTCTCGCTATCAATTGCAAGGTACCTTGTGCCTGAATCAACTGCTCCTGAAATTACACCATTTACAGCCATATCAGTACCTGTTACCAATGCTCTTGCTCCATTAGAGCCGCCAATATACTTTACATTTGTTGTTAATAATGTTTTTGTAATAGCACCTTTTGCTCCTCCTTCAAGTGTTTCCTTTAATATAACTTCGCCACCTTCACGAATTGCAGTTACTCCAACTTTTCCAGCAATTGCTTTGCCGGCAGCACCGCCAATACCTGCAGTTACAGGAGCAAAAATACCATTGATACCTCCTGTAGCAAGGTCATATCCAAAAGAATCATATTTTTTACCGCCAACAGCTGCATCTATACCTTTAATAGCTATTTTAGAAGCTGCACCTGTTGCACCTGCGATACCAAAACCTAATGCAACAAGTCCTAATGAAGCACCACCCGTAAGTGGTGAAGCTGCAATTCCAACTCCTGTTGCTAATGCAAATACGCCAAATGACACGATACCAGATGCAATATCTGCGATTATATCAACACATTGTTCTTGACCTTCTTTATATTCATTAACAGCTTTTTCCACTTCTTCCAGGGAAATTTCACCGTTTTCAAACTTTTCTATTGCTTCTTTAGCTTTGTTTGAACCCGCGCCAATTCCTGTTAAGTTTTTAAATCCATCCCAAAGTTTGCCAATTAAACCTTGTTCTGATTTTGTTTTTTCTATATCTTTCTTTAATTCAGAAGTGTTTACTTGATTATTTAAAAATGACTGTGTAGAAAAATCTACAGAATTGCAATTTATATTTGTATAGGAATTATTAACAGAATTAGTTGAAAAAATTTCCTCTTTATTAGTTTTTGCAGAATTTAAAGTTACTTTTGTTTCTGCATATAAGTATGGACTATAATTAATACCATTAATACTCATCAAAAAATCCTCAATATTTGTTTTTTATCAAAGCAGATAATAATATTATGCTTAATGATATAAAGTAAACTTTCTTAAAAGAATTGTTAAAAATACTAAAATTATTAACAAAACTTATCGAAATTTTATATAATTAAATTATAAATAATATATAAACAATAAAAGAATAAGTTTAAATCAATTTAATTTTAAAGCGTAAAACACTAATTATTCAAAAATTATATATAACTGCACTTATATCAAACCATACATTAATAATAAGGTGGGTCCGTAAGCAATACTGTTATATGCTAATTTATTATAGCAATAGATGATAAAACCATAGTAGTATAAATACATTATCTACAACTTTTCTAGCTTGCGTAATATTTTTTGTGTTCCATATTTAAACGGGGTTCTTGTTATTTTGAGAATCTGCCCGTATAGTTAGAATTGAAAGGTTTCCGTATCGCTATAATTTGATTGACATTGCATAAATTTTAATATATTTTGAAATGAGTAATATATTAGCAAAAATAATTTTTTAGTGTTTTAATAATAGAGTATTTAAATTAGGAGTATGTGTATGCAAATATTACCTTTGTCTCAAAATTACAGTAAAAATAATAACATAGGCTTTAAATCCCAAAAGGATATAAAAGTAAAAAGTTCTAACATAACAGTTCCTTCAGGGATAAAAAAAACGGTACCAGCGGCGGCTCTTATTTTAGCTACGATTGGTTCACCAGTGGATAAGGCAGAGGCACATCCTTATGGTTATTATCCTGGATATCATGCTTATTATCCATATTATCCTTCTACATATTACTGTCCTCCGCCACCTCCGCCGAGAACTTATTATTATGAGCCTTACAGTTATGTTTTACCTACAATGATGATGCTGCAATATATGCAAAATGTTGCCATAGCTTCTAATGCATATACAAATCAAGTATCACCTGTCTCTGTTGGCGGTGTTGCCTTTAATAAGCAAGATATTGATTATGTGGGTGCATACGATTATGAAGACAGAGCTTTTAATAACGTAGTTTTAAAAAATGGGACTATTATCACTTTCCCCAATCAATATGAAAGCCGTTACGCAGCTGTATATAGAAATAATGAGGGGTATGTAATAGAAGGATTAAAAGATGGGGTTGTTCAAGGTTCAAACAACCGTGATAGGTATATTCTTAATGGTTGTGAAAACACAGTAGTCAATGTTGCCGATGATGGTTCAAAAGATCGCGTTAACGTGCTTAAATACAGGATTTTACCTAACGGATTAAGACAATACACCGATGAAGTTTCGGTCATAGCTGACGAAAAAGATATTGTAAACGACCAAAAGGCTGACTATGATTATCAAAGAACCACTTACTCCGGTTTTGATTATTAGTTTGAAATTTATATTTTACGTGCAATAATACAATTATGCGTGATACTATAAAAATAAAAGGAGCAAAAGAGCACAATTTAAAGGATGTATCTCTTGAAATTCCTAAAAATGAATTAGTTGTATTTACTGGAGTTTCGGGCAGTGGCAAAAGTTCTCTTGCTTTTGACACAATATTTGCAGAAGGTCAAAGAAGGTATATAGAGAGTTTATCCACATACGCCCGCCAATTTTTAGGGCAGATGGACAAGCCCAATGTGGAATACATTGATGGTCTTTCTCCAGCCATTTCTATAGATCAGAAATCTACAAGCAATAATCCTCGTTCAACTGTCGGTACAGTAACAGAAATATACGACTATTTACGTCTTTTGTATGCAAGGATAGGAATTCCGCATTGTCCCAAATGTGGAGAAATAATCAAGCCGCAAACTATTGATGAGATAGTTAACAGTATAATGAAACTCAGTGAAGGCACAAAGATACAAATTCTTGCTCCAATTGCAAGGGGGAAAAAAGGTGAGTTTAATTCTACTTTTGAGGAATTAAGACAGGAAGGATTTGTAAGAGTAAAAGCAGATGATAAAATTTACAATCTAGATGAGGATGAAATTAAGCTTAGCAAGACCCAAAAACATACAATACATGTTATAGTTGATAGAATAGTAGTTAAGTCATCTTCAAGATCACGAATAGCAGACAGTGTGCAAATTGCTTTAAAAAAGGCTGATGGAATAGCGATAGTTGACATAATAGGTGATAAGGAAGTAGTATACAGTGAGAAATTGGCTTGTGCAAAATGTAATGTAAGTTATGAGGAATTGGCACCCAGGATTTTTTCATTTAATAATCCTTACGGAGCATGTGAAAGATGTTCAGGTTTAGGTGCAGACTTTATAATAGATCCTAATTTAATTGTTCCGGATCGAAAAAAATCACTTTCACAAGGTGCCATATATCCTTGGGCAAAAACTACAAACTCATATTACGATGATGTGTTGCAGTCCATAGCATCGCATTATGGTATAGATATGGATAAGCCTTTTGAAGAGTTAACTGATGAACAGCAAAAAATAATTTTATACGGAAGCGATGATATTATAGCATTCCATGTTAAACGTTTTGGCACTAAGAAGTACCATACGCAATACCACAGACACATAGGAGTAATTCCATTTTTAGAAAAAAGATATAACGAGTCAAATGGTGAATACTGGCGAGAAGAAATAGAAAAATATATGGTGACAACTCCATGTCCGGCTTGTAATGGAGCCAGATTGAATCCATTTTCTTTGGCAGTTACAGTAAATAATAAGAATATTTACGAATTTACTTCAATGTCAGTAGAAGAAGAATACGATTTTATAGAAAATTTGTATTTAGATTTGTCAGATTATGAACTTCAAATTGCAAAACAAATATTAGATGAAATAAGATCACGTTTACGTTTTATGAAAGATGTCGGCCTAGGTTATCTAAATTTGGCAAGAATGTCGGGTACATTGTCCGGCGGAGAGGCTCAGCGAATAAGACTTGCCACACAAATAGGAAGCGGACTTTCGGGCGTGTTATATGTTTTAGACGAGCCTTCAATAGGTTTGCACCAAAGAGATAATGACAGATTAATTAAAACTTTGATTAAGTTACGGAACTTAGGAAACACTTTAATTGTTGTAGAACACGATGAAGAAACTATCAGAAACGCGGATTATATAGTAGATATCGGTCCAAATGCAGGTGTCAACGGCGGAGAAATTATAGCACAAGGTAAAGTTGATGATATTATATCGTCAGAAAGATCGATTACCGGAAAGTATTTAAGTGGAGAGAAATTTATACCTATTCCGGAGAAGATTCGTGAGGGAAACGGACATTTTTTACACGTAAAAAATGCTTACTTAAATAATCTAAAGAATATAAATGTAGACATTCCTCTCGGCAAAATAGTTATATTAACGGGTGTTTCCGGTTCTGGTAAATCAACTTTGATGCAAGACTTAATATACGAGTATGCGCTTCATAAAATTAGGGGCAACAAGCCAAAACCTCAAGGTGTAGAGGAGATAACAGGTTTTGAATATATTGATAAAATTATTGATATTGATCAATCTCCGATAGGGAGGACACCAAGGTCTAATCCTGCTACTTACACTGATATTTTTACGCATATAAGAGAATTATATTCAAAGACAAATGAGGCTAAGTTGCGAGGTTACAAACCTGGCCGTTTCAGTTTTAACGTAAAAGGCGGACGCTGTGAAGCTTGCAAAGGTGATGGTTTGGTAAAGATCGAAATGAATTTTTTATCTGATGTTTATGTTAAATGCGATGTATGCAAAGGAAAACGATATAATCATGAAACTTTAGAAGTTAAATATAAAGGCAAAACCATATCAGATGTACTGGATATGAGTGTAAAGGAGGCTTTAGAATTTTTTGATAGTATTCCGGCTATTAAAAATAAACTTAAGACATTGAATGATGTTGGTCTTGATTATATTAAATTAGGTCAAAGTTCAACAACTCTTTCGGGAGGAGAAGCTCAAAGAATCAAGTTAGCATCCGAATTAAATAAACGTTCAACCGGGAAAACACTGTATCTTTTGGATGAACCGTCCGTAGGTTTGCATTGGGCAGATTTGGACAAATTGGTGAAAATACTTCAAAGGCTCGCAGATCAAGGAAATACTATATTGATTATTGAGCATAACATGGATTTGATAAAAGTAGCGGATTATATAATAGATTTAGGACCTGAAGGCGGAAATAACGGTGGTAATATTATTGCTAAAGGTTCTCCTAAAGAGGTTGCGGATAATAAAAATTCATTTACAGGCCAGTATTTAAGTACTATTTTTAAAAAATAGGAGTTATTATATGAAAAGAATATTATTAATTTTATTATTGATGTTATTAGGAACACATCCGGTGTTAGCTTTAAACGTAAAGGTTCAGGCTATGTCAGATTTTAATACGGAAAATCCTCCGCAAACGTGGAAACTTAAGGTGGTTGAAGATGTTACAACTAAAAGAAATTATACCATACTTGCCGGCAGTATAATTGAAGGTAAAATAACAGATGTAACTGATCCTAAAAGACTTAAACAAAATGCGACATTTACGTTTATTCCTATAACTTTTTATGATTCAGGTAAAAATCAGACATACACCATAGAACAAAATTTTCAAGGAAAGTATAGTTCATTGAGCGACATAAATGCAGGTGCAGTTGCAAAACAGGGTGCTGTCTATGTTGGTAACAAGCTTGCGGACGGATTATTTGGCCCGGGAGTTGCGATCGTCGAAGGTGCTGTTAAGAATGAGTATGGGAACCGCGCAAAATCCGCTGCTGTTGCACTTTATGAGAAGACTCCTTTTTCATATTTAAATAAAGGTAAAGAAATGGAAATAAAAAAAGATCAGATATTTATTATGTCTTTTAAGATGAATGACGAAGATAAGCCAAATTATACGTATACCGAAGAGTAATATTTTAAGATTATATTGTTATATTAAAAATTATAACAATCAATCCTTCCGGTTTTTTTAGTATTATAATAAGATAGTAAATAGCATAAGGATTAAAAAATTGAGAGAAAAATATCATTTTATTGCTATAGGCGGAATAGGTATGAGTGGTTTAGCCAAATACCTTATGGAAAACGGTTGTGAAGTTTCTGGTTCCGATATAAGTGATAGTAAATATATTAATAAATTAAGAGAAATGGGCGCAAGAATATACATAGGACATGATGCGAACAATGTACCTGATGATTGTATTGTTGTAGCAAGTACCGCTATAAAAGAAAATAATCCGGAAATACAAAGAGCAAAAAGTTTAGGATTACCTATATACCACCGATCTGATGTGTTGGCAAAATTATCCGAAATGGGAAAGTTTTTTATAGGTTACTCGGGAACTCACGGTAAAACAACTACTAGCGGACTTTCTGCTTATGTGATGGAAAAGGCCGGTTTAAAGCCTTCATTTGTTGTGGGAGGAATTATTCCTGAGATTGGTACTAATGCTCATTCTCAGGATGGTGAATTCTTTTGCGCAGAGTTAGACGAGAGTGATGGGACTATTGTTAAATATTCTCCTGATGTTGTAGTTATTAATAATCTTGAAGCGGATCATTTGGATTTTTATAAGAATGGTTTAGAGTCTATAATAGAGACATTTGACAATTTTATAGACGGGTTGAAATCCAGTGCTAAAATATTGATTAACAATGACTGTGAAACTTTAAAAATGTTGTCAGGCGGTAATTTCATCACTTTTGGCTTAAATAACGCAGATTATACTGCAAAAAATATAAATTACGGTGAAGATTTTACTGATTTTGACGTTTATTACAGAAATGAATATTTGGCTAATATAAAAATCAGTTTAAAAGGTGAACATAATGTATACAATACTTTGGCAGTTTTAGCGAGTTTGCATCAATCGGGTATTGATATAGAACTTTTAATTCCCCATTTTGTAAATTTCACGGGAATGGGAAGACGATTTGAAAAAGTTTGTGAGTTTAATGGTATTTCTGTTTATGATGACTATGCGCATCATCCTACTGAAATCAAAGCAGCACTTTCAGCTGTTAAATCTTTTAAGAATAGGAATACAATAGCAGTATTTCAACCCCACAGGTATACAAGATTGAGTAGTTTATGGAAAGACTTTTTGGAATCCTTTGGTGATGTAAATAAGGTAGTAGTTACAGATGTTTATGCAGCTTCGGAAAGTCCGATAGATGGTGTTAATTCTGCAAAGTTTGCCGACGAATTGTCTTCCAAACTAGATAGCGAGTATATTTCTGGTGATATGAAAACAGTAGCGAAAAAACTTTTACCTATGCTAAAATCAGGTGATATAGTTATAGGTCTTGGGGCAGGTACCATAACAAATTTGGGAAAGGAACTTCTTAATTTGAGCGGAGATATGGTTGATGTTCGAAAATAATTTTGATATTTCGAAACTAACTTCCTTTAAAATAGGGGGTAAAATCAAAAAAGTTTATTTCCCAAAATCTACTGCTGAGTTTGTTAAAGTATTAGATTTGGAACCTGAAGCGGTTGTAGTAGGGAATCTGTCCAATGTAATTGTTTCATCGTACGGTTATGATGGTGTAGTTGTCTGCACAAGGCATATAAATGAAATAAAAATAAATTCAAATATAATTACTGCAAGCGCAGGAGTTCGTGGTACAAAACTTGCAAATATCGCTGCCGAAAAAGGTTTAAGCGGGTTGGAATTTATGATAGCATTCCCCGGATCTGTAGGTGGTGAGGTATATATGAATGCCGGTGCTCACGGTCAGTGTGTTTCAGATGTTTTATATACAGCGAAGCTTTATTCCAAAGAAAACGGTGTGGTTGTCCTAAATAATGAGGATATGAAGTTTTCATACAGAAAATCAGTTTGCCAAGAAAGTACATATGTTGTTTTGGAAGCAAGCTTTTTGCTAAAACCAGATACCGTTGAGAATATTAAAAACAAGATGAATGACAATTTAGTTTTTAGACAATCAAAACAGCCTTCTTTGGTCTTACCCAATTGCGGAAGTGTTTTTAAAAACCCTGAAGGATATTCTGCCGGTATGCTATTAGAATCCGTTGGGGCAAAAAAAATGGTTTCAGGCGGTGCTAAAGTCTTTGAAGGTCATGCTAATTTTATTATTAATAATAACGGGACTTCTTTGGATATATTGACGCTTATGTATAAAATGTCGTCTGCTGTAGAAGAAAAATACGGTATAAAACTTATTCCCGAGGTTAAGTTTTTAGGTGAAAATAATCAAGATGAGGTTGAATTATGCAGAAAATTGAAAATAGGTTTGATAAAAACTCAAAAATAGCAGTGTTATGCGGAGGTATGTCCTCAGAAGCGGAAGTTTCAATGCGTTCAGGAAAAGGTTGTTTTGATGCTTTACAGAGGTTAGGTTATAAAAACTCAGAAATTGTTGTTGTAGATGATAATATTGCTTTGAAACTTAAAGAAGGCCGCTATGATTATGCTTTTAACGCACTTCATGGTAAATATGGAGAAGATGGTTGTATTCAAGGTGTTTTAGAAATTTTGAAGATACCTTATACAGGTTGCGGGGTTATGTCGAGTGCTATTTGTATGAATAAAGAATATACAAAACGTATTCTTTCAACAAACCCTAACATAAAAATGGCAAAATCAGCATTCATTAGAAAAGGTGATAATCTATATGAAAAAACAAGTGATTTAATATATCCGTTATTTGTGAAACCTGTAAGTGAAGGTTCCAGCTTCGGAATGACTAAAGTTGATAAAAAAGAGGATTTGGAAACAGCATACATTAATGCCCTAAAGTATAATGATGATGTTTTAATTGAAGAATTCATTGACGGTTTTTTTGTAACTGTTGGTGTTTTAGAACGAGATGGAAAAGCTTTTGCAACAGAGATTCTTGAGATACGTCCAAAGACTGAATGGTATGATTTTGAAGCTAAATATACAAGTGGTTTGTCAGAATTTATTTGTCCTGCTAGTTTATCCGAAAGTGTTACAAATTTTGTGAAAGAACAAGCTGTAGCGGCATTTGAAACTGCCGGTTGTAAAGGTGTTTCAAGAATTGACTTTATGATGAAAGATGATGTACCTTATCTTTTAGAAATTAATACAAGTCCGGGCATGACAGCAACAAGTGATTTGCCTGCCCAGGCTGCTGCGATGAATATTAATTATGACAATTTAGTACAATTGATTTTGAATAGTGCAGGATTGAATAAATAATGAACGATTATAACGAATTTGAAAACCCAGAAGAATTGCTAAAAACAAAGCAACAAGAAAGAAAACTTCGTAAAGGAAAAAAGAAGAAGAGTTTTCTTAAAGGTTTGCTGCGTTTTGTTACGGCCTGTATTATTGTTGTTTTTGTGTATTATTTTTCAATTTTGAGTGGTTGGTATTTCCCTAAGGGGACATTTAGTAATTTTGATTCTTCAAGGATTCAAGTTGTTAATAACAAAATTGTTAAAATTGATAAAATCAAGTCAGTATTAAAAGATACTTCAGTACCGAATAGACCTCTTTATATGGTTGGTTTTAGTGAGTTAAAATCAAAATTAAATTCTTTAGCACCAATTGAAGATGTATATATAAGACGCTACGCTTTTCCCGCGAGAATTTTAATTATAATCCGGGAAGCTGTACCGGTTTTGACAATTGCTCCGGATGAAAAAGTTATGCCTGTAGCTGCTTACACAAAAGATGGACGATTGATTACTGGTTCGGACTATCTGCCATTGCCAAATGAGTATAAAACAATCAAAGTTTTGTCATACGGAAATAGTGGGGATGATTATAGAAAATGGGATGCTGAAAAGGTATTTTTCATCGAAAAGATTGTTAAGTATGTGGAAACTTTTTCGCGAGAGAAAGTTTTATATGTGGATCTAAGAAAACCGGATGATGTTTATGTCAAGATTGAAACTGTTTTAGTTCGGCTGGGACGTCCTGATAATGATATATTTGAAAGGATTAAAAGAATCCCTACAATTTTACCCCAGGTGGAAAAAGTTAAAGGGAAGGTTAAGTATATAGATTTGAGTTGGGAAAAAGTAAATTATTTGAAGTTAGAATAAAGGAGCATCAATGAAGATAGCATTGGCACAGACCAGATTTAAAACCGGAGATTTTGAATTTAATTATAACCAGATAGCTGAACAAATAAAAAACATAAATTGTGATTTGATAATTTTTCCGGAATATAGTATTGAAAATATCGGTGGAAAAGACTTAATGTATGATGAAAAATGCATTAAGACTCAGCAGGTTATGTATGATAAAATCGCTAAAATTGCTTTTGATAAGGATGTTTTGATTGGTGATATCTTAATTCACGACGGCAAAATAAGCTCTTCTGATGATGGTTTTTTTATTATCGGAGGTAAAAATATTTACGTAAATGATGTATATAGAGATGATGTTGTATGTGATCTTTATATTTTACCAAAGAACAAATATTTTGTTAAAGATGCATATAGGGATTTTGTTGAAAGTATAAATACTTCCAATAATTTTGTGTACGTAAATGCTGTTGGTATGTCTGATGAGAATATCTATGGTGGTTGTAGTTTTGCCAAAAACAAAGATAATGAACTCGTGTTGTTTATGCCGTTATGTGAGTCATCGTGTGAAATAATTGATTTTGAAAGAACCATAAATTATCAAGAAGATTCCGCAGAATCAATGATATATAAAGTTTTGACTTTTGCATTAAAAGAATACTGCGAGAATAGCGGATTTAAAAAAGTAGTGTTAGGGTTATCCGGAGGAATAGACAGTGCATTAACAGCAGTATTGGCTGCGGAAGCCATAGGTGCTGAGAATGTGTTGGGGATTATGATGCCGAGTATGTATTCTTCTGAAGGAAGTATTTCTGATTCAATTAAGTTGGCTAATAATATAGGAATTAAGACAGAAAAACATTCAATTACTCCTCTTTTTGATAATTTCATGGATAAAATTGCTCATGATTTAAGAAGAGATTTAGCCGAAGAAAATCTTCAGGCAAGATTAAGAGCGCTAATTCTGATGTTTTTCTCAAATCGTGACAGCAGGTTACTGCTTTCAACCGGTAATAAGTCGGAAATCGCTATGGGTTTTGGAACTTTGTATGGTGATATGGCCGGTGGCTTTAATTTAATTTGTGACTTGACTAAAACTAATGTATACAGGCTTTCAGCTTACATTAATAGAGATAGAGAAATTATACCGCAGACGATTATTGATAAAGCTCCTTCTGCAGAGCTTCATCCCGGACAAAAAGATCAGGATAGACTTCCTGAGTATGAGATTTTAGACGACATTATTGAAATGTATCTGGAAAAAAATGCATCACTTGATAAAATTGCTGAAAAATACGGAGTTTCCCTAACCGAAGATACAATTAAAAAAATATATCGTGCTCAGTTTAAAAGAAAACAAGGATGTCTTGGTGTGAGAATTACTGAGCGGTCATTTTGTAACGGGATTAATTTACCAATAGTACAAAGGTTCTATTGATTATGGATTATGCAAGTTCAGTAAAACTTTTAAGTTGTCAAGGAAAATTCCGTATTGAGTTGGGATTGAAAAGGATTTCTAAAATTCTTGATTTGTTGGGAAATCCTCAAGATGAACTCAAGTACATCCATGTTGCAGGAACGAATGGTAAGGGTTCTGTTTGTTCCGTCATTGCTACTATTTTACAAGAAGCAGGTTTGAAAGTCGGACTTTATACAAGTCCTCATATTTTTGATTATACTGAACGGATTAAGATTTCCGGTAATGAAATTTCAAAAAATGATTTTGCCGAATATATTGAAAAAATTTGTAATTTGGCTGATGAACATAATATAGATTTAACTGAATTTGAGATATTGACTGCTGTGATGTTTGACTATTTTAACAAGCAAAAAGTTGAAGTTGTTGTCTTAGAAACCGGACTCGGAGGTCGTTTTGATGCAACTAATGTGATTAAAACTAATCTTTGTTCAATTATTACCCACATAGATTTCGATCATACAGAAAGGTTGGGAAACTCTCTTGATAAAATTGCTTTTGAAAAAGCCGGTATTATAAAGGAAAATTGTCCTGTATTTGTTAGTGAAGGTTATGAAGTTTTTAAAGATGCAGCAGATGATAAAAATGCATTGTTTGTTATTGTACCTCCTTTTGAAGATGTAACTAATCTTTCTTTGAAAGGAGTTTTTCAGCAACAAAACCTCTCTTTAGCTTTAGCGGCTGTCAGATTTGTTTTTCCGAAAATTTCTGAAAATATTATTCAGGCGGCTTTGAAAAAGGTCAAACATCCTTATAGATTCCAATATCTGAAAGATAAAAACATGATAGTTGATTCTGCTCATAACCCTAATGGTGCTATTGCACTTCGTCAAAGTTTAGATTATTACTACCCTGATATTCCCAGAAGATTTATTTTTGGATGTTTGAGAAACAAAGATTTTAAAGCGATGATAAAGTCTTTATTCCAAGAACAGGATGAAATTTATTTTTATCATTTTAATTATCCTAACTCTGCATCGGTAGAAGAATTAAAAACTGCCTGCCCTTACCCATCCGAAGAATTTAAAAGAAACTTGTTTGTATCTGATAATAGCAAACTTACAATTGTTTGCGGTTCATTTTATATGCTTAAGGAGGTTTTAACTATTCTCGGAATTAGCCACCATTTCTTCGATTAAATTATTTAGTTTTGCCGGTGAAAATTTAGAACAACTGTTCCAAATTAATGTCGGTTTGGGTTCTTTTAATGACGGACTTGGATAATCACAGCTGCAGGTTCCTTTAAGCATGTTTGTCGAACCATCTACGCTTGAGGTAAAATGAGAACAGCAGTTGCATATTTTTAGGATAAAACCGTAATCATCAAGCTTTGATTTTAATTCCTGTAAAGCATCTATCATTCTCAAATGACAGCCGGTTGTATATTTTTTGTTTTTAAATATAAACCTTACCTTTGAAAGTCCTTTATCAGAAATAAACTCAAGTTTGCAAGGTAAATCACTTTTTCCGGTTGAAACAACAACATCTATTGATAATTTATCTTTCTCATTGGATTTTTTGTTATCCGCTATTTTAGCTGTTAATTTTCTTATAGGAGGAAGATTTTTGGTTATGTGTCCTATGGAATATATTGGGTATAGTGCTAATAAAAATATTTCTTTGTTGTCCAGTTTTGAGTTTATTAAGCTGATTGCAAATCCGGCAAGCAATATAACAAACGTGAATAATACTACTTTAAAGTCGACAAAAAAGTAATACTTATAAGAATGTTTCATTAAGTACAGATACCCGATAAAAAGCACCCAGAAATTTGGAGCTATAAGTGAAAATACGTGTTCTGTGAAAACAAAGTTTTTAGTGAAAATACCCCTAATACAGTTTTTGAAAAGTTTTAATCTTTGAGAAAGTCTAGGTCTTTCAAAAATGTATTCTTCACCATTAACAAAGGTTTTGATATTAGGATTATAAGAACATCTACAACCTATTTTTGAAAGCAATAGGCTGTATTTTAGTTCGCTGTCTATATTCTTAAAATCTATTGAACCAATTTTACCAACTATTTCTTTTTTAATGATTAATACGCCTGAATCTGCTTCACAGGCTAATCCAAAGAGTGATCTTGCTTGCCTTATGAAATTCATATGGTATTTTTGGTACACAGCTTTGATTCTATCTATAATATCAAGGTTATCTGTTAACATTAAAGTTTCGCCGCTCAAGACAGAATTTTTTGTAAGGGCAGAATTTGCTGCAGATAAAAAGTCATGAGCTATACCTCTGTTCCCCTCTATAAATATGTATGAGTCAATCCAATCATCTTGATTTAGTTGTTCCAAAAGTAATGATACGGACTTATCTTTACCAAATGTTTCACTATTTTGGAAGTTTATTACATTAACAAACTTGTTTTTATCAAATATTGTTTCAGAACCGTCTGTACAATTGTCCAAAATGGCAAATACTTTAAAACAGTCTATAGGATAATCCTGCATTTTTATTTGTTCAATAATATTTTCCAATGTGGATTTATTATTGTGTGAGTATATTATAACAGCCAAGTTGTCTTTTTCTTCGTATTGTGAATAGCGTTTTTCTATTTTAAAAGGTTTATCTTTCAGGTTTCTTAATGATAAAGCTAAAAAATATACTGAATAAACAGCAATATACAAATATAATAAGTCTAAGATATATTCCATGTATTTATTCCTTCCTCGACAATATTGTATTTAAAACTAAGAAAAATTTCCATTACATGTAAATAAATGTTTAATAAAAAAGGCGGACAAAAGTCCGCCTGCAAATTATTCAATTAAGTTTTTTATTAAACTAATTCTAAAGTTTTTGATGCATTTTTTTCAGCTATCTCAACAAGTTTTTTAATAGTAGCCATCATAGACAGAGTTGAATCCATTTTATTGATACAAGATCCAGCGCCTATAGCAGATGCTCCTGCAGCAAAAGCAAATGGAGCTGTCGTAGGATTAATACCCGTAGCAGTCATAATAGGCAGTTCAATATTTCTTGTAAGTTCAAGAGTGTTAGAAATAGTAAGTTCTGCTCTTTCCATAAGTCCTCTTACACCGTCTGCTTGAGAATCTTTTGAAAAATGTCCTTCTGTTTGTATTAAGTCTATACCAAGAACTTCAAGTTCTCTTGCAAGTTCAATTTGTTCAGAAACGGCAATTTCACCTGGAATGGTTACTGAAAAGAAAATTTCTTTACCGTTTAGCATTGTCAGAGTCTCTTTTACCAAATTCAAAACTTCTTTTGCATTGAATGAAATACCTTTTTTGTATAAAACATCAAAATTTCCTAACTCAATTGCATCAGCACCGAGTTCAACTGCTCTTACTAATTCTTGAGGAACAATTGAAGATACGAATAACGGAAGTTCTGTTATTGAACGAATTTCTTTAACAATTTCTTCTTTTGCACAGATATCGACTGCACTAGCTCCTGAATTCTCTGCTGATGTCACTACTTTTTTGATATTTTGTATATCAAAATTGTCGATACCAGCAATAATTTTAACTGCTTTCTTTTCTTGTAAATGTTGTTTGAATAAATCAATTCTTGCCATAATAAATTCTCCTTCTTGATGAATTATACATTAAAATTTTAATAATTTCAAGAACTAACCAAAAACTAATGATTTATGGTAATACTAAATAAAAAAAATTTTTACATAATATATGCAAAGGGGAAAAAATGCTTAAAAAAATTATTTACGTATTAGCTTTTTTTGTTATAAGTTTTGGTTCATGTAATGCAGCAAATTATGAACCGGACGAAAAAATTAACATAACAGTTTATGAAAAAATAAACCCTGCAATAGTTGCTATAGAAGCACAATTATCTGATGGGATTTCAGCTGGTACGGGTTGCATAATTAAGCCAAATGGTGTTATATTAACCGGGTCTCACGTGGTAGAAGATTGTACCGATATTGATGTAACAACATATAACGGTCAAGTGTATAAAGCGAAAATTATTGCCAAAATGGGTAAAAATAATGATTTGGCACTTTTAAAAATTGAGCCGAAGACCCCCTTAAAAATAGTAAATTTTGGAGATTCCGAAGATATAAAAGTAGGACAAAAAGTACTAACAATAGGAAATCCTTTCGGGTTTTCAGGAACACTGACACAAGGTATAGTTTCAAGAATAGATTATACTAAGAACAGAATACAAACGGATGCTGCTATTAATCCAGGATGTTCAGGCGGTCCTTTACTAAATTCTTCCGGACAAGTCATTGGGATTAATCAATCAATTTATAATCCGGATAATAATATATCCAATATTGGAATTGGTTTTGCCATTCCTATCAATGATGCAAAAAACTTTATCAAAAGTGCAAATATTGCCAAAAATTAGTTTTTCGTGATATATTCTTTGTATGATAAATTTTTTCGGGTTATGTGTAATTAATTTGTTAAAAAGTATAAGATATTTGTTTCAAAGGCAGGTAAGATTTTCTTCTGTAATCAATCAGGCGGCTTCTATTAGTTATGATTCTTTGACGATATCTTTGGTGATAGCATTTATAGCTGCTGCAGTAATAGCTATTCAGGTTTCAAAACAGTTTCTGATGTCAGGTGCAGAAACATACATAGGCGGCACCATAGCAATTATAATGATAAGAGAAATCGCTCCGGGGTTTGTGGCATTGGCTATTGGCGCCAGAGCGGGAACTGCTATTTCAGCCGAAATTGCTAACATGCAAGTTACATCACAGGTTGATGCAATGAAAACTTTGAAAGTTGATCCTGTCGGATATTATTTCACTCCAAGGATTATAGCGGCAATGTTTACTGTACCGATGGTTGTTTTATTGGCAGAGCTCGTCGGGATTTTGGGCGGAATGTTCGTTTCATCTGCTACGATTAATTTACATCCTGCAAGGTATATGAATTCGGTTTGGGCTTGGCTTTCTACAAGAGATATATATATAAGTCTTTTGAAAGCATCTGTTTTTGGAGGTTTGATAGCGCTTGTTTGTGCTACTCAAGGATATGAAACCAAAGGCGGTGCTAAAGAAGTTGGAATATCTACAACTCAAGCAGCTATTTTGTCTACTTTGTATATGTTGATTGCCGATTTCTTGATTAATCTGCTGTTTTATATCGCTAAATAAATTATGCAAGATATTTTTGGATTGTCGTCTTATCAAAAACTTCAAGGCTATCTTTTGAGTGTATAAATATCATACAACTTATCAATGATTTAAGCGTTTCAAAGTCTGAAAATGCCATTTTATTACGCATATCTTCCATATTGTTTGCCAAAAATTCCATAATTACTGTCTTACCTTCAAAAACGAGACTTGCATAGTAATCGAAGGATTCTTTTGTCTTGATGCCTTCAAGGTATATTAGTTCCGGCGATTGAAATTCAATGAATCTTGAAGCTTTATCCATGTTAAAGCCTACATTTTCATTAAGTTCACATTGATTAACACCGCTAAGGTTGTATTTTGATATGCTTTCAATTGTCATGATATTACGCGTTTTATCTTTTGCAGCTTCCAAGAGCAATGAATAAATTATGTGAGTTTTGCCGCTTAATGGTGAACCGCAGACAAGAATTATTCCGGGCTGTTTAAGTGATGCTTTAATAATTTTTCTTGATTTTTCAACACTAATAATTTTATCAAGAGATTTGGGAGGCTTGTATATTTTGAGGAAGATTCTTTCCCCCATTATTGTTGGGAATGTTGATATACTTGCAACTAATAGTGTGTTGTCAACTTTAAAGTTTAATTTGCCAAGTTGTGGAACTTCTGATACTGAAGGATCAAGTTCTGCCAAAGTCTTTAATTTTGCACCAAACGAGGATGTTAAGACTCCGGGAATTATACCTTTGTTTATCACCTCTCCATTTTTTTTAAAATTTACTCCTAATCCGGTGTTTTCGCCCTGAAAAGTTACTTCGTGAACTTCTTCTATAATTGCCTGTTTTAGTATTGCTCGAATTATCTTTTGAATGTGATTGTCACTCAAATCCTCACTGTGAAGTTCGTCTCTCCAATCGTACATATAATCTTTGTCTGTGTATATTTCACCTACTGTACTGTCTGTTTTGTAGTATTCTTCAATTTTCTTT
>CALUQI010000006.1 GCA_944322875.1 Candidatus Gastranaerophilales bacterium
ATGATTTATTTAAAGAAAATTTTATAATATTCCAACCTTAAGAAAAAACTTCCGATTTTGTTTTAAAATTTTTAAAAGTTTGCGGAACTGGACTATTCCAAAATAATCAAATTATCCGTACAGTTCAAATTTGGTGCGTATCTCACTGATAATATACAAATCTCAATCTATCCGTACAGTCCAGAAAAAGTCCAGTTTTCCAGTTTGATTTTTTTGGAACACTTAATTTTTCCGACCCGAAAACGCCCACACAAAGCCTACTTTACCAAAATAATCTATCTAGCCGTACAAATCAACCTGGACAAAAAACTACAGCAGACACAGAATTAATATACAATTATTAATCCTTAAAAATAAATAGCAAGGGAGAGATTCGAACTCTCGACCTCACGGGTATGAGCCGTGCGCTCTCACCAACTGAGCTACCTTGCCATCTGACTGACAAGACTTATTCTCTCATGAAAAATTTGTATTTTCAAGTATTTAATTATATAATTTTCAAATAATATGATAAAAGATTTAACAAAAGGTTCACCATTAAAACTTTTACTAATTTTTTCAATCCCGCTTTTAATCGGTAATATTTTCCAGCAGTTATATAATCTTGCAGATATAATTATCGTAGGACGAACATTAGGAGTAAATGCTTTAGCTTCTGTCGGAGCTGTTGCACCGTTATTTTTTCTCGTTATGTTTGCAATAGCCGGAATGACAAACGGATTTGCAATAATCACAGGTCAAAAATTCGGTGCCGGTGATATCTCTGGGGTTAAAAAATCTGTTGCTTTTTCAACTATTCTTAGTTCAATTTTAACTATTTTGTTTTCATTAATTTTAATAATTTTAATGAAACCCATTTTATTTATGATAAATGTTCCGCAAGAAATATTCCACGATGCGTATTGGTATATCCAAATCTGCACAGCAGGATTAATTACCTCAAATTTTTATAATTTGCTTGCCAGCATAATCCGAGCACTTGGGGACAGTCGAACTCCATTATACTTTTTAATACTTGCATCAATACTAAATGTAATTCTTGCACTTCTATTTATTCTGAAATTTAATATGGGAGTACCGGGCTCTGCAATAGCTGTGGTTTTGTCACAGGCATTCTCTGTCATTTTGTGTTTGTTGTACGTAAAAAAGCATTTCCCTATTTTACATTTAAAAAAATCAGATTGGATTATTAGTAAACAAAATCTTAAATCTGATTATGAATTTATTAAAACACATTTAAACGTAGGTTTACCTATGGCAGCACAATTTTCGGTTTTAGGAATAGGAATGATAATAATTCAGAGTGTATGTAATACATTTGGAGCCAATATAATCGCTGCAATGACTGCAGCATTAAGAATTGAACAAATAGCAACTATGCCCATGATATCTTTTGGTGTTGCAATTTCAGTTTTTGTCGCACAAAACTTTGGAGCAAAAAATTTCAAACGAATAAGACAAGGAGTAATAAAATCTTCTGTTATAAACTTAATTTTGAGCATAGCGATGGCATTTGTAATGCGACATTGGGGCAGTGACATTGTAGGACTTTTTATAGGGAAAGAAAAAACAGAGGTTATAAACATTGCACACGAATACTTATGGATTAGTACATTATTTTATTTTTTTCTCGGACAAATTTTTATTTTCAGAAACGCCCTTCAGGGCATGGGAAAACCTCTAATCCCGTTTACATCATCTTTTGCAGAATTAATGGTAAGATCATTTTCTGCAGTGTATCTTGCAGTCAAATACGGTTATTACGGAGTATTTTATTCCGGACCAATAGCTTGGATTACAGCTTCCGTAATCGTTTCTTTGGGATATATTATTAACATTAAAAAACTTAAATTAAAATTAATAAAAGAGCATTTTTCTATAAATTAATCAACATAATTGCTCAACGAGACAATTGAGAGAATTATTAAAATATTAGATTATAAAGCAGAGAGAGAAAAATGTCGTCAACAATTGAGAATATATTTGCACGTCAAATTATAGATTCAAGAGGAAATCCCACAATTGAAGTTGAGGTAACACTTCCATTTGGAATAAAAGGAAGATCTTCGGTCCCTTCGGGCGCATCTAAGGGTTTTTTTGAAGCTGTTGAACTTCGCGATAATGATAAATCCAAATTTAACGGTAAAGGTGTTCTTAAAGCGGTAGAAAATGTCAATACAAAAATAGCTCCTTTACTTATCGGACAAGATGCATTTTATCAAGAAAATATTGATGAAATAATGATAAATTTTGACAACACCGAAAATAAATCACACCTTGGAGCAAATGCTATTTTAGGAGTATCACTGGCGACCGCAAAAGCCGTTGCAAAAAGTTATAACATTCCGTTATACAGATATTTAGGAGGAATTAATGCTGTAACACTGCCGGTTCCGATGTTTAATATCCTTAACGGAGGCAAGCATGCAGATAACAATTTAGACTTTCAAGAATTTATGATAGCCCCCGTTGGTGCTGAAAATTTTTCCCACGCATTACAAATTGGTTCAGAAGTATTCCATACATTAAAAATGGTCCTTAAAAACAATAATATGACAACATCGGTAGGAGATGAAGGGGGTTTTGCTCCTAATTTAAGTTCAAATGCTGAAGGCATTGAACTCATTCTTGAAGCAATTGATAAAACCGGATATAATACTAATCAAATTAAAATATGTCTTGACATTGCTTCATCAGAATTTTATGAAAACGGACGATACAACTTAAAGGGAGAAAGAAAATCTTTTGATAACAAAGAAATGACCGATTTTCTTCACGAATGGATTAAAAAATATCCTATAATTTCGATTGAAGACGGCATGGCCGAAGAAGATTGGCAAGGCTGGGAATTATTAACACAAAAAATAGGGAATTCGTGTCAACTTGTCGGAGATGATTTATTTGTCACAAACATAAAACGATTAAAAAAAGGTATTGAATGCAAAACGGCAAATGCTATTTTGATAAAATTAAATCAAATAGGAACACTTACTGAAACTCTTAATACAATTCGCTTTGCACAAAAATCAAACTATAAAACAATAATATCACATCGATCAGGGGAAACTGAAGATACATTTATTTCGGATTTATCCGTTGCAGTCAATAGTGGTCAAATAAAAACAGGTTCAATTTCACGTTCCGAAAGAGTTGCAAAATACAATAGACTTATAAGAATAGAACAAGATTTAGGAGCCGCTGCAAAATATTTGGGATATGACGCTTTTAGACCGTAAATTTTTAAATTTTTTATTTATATCAGGTTTAATTTTAACACTTATGTAAAAATATGTAACATTATATTCAAAATCTTTAAAGAAAACTATTTAAATTACCGATAAGGTAACTGTTAAATCTTTAAGGAGAAGTGTAAGATGGATAAAAAAAGAATTATGAATGAAGAAGACTTAATGGTTGATTTTGCGGAAATGACAAGTTTTGATTTTAATTCTTTGGATTATCAGCAAACAATGGATTTGCACAAAATCACTGACCCTGAATATATTGAAAAGCCATATGCTTTCAAATTCGGGAAATTTGATTTGGTCGATCTATTTAAATCATTTACGATGCAAAAAGAGGTGTAGGGGGATATGTGTATGGACAATTTCGACAGATTGTTTGAGGAAAACTGTTTTTTGCCTTGCATAGGAGAAACAGAACCAAAACATCAAGAGGTTTATGAAAGACAGCATAAAGATTTACAAACATTACTGGCAGAATTGGAAGTAATAAAAAACAATATAGAGGAGATTAAAGCCAGAGAATGGCATCTGGCAAAATTGATGCAATTTCACAAAGCCGGATTAGCTCCGGATTAAGCTGCCAGACTTGGGTAAAAAAAGTGCCAAAAGGCACTTTTTTATTTTGATAAATAAAATGCACTTCCTAAAGAAGTGCACATTTTTGTCAGAAAGATGGAAAAAGGAGTATTCTAAGCCATTTTGGGTTTGCCGTTAAGACTTATTAAAGCCTCAATAATTTTAGGCATCTGACAAACAAATGAATAATTTCCCCTTGCCAGAGAACATTTTTTACAATCACAATGAATACTGTAACATTCAAGTGCTTGTTCAGTCCAATTTTGCGTTAATGATTCTGAAATCTCCCCTTTTGTTTGTGGATAAAAATCGTTTTCTATAAACTCTTTCATAAAAACCCCACAAATTACCTGCCCATGTTCATTTTACACGGTCAAGATTCTTTTTTCATCCTCTTTTTAAAGGATTTATCACTGCAATTTTACATTAATTTCTCTAAAATTTTTTCGTTATATCTTTTATCAACAGTGCTAAATGGGTAAACTTCGCCACCAAATTCTTGTTCAATTTTCTTTATAACATTCAAAACTTTTGATTTTGGGACGTAATCCATTTTAGTAACTACCGTAAAAATCGGAAGATTATATGTTTCTGTCCATTCCCGCATTTGGTAGTCATTTTTTTGAATATCATGTCTGCCGTCTACAAATTGTATTAATGACTTTATTTGTTTCCTGTTTAAAAGATATTCTTCAAGGTATTTTTGCCATCTGTTTTGAGCTTCTTTGGAAACCTTAGCATACCCATATCCCGGTAAATCCGCTATTATAAACTTATCTGAAAAATTGAAAAAATTTATCAACCTTGTTTTACCCGGGGTATTTGAAGTTTTTGCAAGTTTTTTATTGTTGGCAAGAGCATTAATGAAAGAAGATTTTCCAACATTAGATCGACCCAAAAGCGGAAACTCATTTAATTGAAAATCCGGACACTGACTTAATTTTTCGGCACTTATTACAAAATTTGCCTGCACAAACGATTTCATTTTAACGCCTTTTCCTTTTGTTCTTTTAATTTGCGTTTATACAAAACTGTCTGGAATAAATTATACATGTTATCACTATTTATGACGGTAATTTGTGTTTTTTTATTTACAAAATCTACGTTCACGCCTGAGGAATTGCTAAAAATGTTTGCTTTTAAATTAACAATTTGAAAAAGCCCCTCAGTTAAAACACTTAGAGGCTCTCTCAAAAATATTTCAAATGTTTTTCTGATATCAAATTTTTTCATCAGATTTATTATTTTACTTTCTTTTTATATTTGTTTATTTTTCTTGTCACAGCACCTTTGTCTGCAGCATTTGGATTATATGACAAGTATTGTGTATAATATTTTACCGCACCTTGGTAATTCTTTTCTGCCTCATATGCCATTGCCTTTAGTTTCGCTATATCGGCAGAATTGTGGAAAAAGTCAATTGCTCGATTGCAATATTCTATTGTTGATGCATAATTTTGCTCTTTAAATTGTCGTCTTGCTACATCTAAGAATTCATTAGATTTTATTTCACAAAGATTTATGTAATCAATTCCATTTTTAGCAACCGTATTGTCAGGTTCTGTTTGCAAAACCTTCTCCAAAGCTGTTCTTGCGGTTTTGAACTGTTTATGATGTATGAGAATCTCTGATAAATATAAGTAATCATCTGTCGTTTTTGAAAAATTAATTGCATTTTCAAACGTATAAACCGCATCCTTTTCCCGTCCAAGAGCAAGATAAGCTTCGCCCTTAATTACAGAATCGGTTAGTGAGTTGCCTGCTGATTGTATTATATAATTTAAACTGTCTTTTGACATCGGAACTTGATGAGTTATCCTTGCTAACTTTATTTTTGCAAGATGCAATTTCAAATCATCAGGGGTTTTTTCAATTGCCTTGTTCACATAATCATATGCAAGATACACATCCTTATTTGTTGTATAAGCTTCACTGTCTGCTGTATCTTTTGCCATTTCATAATATGTATTTGCCAAGCCTACAATTGCAGAATCATTATAATTTTCATCACCCAATAACTTTGAATAGTAATCTATTGCTTGGTTATATTTTTTAGTTTCTAATGCTAAATTTGCAACCCTATATATTCCATCTTTATAATTTGGATTGATCACTATAGCGGTTTTCAATTGTTCCATTGCAAATTCAGAATCTGCACGATTTTCATAAACCCCTGCAAGATTAATATACGGACGTGAATTTTCCGGTTTTACGGCGACTGCTTTTTTAAATGAATTGATGGCAGCAGCTTGATTTCCCTGTCTTAAATAAATTTCACCTTGCAAATTTAATGCTGGAGATGAATTAGGATTAATATGCAAAGAATGATTAATCCAAGTTAAAGCTTGGGAATAATTTTTTCTTTTTGCTTCCACTTGAGCAAGATGATACATAGAGGTAGGGTTATGGCTGTTAAATTTTAGTGATTGTTTAAAGTATTTTTCTGCTTCGTCAAGATTATTGTTCATCATTGCTATTGAACCTAAATTATCATATGCCGGAGCAAAATCCGATTTTAATTGTAATGCAATTTTAAAAAGTTCTTGTGCATCTTTTTGATTTCCTAATTTTAATGTTGCAACTCCCATTGCATTATATGCTTCAAAATGATTACCGTTTAAATTAACAGCGTTTACAAATTCTTTTATGGCATTTGTAACAAGATTTCTGGAATCTTTAATGTATTCAACATCAGAAGAAGTAAGCCTTAACATATAAATAAGACCTTGAGCATAATGTAAATCAGCATTATTGGGGTATTTTTTCAATAATTTGTCAAGTTCTGTTTGAGCAGGAGCCAATTTATATTGTTTTGCCATAGAAACAATTTTCAAAGCTTGAGCATCAATATCCGAAGGATTTTTACTTAACAATTGATTCAATGCCGTATCTGCCTGATTATAATTATTGTATTCAATCATTTTACTGATTTCCGGATATTTTTGGGAAATTTTATTTTTTTCTACTTTTGCTTCCAAACTTGTAGCATTAACCGTATTACAGCACAAAATCCCGGTAAGAACCATTGCTGAAACCAATAATTTTTTACAACTCATATTATCTCCTGACTTTTTACTATTCTAAATATTATAAATATATTGTATAATATATGTTATAAAAAAGCAATACGGTGAATGATGGGTTTAAATGCTAATTCAAAACAAGATTTGGAAGATTTCAAAACATATATTTTGGCAGAAAAAAACTTCTCTAAACACACTGCCAAAGCTTATTGTTCTGATATTTTAAGTTATTTAGTATGGATGGATGATACATCTTGTGAAAATGTCAACTTTTCAAAAGTCAGAGAATATTTGCATTTTATACAAAAATTCAATTATAAAAAAACAACGATAGCCCGAAAGATAGCTTCCATTCGAACTTTTTACAAATTTTTATACAGGGAGAGAAAAGTTGATTCAAATCCGGCAATGAATCTCATTACCCCCAAAAGACCAAAATCGTTACCCAAGTTTTTAACTCAGCAAGAAATAGAATTAATATTAAACAATGTTAAAATAGAAACACCTGCAGGATATAGAAACCGAGCTATTTTAGAGCTTTTGTGGGCGACCGGAATGAGAGTTTCCGAATTAAGCAACTTAAATTTTGGCGACTTAAATCTAGAAAATAATGAAATCAGAGTTTTTGGAAAAGGAGCAAAAGAAAGAATTATTTTAGTATCAAACAGGGCTAAAACTTATCTTGAAAGATACATTAATTCTGCAAGAGTACTCATTGCTAAAGGTTACAAACTTGAGGACATCAATGAAAATTCTCCTGTTTTTATAAATAATACGGGATATAGGCTTCAAACCAAGACGATTAGAAATGTCATTAACGAAATTGTTGAAAAAATTGAACTTCCGAAAAAAGTAACACCTCACGTATTTAGACACAGTTTTGCAACGCATTTAATAGAAAATGGTGCAGATTTAAGGGTTGTGCAAGAACTTTTAGGACATGCCAGCATCTCTAATACTCAAATTTATACACATATATCAATGCAGCATATGAAAGAAGTTTATAACGAATCTCATCCAAGAGCTTAGATATTTTATTTTTTATCATAGAGAGATTTATTAGATTTAATAAAGAGTAATAAAGGAATAATGACAAAACACAAAAGTCCAAAAATCCTGAAAGAATCAATAAACGCCCATAATGTTGCCTGTTGAAGCAGTTGTTTATATAACATTGTTTGTCCCATATAATTTGCCACAGAATATTCAACTTGTTGAGAAAATACTCCGGCAATTCCCTGCAACTTTTGAACATAAACCGTATTTAATTCGGTTAAATTCCCCACCAACATATATTGATGGATTTGAGCAAATCTTGAAAGCATTGTTGCAACCAAAGAGGTTCCTATCGCTCCTCCTATTGTTTTTAACAAATTCTGAATACCACTGGCATTTGTCATCTGGTCATTACGCAGAGTATCAACCGACAAATTTATAATAGGAATCATGGCAAGTCCCATTCCCATTCCCATTAAAAAATTAGGAATCATAATATTAATATTTGCAATCTGGAGATTTAAAAAGCCTAAAGCTAAACCACCGGAACCAATAAGCGATAATCCGATAACAACAAGTAATCTGTTGCTAACTTTATTTGAAATATTGGCAACAATAACCATTGAAAGTAAGCTTCCAAGTCCACGAGGCATCATAGAATATCCGCTTAAAAATGCGGTATATCCCATCATACTTTGTAAAAATTGAGGCAGAATTGCAATAGATGCATACAAAACTGCTTGTATAACAACTTGTATTGCTGTCCCTGCAAAAAAATTCATATCCTTAAATACGCTTAAATCAATAAGAGTATCTTTTCTTTTTAGTTGAGAAATAAAAAACAAAATTCCGGCAGTACAAGATATTCCAAACATCCAACATACCCAAGGAGCATTAAACCAATCGGCGTTATTACCTTTATCTAAAACTATTTGTAAACACATAATCCATATGACTAACAGAAAAAATCCTAAGCCGTCAATTTTGACATTTTTCTGTCTTTTGGCATAAGGCGGATCTGTAATAAGCTTTTTACACATAATTGCGGCAATACAACCAAAAGGAACATTTATAAAATAAATCCAAGGCCAAGTCCAATTGTCGGTAATCCATCCACCTAAAACAGGTCCGATAATAGGAGCTATAATTATCCCCATACCAAATACCGCCATGGCTTTTCCGCGTTCCTTTTTAGGAAAACTTTCCAGCATTATCGCCTGAGAAATAGGGACAATACCGCCTCCTCCAAATCCTTGTAATATTCTTGCTAAAACCATTGTTAATAGAGAATTAGCAAGACCACACAATAATGAAGCTATGGTAAATAATAAAATACTTATTATAAAAAAGTTTTTACGACCAAAAACCTTACTAAACCAGTCTACTGCAGGAATAACAATTCCGCTTGCTATTAAATAACTTGTTAAAATCCATATAGATTCATCTCGCGTAACGGAAAAACTACCTGCCATGTGTGGTAACGCAACATTTGCAATTGTTCCGTCAAGAACAAAGATAAAAACGGCAAGTAAAACCGCTGAAGCTGATAACCAAGGGTTTTCAGGATAATATTGGGAATCTTCAGTTATTTTATCTTGCATTTGTTTTTACCTTTATTGTAACTTGTTTCTCATTTTTTAATATAAACATAAAGGGAATCAATATGAAACAAGCAATCGCAAAAATTTTAAAAGTTGTCATATATGCACACAAAGTAGATTGTTGAACAAGTTGATTATACAACATTTTTGCCGCCATATAGGTCGCATTCATATTATCACCGGCTGTTGATATAAAAGAGCCCGCATAATTATTGATTCTCTCAACAAATACTGAATTGGTTTCAATTAAAAATTTAACTAAACCATTTTGATGTACTTGTGAAAATCTTGAAATCATAGTTGCGACTAAAGAAGTTCCTATTGCACCTCCTATTGTTTTCAAAAGATTTTGCAACCCCGAAGCATTTGTCATTTGATCATTTCTCAACGTAATACAAGAAAGTGTTGTTATAGGCATCATAGTGAACACTAGTCCAAAACCAAATATTATATTCGGAATAACTATATTGAGCATACTTATTTCTAAATTAAGACTACTAAGCATCCAACCACCAAGACCTAAACAAAAAAGTCCCACAATTCCATAGGTCTTATAAGTAAATTTTCCACCTAAAGTTCCAAAAATCAAAAGAGCCGTAAAAGCCCCAACACCTCTCGGCATTATAGCAACACCACTCGTAAAAGCATCATAACCCATCATGTTTTGTAACATCTGAGGTAAAATTGCTAACGAAGCGAGTAAAACAGCATTCAACAGAATTAACATTGTTGTTCCGCATAGATAATTTATATCTTTTAAAACGTCAAGTTTAACCATGGGTTTTTCGCCTTTGATTTGAGAAATAAAGAATAAAACCGCCCCAATCAAAGCAACTGCGGTAAACCAACATACCCAAGGTGCACTAAACCAATCTGCATCATTTCCTTTATCAAATACAATTTGTAACGGAATTAACCATACACAAAGCCACAAAAATCCCCATTTATCTAAATGCGTATCCTTTTGTCTTCTTGCATAAGGCGGATCCTCAAGGTATTTTTTGGCCAATGCAATGCATAAAAAACCAAAAGGAACATTTATAAAAAATATATACGGCCAAGACCAATTTTCAGTAATCCATCCACCCATAACAGGTCCTAAAATTGGCGCAACTACAACTACCAAACCAAAAACTGACATCGCTTTATTTCTGGCTTCGCCGGTAAAACTTTCCATCGTAATTGCCTGAGCCATTGGCATTAAACACCCTCCTCCTATACCCTGCAAGGCTCTGGATATAACTATCATTCCTATTGAACTCGAAATCCCGCATAAAAACGATGCTATTGTAAAAATAAAAACGCCTAACATGAAAAAATTTTTACGTCCTAAAACTTTGCAGAAAAAGTCAACCATTGGTATTACTATACTGCTCGCCATTAAATAACTCGTTAAAACCCATATGGATTCTTGATTACTTACAGAATAACTTCCTGCAATATGAGGCAATGCAACATTTGCAACTGTTTCATCAAGAGCGTACATAAATGTCGCTAACATTACAGGCATTATTATAAACCAAGGACTTCTGGATGGTTTCCATTCTATTTCTTTTTGAATATTTTCTGACATATTATATCTGAAAGCCGGCAATGCCGGCTTTTAAAATTTCTACCTTATTTTTACCTTTGGTACTACCGACATCCCCGGAACTATGTTATATTGTTCCGGATCAATTTCTTCCGTAAAAATTATTTTTACAGGTACCCTTTGAACGATTTTTACAAAAGAACCAACTGCATTTTCCGGCGGAAAAAGACTCGACTTCGCTCCGGAACTTCTTTGGATACTATCAACTTTTCCCTTGAAAACCTTATTTGGATATGTATCTACTTTAATGTCTACTGACTGACCTGGTTTCATATGACGTAATTGGTTTTCTTTATAATTGGCTACAATCCAAATATCGTCAGGCACAATTGTAAATAATGGCGTACCTACTTGTACATACATACCCTTTTCTACTCGTCTGGATGCAACTGTTCCTGATTGCGGAGCATAAATATTTGTATATGAAAGATTAACTTCTGCTTGATCTTTTTGTGCTTTTAATACTTTTAAATCTGCATCTGCAACCTTGCTGTTATCCTGAGAAAATATTGATTGTTCTGCCGTCACTTGTTGTGCTTTTGTGCTGTCATACTTCGCCTGGGCGGCATCTAATGTTTGTTTTGATGCTGCTCCGGCTTCATATAAGTTCTTGTAACGTTCTAAATCTTTTTTGGCTACTTCTATGTTAGTGTTTGCTGCATTTAAATTTGCTTTTGCATTTTGTTGATTTAACAATGCCCTTTCATATTGCGCAGTCATTTGATCAACTTTTATTTTATAATCTGTATCATCTATTCGTGCAACCAAATCACCTTCATTTACACGTTGGTTGTCCGTAATTAACACTTCCACTATTTGACCGCTTACTTTTGGCGCTACTGATACCGTCGTTGTTTCTACATAAGCATCGTCCGTTGATTGGTATGTTAAAACATCATTTATAAAATATGCCAATAATGCTAATCCGATTATTCCTATCGTTATTATAACCGGTTTCTTGAATAAACGATTCTGTTTGTTCATTTCTTGCGTATTATCCTGTTCTTGTTTCTCTTTTTCGTCCATTATTCCCTCTTTATATTTTTAACTCTATTAGATTTTCAAATCTTTCTCTTAATCGCTTTAAAGATGTACAAATTGCTGCCACTTCTTGCTCTGCTACAATCTGTTTTGTCTCATATACGTAATTTTCTATTTTTTTATTAATCGTTCTTAACATTTCATATCCGGTTTCTGTTATTGACATTTTTCGAACTAATCGATTATTTTTCGTTGAAATAAATCTTGTTATTAAACCTTTTTCTTCAAGTGTTTTTATAATTCTTCCGGTGTTTGCTCTGTCCTTTAATATTAATTTAGCTAAATCTCGTTGACAAATACTTTCGTTACAAGATATAGTATCCAATGCTGCATATTCATCTATATTAAGTACTATCTCTAATTTTTCAAATAACTGAATACTTAACATTCTCATTAAACGTGCTGTCTTTTCAAGCTCGTAATTCAGTGTATCAGTATAATGTTTTATTATTTTTTTCATCTTTCCTTTAAACTTATATTTTGTGTTGTAAAAAAAATATGTTGCATTTACAACAATATTATGCTAACATATGATTATTAAAAATGCAAGTACTAATTTTAAAAAGAGGAAGAAAAATTGAAAAAGGTATTAACAACACTACTTTTAATGAGTTTAATGACAATGAATGCAGCCCCTATTTTTGCAATAGAAGATGTAAAAAAATCTACTGCAACACCAAAAGTATTTAAAAGCATGGCTAAAAAAAATAAAAAAGTAAGCAATGATTATAAATATGCATATGTAAATATGGATTGGTGGAAAAATTTTAATGATGAGAACTTAAACAGTTATATTATAAAAGCAATAGAGAACAACTATGACTTAAAGATGGCAACTTTAGCGGTAGAAGAATATTATCAACAAACAAGAGCCCAATTTGCGAATGAATTACCGTCAATAACTGCCGGATTTGCACCAAACCTGTTAAAAATGCCCGGAGCAACAAACACAACCGGAGCATTTGCTGTTCCGGCAATAGCACAATATGAAATAGATTTATTTTTGAAAAACAGAGATAAAACAAAATCTGTAAAAAAACTTTGGGAAGGTTCACAACTTGACGAAAGAAGTGCCTACATAGCAATAGCTGCTGCCGTTGGAACAACTTATTTAAATGTTGTAATGCTTGATAAATTAATAAATTTACAAGAAGAAATTGTTAAGGACAGAAATGAAATATACAAATTAATGGTTCTAAGCCATAATGAAGGACTTGTTTCAACAGCTGATACTGTGAGGGCTAACAAAGCTTATGTAGCCGGAAACACTGATTTAATAGAATTAAAAAAACAAAGAGAACAAATGCTTCATCAACTTAGCGTGTTAATTGGAGAAAGTCCGGAAAATGCCTCTTCTCTGACCAGAACTCATCTTGATCAAATCGATTTTTCCGGAATTATACCATCTCAAATAGCATCTGATATTATTGTTCAAAGACCTGATTACATGAAAGCTGAAAAAATGGTTGAGAAAGCTGGTATTGATGTCCGTATTGCTAAAAAAGAATTTCTGCCTTCTTTTAACATTCTTGGGCTAGCTTTGTTTAATGCAAGTGATATTGGAAGTGTTTTCTCAACAAAAGGTATGTTGGGTCTTTTGGGCGGTTCTATTATGTATCCTTTCTTTACGGGGGGTTCCAGAATCGCAAATTTGAAAATTAGAAAAGCTGAATATGAAAGAATTTTGCAAAACTACTATAAAACCAATTTAACTGCAATACAAGAAGTTAATGATTCTTTAGTTAGCATAAAAATGGATAACCAAAAAATGTCTGAAACAGAGAAACAAGCTAAACTTGAAAAAGCAGATTTCAAATTTAATCAGCATCGTTTTAATGAAGGAACTATATCTAAATTAGATTTAATTCAGTATAAAGAAAATTTACTTTCTATTGATAAGCTTGTCGCAAAAAATAAAGTTGATTGTTTGGTTGATTACATAGGACTTTATAAGGCTGTAGGAAGTAAATTGTAAAAAATCTATCTAAATCATCACCTCTTTACTTTAAAAAGTGAAGCCTGCCGGCATTAAGCCGGCATTATTTTTTGATGCAGATTTTTATGCTGAAAGCTTTTGTAAAACTTTTATATTTAAGAATTCATCAGTATTTTTGAAAAAAATTTTATTTATTCTGCCAAGCTCAAGTCTTTTTAACGGTTCACTGCAAAAAAGAACTTTTTTATTATTAAAAGTATTTATTATAACAAAATTTCGGATTGAAAAATCATATTGAATACTTAATAAAACTTCATAATCTGTGTCTATTTGAAAATTACATCTCGAATTTGTACCAATAGTTATAACATTTTTATCAATATATATTTTTTCATTGTTTTTTGAAGAAATTATTATATCCATAATTCAAATTATAAAAACAAGAATAATATTCAAACATTCTCCGGTTGGGGAAATTTTACTGATACAAAAACAATGTTTTTTTGAAAAATTTTATATTTTCATCTTTTTGGATGGTTGATTTTTTTAAAAATATTATTAACATAATCATGAGGTAGTAGTATTAATATAGAGGATAAAAAAATGACGAGTTACTCTGGGAATTCTTTACTAACAGGAATTTATGCAGGTTTAACCAATACCTATTCATATCTTGCTCAACTTAATCCTGATGGTGTTACTTTGGAAAGTATATCTAATGCAAGAACCGATTCCAAAAATTATTTAAACCTTAATCAAAGTTTTGCATCATATCTGCAAACAAATTTTAATTCAATAGACCAAGATGGTGACGGGATTATTGGATCAAATGAAATTACTAATTATACAAACACTTTATCCACCCAAGGTCTAACAAGAACTCAACTGGTTCAACTGGCGGCTTCCGGAGCCTCCGGATTGTCTTCCGATACCATTAACAACATTCTTGAACATTTTGATGAAATGGATACCAATCACGATGGTAAAATAACCAGTGCTGAAATTTCTGCTTTTAGTATAGATGCTTCAAGACAAGAAAAAATAGATGAATTTAACCACCAAAGAGCAACTAATATGTCAACTTTTTATGCTGACGAATCTTCTTCTTCTGATGTAGATTCTTACAGTATGTTAAGCTACAGATATAAAAATTACAATAATTAATTATAAACCTTCCTTGTATCCTTTCGGTTTATAAGAAAAAAGGGATTTTTCGGCCGTTTTTCGGCCGTTTTTTATTTTATTGATTTTGCAACCTCTGCTGTTATATCGTCGCCTCCATATAAAACCATATTTTTTGGAAGAACCAGATTGTAATTCATACTTTTTGCTTTTTCTACTACTGTCGTTTTTATGTGATTATCTATTTGCATTAATTTTGTATTATATTCGTTGTCTAATGCTATTTTTTGATCATTTATTTCATTTCTATATTTTTCTTCCAGCTGTGATATTTTTGCAGGATCAGTTTCTTTTGATATTTCTTGTCGCGCTTTGTCTACAGTTGCTTTCATCGTTTCTAATTTTTTTTGTTGTTCTGATTTTAACATATTTACTTCTGACGATTTTGAAATCAGTGATTGTACATCTACTGTTGCAACCCTGTATCCGGTGTCCGATATTGCTTTACTGTTTATTGAATATCCACTTACAAATGATATTAAACAAACTGTTATTATCCAAATATGTTTTTTCATTTTTATTTCCTTTCTTTGTTTCTTTTACATGTTATCCGTCTTTTTTTATTTTTTGAAATTAGCCGATCAGGTATAAATTTATTTTTGCGAAAAAATTTTGTTTTAGGTAAAATAGGCTTATAAAAGAAGGAGAATTTTATATGAAAAAATCAATTAAAGATTTAAATGACATCCAAGGAAAAAAAGCACTTGTTAGAGTGGATATTAATGTTCCATTGGATGCTGACAAAAATGTGACAGATGACACAAGAATTCAAGCAATTCTTCCAACTGTTAATTATTTAAAAGAAAAAGGTGCTAAAATTATTCTTATGGCTCATCTTGGCAGACCAAAAGGTGAATGGAATAAAGAATTTTCTCTTGAACCTGTTGCAAAATATTTATCTAAAATTTTGAATGAAGAAGTTATTTTTGTTTCTACTCCTGTTGGAGAAGGAGCAGAAAAAGAATTAGAAAATCTGAAAAACGGACAAGTTGCATTACTTGAAAATATACGTTTTTATAAAGCAGAAGAAGCAAAAGATGACGATATGACCTTTGCAAATGAACTTGCAAAACTCGGGGATTTTTATGTAAATGATGCATTCGGAGCTGCACACAGAAACCATACGTCTACTGCTAAACTGGCAAAAGTTTTAAAACCGGCGGTTTCAGGATTGTTAATGGAAAAAGAATTAAGATGTTTATCACAAGCCCTTGATAATCCTGCAAGACCATTTACTGCTGTTGTTGGAGGAGCAAAAGTTTCTTCTAAAATCGGTGTATTAGAAAACTTAATAGAAAAAGTTGATAATCTTATCATTGGCGGTGGTATGGCCTATACTTTTGTAAAAGCAAACGGCGGAAAAATTGGTAATTCTATTTGTGAAGATGATCAACTTGATGTTGCAAAAATGATTAAAAAAAAAGCTGCAGACTAAAGTGTAAATCTTGTTATGGCAACAGATGTATTAGTTACTGATGATTTTTCAGGAAACGGCACAAATAAATTTGTAAAAATTAACGAGATTCCTGACGGATTTGAAGGTGTTGATGCTGGCCCTGATTCAAGAAAAGCTTTTGCTGATGTTTTAAAATCTTCAAAAACTATTTTGATGAACGGTCCTGTCGGAGCTTTCGAAAATCCTGTTTTTGCAGAGGGAACTAAAGCTGTTCTTGATGCAATTATTGAAGCAACTGAAAATGGTGCCGTTTCTGTTATCGGTGGCGGAGATTCCGTTTCTGCTGCGAAAAAACTTTCAAATGCAGATAAATATACTCATGTTTCTACTGGCGGAGGAGCTTCTCTTGAATTTATAGAAGGCAAAGTTCTGCCCGGAGTTGCCGCTTTGGACAATAAATAATTTTTTTTCTTTTGTGTTTTGAATGACGGTTTTAAAAAACCGTCATTTTTTATTGTTTTCTTTTATGATATTATTAATTTATGAAAAATTTTGTTGTTTTTGTTGGTATGATGGGATGTGGAAAAACGACTATCGGTTCACTTCTTGGCAAAAGAACCGGAATTAATTTTGTTGATGTCGATTTGGAAATTGAAAAAGATTTGAAGATGTCCGTTTCAGAAATTTTTAATGAATTTGGAGAACAATATTTTCGCAAAATAGAAAAACAAAAAATTTTTGAATATGTTAATGAAAAAAATCTTATTTTATCTCTTGGCGGGGGTGCTTTTGAAGATGAAGAAACCAGAAATTGCTTAAAAAAATGTGCTACTGTTATTTATTTGAAAGCTTCTCCTTCTTGTCTTTTTAATCGTATTAAGAATTCTATTAACAGACCACTTTTGCATAAAAATTTCTCGGTTGATACTATTGCTTTTATTTTGAAAAAACGTATTGAAAATTATGAAAAAGCTCATTTTACCATTGATACTTGTCAAAAATCTCCTGATGAAATTGTCAATAAAATTTTGAGGTTCTTAAAATGATTGATTTAAATGTTAATATAAAAGAAAAAGAAAAAAATTATCATATTTTTATTGAAAGTTCTGATATTTATTCATTTAAAGATAAAATTGTTAGATACATCAATGGAAAAAATTTTATTGTTGTTTTTTCTGAAAAAGTATACAAATTGTTTGGTAAAGTTTTTAATTTCAATAAAGACAACATTTATATTTTGAAAGATGGAGAAAATCAAAAAAATCTGAAATCTTTGAAAAAGATTCTGGATTTTTGTCAGAAAAGAAATTTAAAAAGAGATGATTGTATTATTGCAATCGGAGGAGGTGTAGCAGGTGATATTACAGGACTTGCGGCATCTTTATACATGCGAGGAATTAAGTTTATACAGGTTCCGACTACTTTACTTGCTTGCGTTGATAGTTCTGTTGGCGGAAAAACTGCTGTAAATACTTGTTTTGGTAAAAATATTATTGGAACTTTTTACCAGCCTAATGTTGTTTTTATAAATACTAATCTTTTAAAAACTCTGGATGACAGAAATTTCAAAACAGGTTTAGGAGAGGTTGTTAAATATGCTTTTATAGAAAAAAGCTGTCTTTGCGACATTGAATATGATCTTATTAACTTTTTGGATAAAAAACAAAAACTAATTTTGGCAAAAGATCCAAAAACTCTTGAAAAGCTTATTGAAATTTGTATTTGTCTTAAAATTTCTGTTGTTGAAAAGGATGAAAAAGAAAGCAGCCTTAGAAAAATATTGAATTTTGGTCATACCTATGGTCATGCTATTGAATTATTCACAAAATATAAAAAATACACACACGGAGAATGTGTTGTCGCCGGTATTCAATTTGCTTTTTCTCTCGCTTTGGAAAATAATCTTATCGACAAAAATTATTTGTTTTTTATGCAAGATATTTTAAAACTATTTAACTTTAAATATATTCCTCAACCTAAATTAAATAAATTAATCAAATTAATGAAAAATGATAAAAAAGCAAACCATGAATTTATAAGATTTATTCTTCCTGTTGATTACGCTGTTGTTAAAGAATTCGATTTGAATGAAATGCTTACCATTTCTTAAAAATAAAAAATACAGCTAATATAATAAACAAAAATCCGACAAGATAATTCCATCTAAACTGTTCTTTTAAATATAAAACAGAAAAAAAGCTAAAAACTAAAAGGGTAATAACCTCTTGAATTGTTTTTAATTGTGCTGCGTTATAAACTTCATAACCGATTCTGTTTGCCGGAACTTGAAAACAATATTCAAAAAAAGCAATTCCCCAACTTATAATTATTACTGTTATTAACGCTGTGTTTCTGTATTTTAAATGTCCGTACCAGGCAAATGTCATAAAAACATTTGATATTGTCAATAATACTATTGGTGTTATGTATTTTATCATTTTAAAAGACTTTCTGTTTCGTTAAACATTACCATGTAAAAATCCGGACTTGTCATACTGGGATTTTTTTTCATGAATTTTTTCACGTCAAAATTTTCTAAAAATTTATCTAATTTTTTTATTACTTTTAAATTTTCTTTGTGTTCTGACTTCAAATTATTTATATATGAATTTGTCATCAACACAACTTCTTCTTCTGTCAATAAAGGAAGTCCGCCAATTCTTACTTCATCTTGTTCTTCTTGTTCCAGATATTTTTTTTCTTCTTTTTTTTGCTCTCGCGGTTGTTGATGTTTATTACTATCTGAAGATGTTGATGATTCTATTTTTTTATTAAAAGGATTATTTACAGAATTAAACATATAAACCTCCTTTCTTTTTTATTACGACATTTTAATCAAAAAATTAAATAATTCATCCATTTGTAGTATTCGTGTAGAAAACCTGTGTTTTTTCTGTAGAAAACTTTGTGTTTTTCTACAGGTTCTTTTTTTTTGTTTTATTTTTCTACTCTGTTTTGTTTTTTTTTACTTTTTTTCTACATCTTTTTCTACATCTTTATTCCCTTTTATTTCTGTCTTTTTACTTGTTTTCTACAAATATTTCCGACTTATTATTACTATTATTTTTAAATATTATATTTATATAATATTTAATATAAAAAGTTTTGAACAAAAAGGTTAAATTTCATTAATTCAGTTTGTTTTCATATTGTTTTTATTATATTATTTAGAGTAGGGATTTTATTTATCAAGGAGTAGTAAATAATGAAGTTTATTGTCAAAAAAGAAGATTTATTCAATGGTATAAAAATAGTAGAAAGAGCAACAAGTTTAAAAGCATTGCAGCCGGTATTTTTAAACATATTAATAGAAACAATAGATAAAACAAAAGTAAGATTGGTTGCAACAGATTTGGATTTAACAGTAACGGCAGTAATAGAAGCGCAGGTAGAAGAAGAAGGGAAGATAACATTACCTTCAAAGACATTGAATGAAATAGTTTCAAAATTGGGAAACAAACTAATAACATTAGAAATGAAAGAAGGCGAAAATACAGTAAACATAACCTGCCAAAATTCAAAATTTGACATAATCGGAATATCAGCAAGTGAATTCCCGCAAGAAGTTTATAATGTAGATTTAAAGGAAGAAGAAAGTCTTGAAATAGAATTAAAACCATTTGCAAAAGCAGTAAGACAAGCAGGTTTTGCAGCAGCAAGTTACGAAACAAGCAATCTATTATCAGGAATAGTGTGCGATATATCAGCACAAATGTTGGAGATAGCGTCAACAGACGGTAATCGTTTGGCAAGAGTAAGAGAACATGTAGATAATAAAGACAATAAAACAAAACAGCTAATAATACCTGCAAAAGCTTTAAACGAATTCATAAAAATGAGTTCATACATAGATGAAGATTCAATAAAAATATACACACAAAAGACAAAAATAATAATAAAAACAGAAAAAACAATGACAATATCAAGATTGTTGGAAGGCCAATTTCCAAAGTACAATCAACTAATACCTACAGAAAGTCCAAAAAAAGCAAAGGTAAATGTGTCACAAATGATTTCTGCTTTGGAACGTGTTTCAATAATGGTAAATGAAAAGACAAGTATAGTAAAATTGAGTTTTGCAGACAATGAATTAACACTGAATGCAGATACACCGGATTCAGGAAAATCAGAAGAAAAGATTGATATAGAATATACTTCAGAACCTTTATTGATAGCATTTAATTATAAATACGTTTTAGAAGCATTAAAAAATATAGATTGTGAAGAAGTAATAATAGGATTAAATACAAGTCTTTCAGCAACAGTATTAAGACCGGATTGCGAAGAAGATTTTGTTTGTTTGATAATGCCGGTTCAAATACGATAATAAAAAACTATTTTGCAATGCAGACAGCTTGTATAATATCTCCGGATAAAATTCTCCAATGTGAACCATCACCAATAGTTCTGTCGTTGTAAAAAATTCTATATCCAGCACCCTGTTTGTACCAATCAGAATTGTTTGTTTTTGCGGGCAGTTCTTTTGACCAAACACCTTCCCATCCTCCACTAAATGAAAGATTGTTTGAAGAAAAACCAAGGCTTTGATATTTTTCAATGTTTAGATTTAAATTCCTAGTGTCTCCGGAATCTAACAAATTATTTCCGTAAACATATCTGGCAATTTTGGTTAATTGCTCGGAGGAAGGTAAAAATTTAACACCGCCGCATTGTTTTACGGCACCACCCCAGTAATCACCAGAGGAAGAGTCACAATAAGGACAACATTCTCCTATACCAAAATCATTTTTGATAGATTCGCATTCTGAAGAACTTATAGGAGTAATTTCGTCAAAGGGTTTTTCAAAACAAACACCGTCAATTTTGAAAAAACAACCCGATAAATTTTTAACATTTATAGAACTAATATCCTTTCCGTAGGAATTAGGATTTTTGAATCCGGAGGTATCAAACATCACAGCAACACAATCAATACCGGTATATTGATTATTAAGAGGTTTTTGTCTGCAAGCCGGATTATAAGCAATTAAACCGGTAACACCGTCTCCAAAATTAACACCTAAGATATTGGTATTCCAATTATTTTGACCAAAATCAGACGCTGTTTTTAAGTCAGATATATTTAAGGAAGTTTCGGTTTCAATACCAAGAGAAATATCAAGAACATTCCAAGTAATACTTTGTTCAAAACAAGAAGAAAGTTCATTATTATTGCAAACTTTTAAAATTTTCATGTTTTTAGAAAGAGCATTAACAAAATCTTCAGTAGATTTATAGCCGGCAAGAGTAGATTGAGAATTCATAAAGCTTAAAGCATTAGTTAATTTTTTTTCAAAAACATCAGCAGAAGTTTTCCAAGCTTTTGTTTGATAATTTTTAACAACAGTAGGTAGTGTTAAAGCTGAAACAATTCCAATAATAGATAAAGTAATAAGTACTTCAGCCAAAGTGAATGCAAATTTTTTCATTATGTTCTCCTTCAAATTAGTATTCTAAAGTAAAATTTTACAAAAGACAATAATGTAAACATACTAAAATATTGCAAAAGAAAAATTTTTAAATTAACATAAAACTATGAAAGAAAAAGCAAAAAAGTATTATTTACAAGGATATTCCTGTTCAGAAAGTATAGTAAAAGCAGCCATAGATGAAGGTCTTTGTCCAAAGGATTTATTGCCCTGTGCAACGACTTTTTCAGGAGGGATGTCATCAGGATGTTTATGCGGAGTAATTGCCGGATCACAAATTGTTATTGGATATAATTTTGGAAAAGATAATGTTTTGGGAAATGATATTTCTGCAAGACAAAAAGCTGCAATATTTATAGAAGAATTTAAAAAAAGAAATAAATATACCTGTTGCAGAATATTATCAAAAGACGTAAAGCCAGAAGAAAAGAGAATTCATTGTTCAAAATTTGTAACAGACGGTGCAGAAATACTGGAATCTATGTTAAAAGTAAGGGTTTAAATAAATGAAAAATTTATTAGCCGTATTTTTAGGAGGAGGAATAGGAGCAATATTAAGGTACATTACAGGATTATTTATGCTGGTAAATTTAAGGACAAATGTGCCGATAGCAACATTTTTAGTAAATATAGCAGGATCATTTATTTTGGGATTTTTGTATATTTATTTTGTAAATAAACCGGAAATAAGTAATACAATAAAAATTTTTTTAACAGTGGGATTTTGCGGAGGATTTACGACATTTTCAACTTTTTCATTAGAAATATTTGAAATGTTAGGAAATGCAAATTATTATTCGGCAATAATGTATATACTTTTAAGTCTTTTATTCGGAATTATAGGTGTAGGGTTAGGAGCATATTGTGCAAAATTTTTATAAAATGGATAAAATAAATTTTTTAACAGCAGGCATGCCAATAGCAACGGGAAAAGGCAGTTATCCGGAAGCATTTGAAATTTTAAGAAAACTGGGCTTAAACGGCATGGAATTAGAATTTGTTCACGGTGTAAGAATTAGTGACAAATCAAAAGAATTTATAAAAACACAGCCAAAAGATTTGATATTAACGGCACATGCACCATTTTATGTAAATTTGAATTCAAAAGATGAAAAAACAACAGAAGCAAGTGTACAAAGGATAGTGGAAACGGCAAGAGTAGCATCAGAACTTGGTGCATACAGTATAACATACCATGCAGCATATTATATGGGAAAAAGTAAAGAAGAAGTATATGAACAGGTAAAAGCAAAAACCAAAGAAATAACGGCAATATTAGAGAAAGAAAAAGTAAAAATATGGATAAGACCGGAAACAACCGGCAAAGGAACACAATGGGGAGATTTTGAGGAGATAATAAAATTATCTAAAGAATTTGAACAAGTTTTGCCCTGTATTGATTTTTCCCATATACATGCACGAACAGTGGGAAAATATAATACATATGATGAATTTTCATATATTTTGGAAAGAATAGGCAAAGAATTAGGAACAAAAGCATTGGAAAATTTCCATGCACATATTGCCGGAATTGAGTATGGGGCAAAGGGAGAGCGTCAACATGTTATATTGGAAGAATCAGATATGAATTACAAAGATTTATTAAAAGCAATAAAGGGTTTTGGAATAAAAGGAGTAATCGTCTGTGAAAGTCCAAATATAGAAGAAGATGCTCAAATCTTGAAGGAATATTACTATTCATTGTAATGATTTTTTAACTCTTCCAAACAATCTCCGCCGAACTTCATTAATAATTCATCGGCAAGAATACAAGCAATTCTGGATTCAGCAACAACGCAACAAGCTTCAACAGCACATGTATCAGAACGTTCAAAATGCGCTTCACATTCTTTCAAAGAAAACATGTCAACCGTTTTGAGAGGTTTAACCATGGTAGGAATTGGTTTCATAACAGCACGGATAACTAAATCTTCACCATTAGTCATGCCGCCCTCAAGTCCTCCGGCATTATTGGTTTTGCGAACAATTTTTCCGTTGAGTAAAAACATTTCATCGTGATATTCAGAACCGGTTTTACCAAGAGGATTTTCACCGATTTCAACAGCTTTAACACCACCAATACTCATAACAGCTTGAGCAAGCTTGCCGTCAAGAGATTTATCCCAATGAACAAAAGAACCAAGTCCAACAGGCAGATTTTTGAAAACAATTTCAAATTTACCACCTAAAGAATCACCATTTTCTTTTGCATTATCAATTTCTGTTTCAAAATTATCAACAGCATTTCCAATTTGCAAAATTTTAGAAGAACAAAAAATATTCAATTCACGAAGAATAATCTTAGCAAAAGCACCAACAGCAACTTCAATAGCAGTTTTACGAGCGCTGGAACGCTCAAGAACATCTCTTAAATCAGACAAGTTATACTTTACACTTCCTGCAAAATCAGCATGTCCGGGACGATATTTTGTAAAAGACGGTTTTTGAGAAAAATCCTTATTGTTAATTACTAAGCAAACGGGAGCACCTGTTGTTCTGTTATTACTTATCCCCGCGGTAATTTCACAAACATCTGATTCAAGTTGTTGTCTTGAACTTCTGCCATACCCCTGTTGACGTCGATTTAATTCGTTATTAATAAAATCTATATCAATCGGAACATTTGCAGGAATTCCTTCTATGATTGCCGTAAGACATTTGCCATGACTTTCTCCGGCAGTTAAAAATCTAAATTTATTTAGCATACTTCAAAAATATTTGTTCTTTTGTTTGCATTAACTCTTCTATAACTTTCCATTGACCGTTTGGTTGTTTTTGGACAATTTGATAAATTTTAAGCCAATAAGTTTCACCAGTTGGTTGTCTTTCAGCGCTAATTTTATATCCGTTTGAAACTTTTGTTACAGAAACATTTCTGTAAGTATTTTTATATTTTCTTAATTTAGCCGTAGCTTGGCCAAGTTTGAGTTGTTTCATATAAGTTGCGGTATCTGTATTGACATTAACCAAAGAACCGTCAGGTTTGACAACCTGCCTGATTATTTTTGCATTTGGTGAATAAAAATCAGGAATAGTTTGACTGTAAGTATTTGCAGCATTAACATACTTATTAAAAAATGCTTTTACATCAGCAGTTTCATCTGCAAGTACCTGTATGCCGGAAAGTATAAATAGTGTAAAGAATATTATTAATTTTTTCATTTCATCTCCTTTAAATAAAACGAATAAAAAATATTTAAGTTCATTTTTTAGTATATCATTACAAAAAAATTTAAACAAGCTCCAATTCGATTAAATCATTTTCAAGTAGTTGTTTTTGAAAAATTTCACATTCTTCTGACAATTTTTTAACTTCCAAAAATTTTTCATTATGTAAAACCAAAGAAATATCTTTAATTTCATTTAATTCAATTTTATAAAAATGATTATTTTTTTCTAAAACATTGATAAAATTAATTTCTTCAAACAAATCAAGTAAAGTTAAAACAAGTTCAACGGATTTTCCCAAAGCACTTGCGCACCTGAGAAAATCAACACAGCCTTGATTATTGTTGACAGCGAATCTGAGCATTTTAATAAATGTTGATAAAAAAGTTTTATCATCAAAGGATTTAATTTGATAATTCATAAAATGAATAGAAGAAGGATTAGCCTCTTCAATAATAGCCTGAAAGGTTTCTTTATCTGCGGGATAATCAAAAAACATTAAGGAATCACAAACAGGAACATTTTCTCTGGTAAAAGTTTTGTTAGTAAGATTTTTAAAGGGAGCCAGAAGATCTTTTATAGTCTTACTTTCCGCAAAAATCATAATGTTTTGTTTTGAATTTTTAACATAATCATCAACCAAAGGTAAAATATTAGTTTTTTTTCTGTGATCAAAAATTTTTAAACCAACTTGTTCTTGCAAATCTTCTTTTAAGAGATCAGAATGAATATCATCAATAATAAGTTGAACACTAATATTTCCGTTATATTCATTAATTTGCGGGTGAAAAGCAATATCAATAAAATCACCCGGAATTAAAGATATGTCACCTTGTTGCCATCTGATACAAGTGAATTCATAAGATCCGGAAACAACAGTTAGTCTTAGATGATCTTTATTTTCACCCATAAGTTTTTTTTCTTTAATCTTTAAATTTTTCATAGCAAAGATAGGAGCGGGATTAGAAGCACCAAACGGTTCAAGTTTGGAAATTTCTTTAACAAAATCGACTGTTATATCATCCGGAAAGATTTGCAAATCGATATCAATAAAGGGTTTTAACTCAGTTCCGTTAAGAGATTCTTTTATAGTTTTATTTAAAGCGGTTTTAACTTGTTCAAACGAAGTCTTATTTTTAGAAAAATATAACCCGGCAGCAAGCTTATGACCGCCAAAACCATCTAAAATATCTGAAATAGAATTGATAATATCATAAAGAGAAAGACCGTCAATTCCTCTTGCAGAGCATCGAAATAGTTGTGTTTCTTCAGAAAAAGTCATTAAAAAAGTTGGTTTATAATATTTTTCTACAATTTTAGAGGCAACAATACCAATAATTCCGATATGCCAATCCGGTTTAAAAAGAATTATTGCAGGATTTTTCTTTCCTTCATTTTTTAACATTTCTTCGGCTTCTAAAAAAATATTTTGGCAAAGTTCTTGTCGGATTTTGTTAAAGTTATTTAGAGAAATAACAGCCATCTCAATTTCTTGTTTATTTTCAGAAATAAGAACTTTCATGGCATCTTCAACCGTATCAAGTCTTCCGGAAGCATTTATTCTTGGAGAGATACCAAAAGCAATATTTTCTGAAGTAATTCCGTTACTCAAATTGTAACCGGCGCATTCAAGCAGTCTTTTTAATCCGTAATGTTTACCTTGAGCAATCAGTTCTAGACCTTTTGATACCAGATGTCTATTTTCTCCTATAAGAGGAACAATATCTGAAATTGTTCCCACTGCAACAAAAGGTAAAATGTCATAAATCAATTCAGACTTATTATAATGTTGCAGAATTCCTTGAGCTATTTTAAAAGCAACCCCGACACCGGCAAGGGATGTTAAACTTTCTATTTCTTTGGTAGAAAGTTTTTCATCCAAAGCATTTGGAGCTTTCGGATTTATTATAGCGTAAGCTTTTGGTAGTAATTCAGGGGCTTCGTGGTGATCGGTGATAATAACATCTATTTTAAAACTATTTATAAAATTAACCGCATCAACATCACTAATACCACAATCAACAGAAATAATAACTTTTGGTTTTACAGTTGTCATGAGCTTTACAAGAGCTTTTGTATCAAAACCGTGACCTTCTTTATCTCTGTCAGGAATAAAAAAATTAACATCAGCACCCAAAAATTTAAAAGTTTTATAAAGAAGCGATGTTGAAGTTACGCCGTCAGCATCAAAATCGCCGTATATAACAATTTTTTCTTGCAAATCTATGGCTTGAGCAAGTCTTTTAACGGCCTTTTTCATATCTGTAAAAACGAAAGGTGAACTAATCGGATATTCAAGAGGATTAAGAAATTCGTTTATTTCTTGTTGAGTTTTTATTCCACGAGAGAATAATAGTCTTTCTAACAAAGACTTTCCGGCACCAACATCGTCCTTAATCCTCCACTCTTTCAGCATATATACATACTAACATAAAAAATTGTTTTAGAAAATTTATTATATTTATTAAAAAAGAAGTTAAAAATAACAGAATTATTTTTTCTTTGACTTATCAGCCAGTTCGCTATCTATACGCAGGAACACCGGTTTGATGTTTTCTTTTTCAATAAGTTTACCAACTTTTATATTGTTGCATGTTAAATCATCAAGTTTTATATTCAAGTCAAAGGATAACTGTTTTGCCATTTCGCGTGCAATATTCGGACAATACGGATAAATTAGAGCAGTTACGATGCACATAATTTCCAAAACAGTTGTTAAGACAATGCCGCATTCATTCCACTTTTCTTCTTTAGCAAGCGTCCAGGGAGCATTATCTGTTACATATTTATTTGTTATATCAACAAGACCGATAATTTCTTGTGCGGCTTCTGATATTTCAAAATGATTAAAATGATTTTCAACAACTTTTACGATTCCAAGAGCATTTTTAAACAAATCAGAAGATACCTTAAATTCAGGTTTAATTTCTCCATCAAAATATTTAACAAGCATAGAAAGAGTTCTGTTTAACAAATTTCCCATACTGTTTGCAAGGTGAGCATTAACTTTTTCTTTAAAATCTTCATCCGAATAGTTGCCATCACGTCCACAAGGAGCAGACGTTGCCATGTAATACCTAAAAGCATCCGGATATTCAAGTTCAAAATTTTCCAACACGGCGGTTGGTGAAATAACATTCCCAAGAGATTTAGACATTTTAGATTCATCTATAGTAATCCAGCCATGTGCAAAAATGTGTTTTGGAAGTGGTAAGTCAAGCGCAAGTAAAAATGCCGGCCAATAAATACTATGAAATTTCAATATATCTTTTCCGATGACATGAACATCAACAGGCCACAATTTTTTGTACAAGTCAGATGGATTTTCTGTATCATAACCAATTGCGGTAATGTAATTTGAAAGTGCATCAATCCAAACGTATATAACTTGATTGGGATCATCTAAAACATCAATGCCCCATTGTACATTTGTTTTTGCCCGCGACACAGAAATGTCTTGTATATCTTCAAGTTGATTTAAGACCTCATTTGCTCTGAAAGAAGGAATTATAAAATCAGGATTTTCTTTTACATGTTTTATAATGGCATCTTTGTATTTTGACAGTTTAAAAAAGTAGTTTTCTTCTTTAACAAGTTCAGGTTTTTTTAAGTGATCAGGACAAAGACCATCTTCGGTTAAGTCTTTTTCATTTAAAAAGCATTCACAGCCGGAGCAATATAGACCTTCATAAGAATGTTTGTATATGTCTCCTTTTTCTACTAATTTTTTAAATATTTTTTGAACAGTTTTTTCATGATAATCATCAGTTGTTCTAATAAATTTTGTATAATCAATTCCCAAGGCTTTCCAAGCATTTTGAAACTTAGCAGCGTTCAAGTCACATAATTCTTTTGGTGTAATCCCAAGATCTTTTGCTGTTTTTTGGATTTTAATTCCGTGTTCATCAGTTCCGGTCAAAAAGAAAACATTAGTCCTTTGGGAATAGTGTCTTGCTATAATATCAGTTAAAATTTTTTCATAGGCGTGTCCAATGTGTGGGGCTCCGTTTACATAATCTATAGCTGTTGTTAAATAATATTTATCCATTTTATCTTTTCCTCTTCGGGAATGATTATATCACAAAAAAGTTACAAAATTCCAGAAAATAGCAATTTTGAAAATTAATTTGACTTTATATAATAGTAAAGGAGTAGGAATGACTTGGATTAATGATTTAGATGCTTTGGCATCAGCAGGGGTTATAGGATTTGACGCACCGGCATACATAACCGGGCGGCAACCCAGATATTACGGAAATCCCGCACTTGAAACAATTCCCGATAAGCTTCCGCAAATTAAGGAACAACCTCAAAAAGATGAGTTTAAATTCAATAATGAGGTTAATAACCCGTGGTGGAAAAAAGTTTTATTTGGAACTTTTTTTGTGACGGGTCTTGTTTTTGGAGCGTCAAAACTTAAATCTGTAAAAAATTTATTTAAAAAAATAAATTTTTCGGCAATAAAAGCTTTGCCAAAAAAAGCACTTGATGGTTTAAAAAATGTTTGGAACAGTGTTTTAATTTTGTTCAAATCTAAAAAACCCTAAGATTTTTTATCTTTACGTTCTCTGACGGAAATTCTAATCGGGGTTCCAAAGAATCCAAAAGCTTCTCTTAATTTGTTTTCAAGATATCTTTTATAATGATCTTTTAAGAGTGTAGCATTATTCGCAAACAAGACAAAAGTTGGAGGCTGAACATTTATTTGAGTTGAGTATAAAATCTTCAATCGCTTGTTTTTAACACTTTGCGGAGGGTTTAAAACATACGCTTCATTTATAATTTTGTTTAAAAGTCCTGTTGAAACACGTTTTGTACTTTGTGCATAAACTTCATTGGATTTTTCAAAAATTTGATTTAGGCGTTGTTTTGTTACAGCACTTATATATATTTTAGGAGCAAAACTTAAAAAAGGTATATCATTAGATAATTTTTTATCAAATTGATTAATCGTATTTGATTTTTTATCCTCTATCAAATCCCACTTGTTAATAGCAACAATAAGTCCTTTTCCGGCCTCTATTATGATAGAGGATATCTTTTTATCTTGATCAGAAATTCCTTCGACAGCATCAATAACAAGAACCGCAACATCACAGTCTCGAATTGATCGGATAGCTCTGTCTACTGCAAATTTTTCAACACCCCAATCAACTTTTGATTTTTTACGAATTCCCGCGGTATCAACTATTATAAAATCTTTATCTTTGTATTTAATTTTGGAATCAATACTGTCACGTGTAGTTCCCGAGATATCGGAAACAATTACCCTGTCTTCATTTAAAAGCGCATTAACAATAGAAGATTTTCCGGCATTTGGTCTTCCGACAATCGCAATTCTTATGGAAGAATCTTCTTGTAAAGTGTCATTTACTTCAAAATCTTCTGTGATAATGTCAAGCAAGTCTCCCACACCGCCTGAACCGTGTAATGCGGAAATTCCTATCGGATCTCCGAGAGCAAGAGCATAAAAATCACTTGTCATGTACAAAGATTCCGGATTATCAAGCTTATTTACCGCAAGAAAAACAGGTTTGTCTGTTTGTCTAAGAATATTTGCAATATCATAATCAATAGGATTTATTCCATCTTTTCCGTCAACAAGGAAAACAATTTTATCGGCTTCATCACATGCAATTCTTGCTTGATCAAAGATTGACAACATTATCCGATCTTCGTCTCCGGGAATTATGCCTCCGGTATCAATACAAGTAAAAACCTTATTTTGCCATTCCACATCAAAGTAAATTCTGTCTCGAGTAACTCCCGGTAAATCGTCTACAATAGAATTCCTTGATCCGGAAAGACGATTTACAAATGTTGATTTCCCAACATTTGGACGACCGACTATTGCTACTATTGGTTTCCTTTTCATAAAACAATCATAGCATAGAAAAAACTTTTTTCATACCCCGAAAAAGAAAGTCTCGTCTAGTGACAAGACTTATAAATATACATTTACCCCACACTCTTTATATCATGAATAAATATTGTTGTCAAGTTATGTGTATTGAGCTAAAATTGTTTTATGAGATCAATAGAACTTTTAGCTCCGGCAAAAAATAAACAAACGGCAATTGCTGCCATAAATTATGGATGTGATGCACTGTACATAGGTGCACCAGATTTTAGTGCCAGAAAGAATGCGGCTAATTCGATTGAAGATCTTAGAGAAATTGTTATTTATGCTCACAAATTCAATGTTAAAGTTTATGTTGCTGTTAATACAATTATTGAAGATGCCGAAATTGATTCTGTAAAAAAATTAATTGAGACTTTATATGAAATAGGAATTGATGCAATAATTGTTCAAGACATGGCAATTTTAGAATTGTCTGTTAAAAAGGAAATTCCGCCGATACCTATTCATGCAAGTACACAGTGTGACAACAGAAATCTTCAAAAAATAAAATTTTTTCAACAAATCGGATTACCAAGAGTAATTCTTGCAAGGGAAATGTCGTTGAATCAAATAAAAGAAATTTGTAGTCAAACAGATTTAGAAATCGAAGTTTTTGTTCATGGAGCTTTATGTGTTTCCTACAGTGGTCAGTGTTATATGAGCTGTTCTATTGGAGGACGGTCTGCTAACAGAGGGGAATGTGCACAAAGTTGTCGAAAAAAATATACACTTATTGATAATGATGGTAAAATCATTGCTAAAAATTTGTATTTACTTTCTTTAAAAGACTTTAATGCATCTAAACACCTTAAAACAATGATTGATTTTGGGGTTAAATCTTTCAAAATAGAAGGGAGATTAAAAGATGAGAATTATGTTAAAAATATTGTTGCTTTTTATAGAAAAGAAATCGATAAATATGCACAGAAAACTTCATCAGGAAAAATCTTTTTTGATTTTGAACCGGATGTAAATAAATCATTCAATCGAGGATTTACAGATTATTTTTTGGAACAAAGGAAGGATTGTTTTAATTTTGCTACGCCAAAATCTCTTGGTGAAAAATTGGGTAAGGTTACGGCAGTGGGTAAGGATTATTTTGAGCTTAATTCAAAAGTAAATTCTCAAGATGGTCTTTGTTACTTTATAGAAGGTGAACTCAGAGGATGTCTGGTTAATAAAGTTTTAGGCAATAAAATTTATCCTAACAAAATGGATAAATTTGATAAAGACATGATTATATACAGAAATTATGACGCAGATTTTGAAAAAAAACTTTCAAATTCTAAAACATGCAGAAAATTAGGTGTAAGTTTTTTATATAATGAAAAAATTTTGCACGTAAAAGATGAAGATGGAAATGAAACAGCTATGGAAATTGATTCAAAAGAAATTCCACAAAATCCCGACAAAATGAAAGAAGTTTTTATCACACAATTAAAAAAAACAGGAGAAAGTGACTTTTATGTAACTAAAGTTGAAATAAATGGTTGTTTACCATTTATGCGTATATCCGAAATTAACAATATAAGAAGAGAAATTTTGGATAAACTTATGGAAGAACGCTTAAGCAATTACGAACGCGACATTCAAAGCCCAATTTTGTATAAAAAATTCCCCGAAAATAATCTGGATTATAAATTTAATATTCATAACCGGCAGGCACGAAATTTTTATGAGAAATGCGGATGTTCAATAAAAGAAATGTCATATGAAAAAATGCGGCCAAAAAATGTAGAGCTTATGAGAACTAAACATTGCCTTAAATATGCTTTCAAAAAATGTAAATCTTCGGATAAACTTTTTTTAATTGATGAAAAAGGTAAAAAATATCAACTTGTTTTCGATTGTAAAAACTGTGAAATGGCAGTTATTGGGTAATTAACCAGTTTTTACATAATTGTATAAACTCCGTTTTATAATCAGAAAATAAATCTTCGGCATGTTTTCCATTTTGGAAAAAATTTAAACTTTTTTTGCATTGATCATTATCAAATAATTTTTTTGTATGCCAAGAAAATACAATAGGATCTTTTTCGCCGGTTATGAATAAAATTGGAATGTTAATTAGAGAAATTACGTCAATAGGTTTTATCTTTTTATAGGGTAATAAAGAAGGTCTAATAGAGCACCATCTTTTCAACTCAAATTTTTTAACAGTAGGAAGCCAAGCATTTTTTTGCCATATTTGGTTTTCAATTTTGGAAAAACAACAAGGAGTTGAAACTAATATAAGTTTATCAATATTATGTTCTAAAGCTGTATGGATTAAGCTTGTTGCGGCTCCGAGAGAAAAACCCAACAGATAAATTTTTTTATACTGGGGTTTCACAAAATCAATAAGTTTTTTTAAATCCAGGTATTCTTTTGCGGAAAATGTAAAAAACCCTTTACTTCTGCCGTGGCCTCTGAAATCAATAACTCCTATGTCAAAAAATTCTCCAAATGAATTTGCCAAATCAAGAAAAATTTTACTATCTTTGGTCATAAACCAACCGGGTGCAATTATAAGAATATTTTCATAACCGTTTTGATAATGATTAAAAGATATTCTACGTTCTAAAAAAACTTCTTTCACGGGATTTATTTTAGCATAAAAATTCTTGACAATACTGGAAAAAACCTTAAATATAAGTCATACGAAAGAATGAGTTAAAAAAACGCAAATTAATGTATCATCTGTATGTAGAAAGGTATATAAATGGGGTTGAATTTAAACAGCATATATCAACGTCCATATTTTGTTCAAGACAGGCGTAATCAAATCAAAAAAAGAGAAGATGAAGAACGCTCTGCTTCTAATGCTCAACGCGAAGAACAACCCGATCAAAACAGTAAAAGTAAAGGTTTACAATATGTTGACACATCAACATATTCATCAATATATAACAGCAATATTAAAGACCAACAAACAGTAACATACCCCAATGAAGTTGCAACTGCTTTGGCACAAAGAAATCCTAAAATAAATATTGCACAAATTTTAAAGGATTTTAAAAACACAGCAATAGCAATAGGAACCCCAGCCGAGTTGAAAGAGGAAGTGGGCGGCTATCTTGCTTTAATTGAAAAACAAGTAACAAAAGAAACTCCTAACAGCAAGATAATTAAGTCAAATCTTAAGAATGCAGCTTCAATTTTGGATAATTATATTTCTGAAACTTTAAATAAAGATTCAAAAGTAGTAGAAAATTGGGTAGATGCTTTATTTTTACAACAAATAGATTTCAAATATGATGAAGAAGATATAAATTCGGCATTTTTGGTAAAATTTCCCGAAGAAACATTAAATCGTTCAGAACAAACGGAAGAAATTCAAGAAAAAGTTCAAACAACTCCGTTGATTCCGCAAGATGAGGAGTTGAAAAAACTTTTTATAAAAGCTAAAAAAATGACATATGCAAACAAACCAAAAGAAGCCATATTAGCATTTCAAACGGCATTAAATCGGGCAAATGAAGTTAGTGATAAAGAAACTCAATCAAAGATATTTTTAGAAGTCGGAAAGATTTATGATGAACATGATTACTTAGCTCAAGCATTAAAAAGTTATAACCAATCCATAAAACGAACAACTGACTGCAACGTGAAAACTCGAGCACACTATTCTATGGCAGAAATATATAATGATGCAAATCAAACTGAACCTGCAATAGATCATTATTTTAGTACAGTATCATATGCCGGTGAAGCAGAAAACCTTTCAGTTCAATCTAAATCATTAATTAAAATAGCTAACATATATTCAGACATGTATGAAAAAAAAGCGTTTGATTATTACGAAGTTGCAGATACGATTGCAGAAGAGACAGACAACCTAAAAATCAAGGGTTATGTTTCATCAAGTATTGGAGATGCATATGATAAATTTGGGGATTCACCTGAAGCACTTAAGGCTTATTCAAAAGCTGTTAAAAATTATATAGAGGCTGATTCTCCACAAAAAGTAGCTCAAAATTATTTCAATGCTGCTGGAATTATGCTTGATCATAATTATGAGGATAAAGCTAAAGGCTTGCTAGAAAAAGCACAAAAATTTGCACAAAAAACAGATGACATTAGTCTTATGACAGAAATAGAAAACACCTTAATAAGTATTTCATAATTTATTTGATTACTTCGATAAACTCATAATCAGTTAAATAAGGCATATGATTTTCTGTTATTAACTCCCCTGGTAATAAAACAGCGATTCCCGGGGGACATTCAGCTATAACTTCCGCACAAATTCTTCCTACAGCTTGTGATTTAGGCACAGTTTCTTTGGCGGAATAAAAAGCTTCTCTCAGACTCATTTTTATAATAGGAGTGAGCATAGGCATATGTTTTTTATTTTCCAAATAACATATATCAGAATAATTTGTTTGATCTATTTTCTTAAGACATTCTACTAAGTACTGTATATCCGAACGTTTATTTCCAATATTCGACAAAAGTAACAAACCGGCATCTGATGCACTTTCTACTTCTATATTGAAATCTATTTCCAAAATAGATTCAAGTCTTTTACCGGATAAACCGTCAGCTTTTATAAAAATTTTGGTTACATCTGTTTTGTATCCAAAATCAGGTTTTAACTGATGAATATGTTCAAGTTTGTCAATTTCACTTCTAAGGTATTTAGCGTTAGAAATAGCACGTTTAAGAAGAGTCTTTCCTCTTTGACTTTCAAGATTAGCTCTTGCCGCATCAAGACTGGCAAGAAGCATTAAAGATGGACTCGTCGTGTGTAAAAGTTTTAAAGCTTTTTCAACCGCATCTGCATCTATTATAGAATTCTCAGCAATATGTAACATAGAACTTTGGCTCATGCTTCCGCCTGTTTTATGCAGAGAGTGAACAACCGCATCAGCACCGAGTTTTAAAGCTGTTTCCGGAAGATGACTGTTAAAATTCCACAAACAAGCATGTGCTTCATCTACGATTAGCGGAACATTGTACCTTTTGCATATTGCGGAAATCGATTTAATATCAGATACGACACCTTCATAAGTAGGGTTGGTAATCCAAACCATAGAAATATTATCTTTATGAGTTTCCAATAATTCTTCTACTCTTTCAGGAATTACATTTCCCCATATGCCCCAGTCTTCGAATCTTTCAGGAACAAGCCAAACCGGTTCTGCACCGGAAATTATCATACCGGTTAAAATTGAACGGTGGCAATTTCGGTTTACTATTACTTTTTGACCTTTTTTAGTTAATCCCATAGCAAGAGCCAAGTTTCCTGCTGTTGAACCATTAAGCAAGAAAAATGTTTTTTTAGCACCAAAAGCTTTTGCTGCAAGTTCTTGAGCTTCTTTTATCGGACCGGTTGCAGGATGCAGAGTCCCTAAATTATCAAATTCATCTGTTGTATCTATAGCAAGTGCTTTTCTTCCAACAAGTTCTTTGAATTCTTTTAATGTTCCTGTACCTTTTGTATGTCCTGGAATATGGAATTGATAGGTCGGATTCTCATAAGCTTTTTTTAGGGCTTCTACAATAGGGGCTTGGGTTTTTGTATATTTATTATTTTTTGTTACATATGTCATAATAACATTTATACTATAAAAACATTTTTAAATACAACATGTTTATTATATATTAATATTTATGAACATTTTTTTTAAAATTTTTTTAATTTTATTTATACTATTTACCTCGCAGATTGCATTTGCAGTTGAAGATTTATCTATCCAAAAAAACGTCATAGAACAGGACATATTATTGCCAGAAAATGTTGAACTGCCGTTACGGGATTTAAACAATGACGGAGTTATTGATGATAAGGATCTTTTGATAGATACAAGTGAAGAAAATTTTTTCATGTTTGAACATTTGGGAGATCCGATATACAGGGAAGAGGGCACATTAGGGCATAAAATTAATAAAGCTTTAAAAGCTCAAGTTACTCGTACAGACTATAGTAATTATCTTTTAAAAGATATTTTAACATGGGATTTAGAAAAAGGTCCTGTAGACAGAATTCAATTTTATGGGAAATATCGCGGCAATATGTCATTAAATTTTGATACTGATTATTCAACCGAATACGATATAACCTCAATAGATATAGGTATGATGGGGCAATTTAATCCTGAATATAAAACGGATTTCAAACTACAGCTTAAATTAACTCCAACAAACGAGGTGTCTTTTTTCCAAAATCTTATAAGTGATGCATATATTGTTAATCATGCAATTCCTCATCATCAAATAATGTTCGGTAATTCCAGAAATCAGGTGGGAGTTGAAGGCGGAATGAGTACAACATATGTTCCGTTTGTTTTACGATCACAAATTGCAAGGACATTTGCAAATACTCGTGCATTTGGGATAAGAGTGATAGGGAATTATTCACTATTAGATTACAGTTTAGCAGCAAACAGTTCAGATAGATTTTTCAAAGAATTTTTTCCTGGAGCAGAGTTCACCGGCTGGATAAACTTTAAACCATTGGGAATGACAGATGGAAAATACGGGAAACTTGTAGTCGGCGGTGGATTAAATGCCGGAAAAAGAAATGAAAACTATACAGTTAGCGGTGCATATGTGGGATATAATTATAAAAATTTTATGATTGATGCTGAATATTCTTACGCAGATGGTTATAATGCAAGGGTTTTGAGTACGGACAAAGCGGAAGGATTTTATGCTACTGTAGGTTATAAACTTACTCCAAAGATTCAACTAGTAGCAAGATATGATCAGTTTGATCCAAATCGAGATATGTCTGGAGATTTACGTCGGGAATATTCTGCCGGAATAAACTATTTTATAATTGGTCAGGGTATGCGAATATTGTTAAATTATGTTTATTGTGATAATCAAAATTTTGAAGACAGTCATCGACTAATTTTAGGTACGCAGATATTATTATAAGGAGGTAAGGTTATGAAACTTTTACACACAATGATTCGGGTCAAAGATATTAATGCCAGTCTTAAGTTCTATACTGAGCTTTTGAATATGAAATTGGATAAAAAAAAACGATTAGAGGATTGTGAATTATATTTTTTAAATGATGAAGATGGAATTGGACAGCTTGAACTTACATACAATGATGAAACACC
>CALUQI010000007.1 GCA_944322875.1 Candidatus Gastranaerophilales bacterium
TCACTATCAGAATCGCTGTCCGAATCGCTGTCTGAGTCGCTATCCGAATCACTATCAGAATCGCTGTCCGAATCGCTGTCTGAGTCGCTATCCGAATCACTATCAGAATCGCTGTCCGAATCGCTATCAGTATCTAGCGGGATTTCATCTTCATAATAGTAGTTTCTTTCATCTTCATCATGTTCAATTTCAAGAACATCTTCCGGTCTTACAGGTCTTGCTCCAATTGTTACTTCATTGTCGTCAGTTCCATTTATTGGATTAGTGCTATCATCATCAACTACCGTGAATTTGACGTATTCTGTATCATTAATAGTGACTTTATTTTCGTCATCTCTAATAAAGTGCTTACCATCAATATATATATCATCAGCTACTATTGTTATTTCTTCTGTGTTAGGATCACTATCGCCCTGAACCCTGCCATTTATTACTGTTACAACACTTTGTGCTCTATCAGGATCTATTCTTGTTTCAGGATTGATATCAAGTGCTTTGATTTCAACATTTTGTGGTGCTATGTTTGAGTTGGGACCATAGTAATCTTCCGGCGTATTTGGCACTGTACCAAGGTTTTCGATTACTAAAGATTTGCCCTCTGTAACTAATTTTATTTTTTTTGCTGCTGTAATTTCATTTATATTAACATTACCTGTAAAGTGAATGTCTACGTTGCCTTGTCTGGATATTATTGTGCAAACATTGGTTTTGTTTCCAAGAGCTTTAACGTTAATATCACCGAACTTGGCTAACATGTCTACACCATAATTATCAGCATCTGTTTGTTCTATTATTAAACGATTACCATCCTCTCCAATTCCGCCACTTGCTATAAGTGAAACACCTTTTCCCGAAACGTTAGGCTGGGTTTTGTCTGTGTTGGCATTTACAATAGAGTATGGTGCTGAACCCTTGATGCTTGAATCTGCAAGTAATATGACTCGTCCGTCAGTAGATTTGATTTGACCTACTCGCATATCAGTATCTAAACTTGCCAAATTTATGTCTGATGTCGCTTGAGCATCAATTTTCCCGGATACTCTTGTGTTGACTGATTTTGTCAGATCCCTTGCATCAGGACCTACTCCGACACATTCTCCGCCTGTGCAAGCCTGTCCTACTTGTCCATCACCTATTGAACCGTTTTTAACATTTATTGTTAAATTGCCTCCGTCATTTGTTACAAGATGTGTTTTGTTGACACTGTTGTTCAAAAGATTTCCGTTCTCAAGATTTATGTTTATATCACCATAAGACGTTACATTATCATTAACGTTGTTGTGACCTACCAAAATGTTTGAATCTTTGTTTGTTATATTTACCCCTCTGCCGGCGACAGTTCCTTCAACTACTGTTCCGCCTGCTCCGGTGTTCGTTATGTTTACTACTCCGTTTCCGGATACTTTACCAGCGTTAGCTATTCTTATACCGTTGGCTCCGGTATTTTCTATCGTAACTTCATCGGATCCAAAGTTTTTTACATTTCCGGTTATTGATACTCCGGAACCTTCGTCACCGTAAGCTTTTATAACTATACGGCCATCTACATTTGCAAGAGAAGATCCGGTCGTTATATTGTTAGTATTTACCAATTGGTTAAATAAATTGGTTGCTTGTTCTTGGCTCGTCATTAATGACATATCTTTAATGCCGCTCATTATTGCAGCATTGTCTCCTACTGCTACTGATGCTGCGTTTATTTCAACTCCGCCCTTGGTCGTACCATCAGGAGTTGCGTATACCCCGCCTTGAGTGAAAACTTTACCGTCTATTTGTACGGTACCATTCCCTTTGCTGTTATAAAGCGCTTGGTAATCAGAATATTTGACAGTGTCTTTTGTAACTCTGTCAAAATCACTTTGGGTTGGAGTTAAAATCGATAATGATCCAACGTTTAAAACACCGCTTGCTCCAACAACCATACCGTTTGGTGACACGAAAACAGCTTTACCGTTGTAAAAATTCCCGTTTCGCATAGAGTTGACTATACCGTTTATATTAATTTTATTCTGGACAAGGTTTACAAATGTTTCGATGTCTTTTGGATTTCTGCCGCCGGCTCCGTATTGGAAAATTAAGTTCGCTATATCACCGGCACTTAAGTTGAAGTTCTCATATTGTCTGAATCCTATATTACCTGAACCCGATTGTATCATAGCGGTAGGATCTATGTTATATACTCCGTTATTACCCGTTACTCCAGTAATATCTGTTCCGGCTGCGGTCGCCGGAACAACCATCGATTGTTGCATTAAGAAAAAGGTTGTCAACAAGGACGCAATTACTCTTCTTTGCCTTTTCGTGTCAAATTTCATATTTGTTGTCCTTTCAATTTCTTCGATAAATCGCGTTATACACTTCATTGTACCAAGAACATGGCTCTGTATATCAGTTTATTACGTTTTTTTAAGTTAAAAACGCATCATGCCATATTCATACTTTATATACATGTTAACGGTTAAATTTGAAAAATATTGCGTATTTTTTAAGAAATGTTAACACTTCTTAATTATTTATTTTTTTAGTACTTTATCTAAAATCCAATAACTTCCGTAAAATACAAAGATCAGCGATAGCATTTTAAATACCGGATAACCACAATTTAATTTTGAAAACATAATGTATACTAAAGTAAATGGGATACCTGCAATAAGCATTTTGACAAAAGTTTTGTATGGAAATCTTAATCTTAAACCGGGAAGAACAATTACTATTGTTAATACAAAGTATATAACGTTTGCTGTCAATGTCGCTATTCCTACTCCTGTTACGCCATATTGGGGAATTAAAATTATATTCAGTATAACTCCAATTACTCCGGATACTAACTTTATTATGAAATCAATATAAGTCTTATTGGCGAGGTGGTATTGCAATGTTGTATAATCTGTTATTGCTAAGAAAAATGTTCCGAAGGCAAAATAGGGGATAAGTTTGTATGCATTATAAAATTTTTCATTTGCAAAAATATTAACATAATCAACGCAATATAATGACATTACAGTTACTATCGGTAATGAAATTAAAAGATAATAGCCGGCAAAACGTGAAATTATCGGTCTTACATCTATCCGTTCTTCATACATGTTTATTATACGCGGAATTGCTGCGACAGTTATAATTGCAAAAATTGTCAACAATAGAGGAAGCGTTAAACCATAACCTACACCAACAATTCCTGCTTCCGAAAAACCCTTTATACTGTTCATTATAAATTTATTACTTTGGTTTATTATCCAAGCACTCAATGAAGTCGCAGCAATAGGTATTCCATATTTCCATATCGGAATGAGAAATGACCATTCAACTTTTTGAACTTTAAACCACTTCATTATATTGCTTTGGTATATTAATAGTAAATCAATTAGTGAAATTGATACTCCCATACCCAAAAGCATACCCATTGCCCCTAGATTGAAATATTTGACAAAAAATACCGATAATCCTATTGTCAGAAATTGATTTAATATTGTTGAAAATGTGAATGACATTGACTTTAACTGCGCTCTTATTAGCTGAAAAAGTAATGCTCTTATTGCAACCGGAATTATCAGCATTAGTATTGCAAGAAAATATTTTGCCGGAATGTGGAAAAAAGAGTAAAAATTATTCCTGAAAACGTACGTTAGCAGAATCATCAGTAAAATATTAAATGTTAAGATGAATACCAGTGTAGTTAGATATTTAGGCATATCTTGCATTATCTGGTGATGCCTGAAAAATCTTAGTCCTGAAAGACCTACCCAGTCAGAAAAAATGATGCAAAGAAATGACAAAAGTGCTATTGAAATTGTATAAAGTCCATATTGATCAGGTGGTAACAAACTTGTATAAACCGGAACTATTAATGCATTCCCCAATGTTCCCACTATTTTGGAGGGAGCATACTTTGCCATATCTTGAAATATGCCGCGTGTTTGTTCTTCTTCTACCTGTTTATTCTCAACGTATTCCATAACTAATTCCTAAATTTATAAATCACTGTGTTTATTATACTACAAATTTCCCGAATAAATCATATTCATCAGCTTTTTCTATAAGTACTTGTTCTATATCTCCGGGAATAGCTGACTTTTCTGATTTTACGTATACAAGGCCATCTATCTCAGGAGCATCATGTGCTGTACGTAATACGTATATTCCTTCATCAGTGTAACTTTCTACTATGCAGGGTATTATTTCACCAATGTATTTTTGATTTATTTCATAAGATATTCCTTGTTGCAATGTCATTAATTTTTTATAACGTTCATGTTTTATTTTCGCAGGAACTTGGTCTTTCATAGAATATGATGCAGTATTCTTTTCCCGTGAATATTCAAAAACGCCCATTTTGTCAAACCGCATTTTTTTAACAAAGTTATATAAATGCTCAAATTGTTCATCAGTTTCTCCTGGATATCCTACTATGAAGGCTGTTCTTATTGCTATATCAGGAATCTTCGTACGAATCTTTTTTATTAGGTTTTCATAGTCAAATACCGGACGACGCATATTTTCTAAGATAGTTTTGTCTGAATGTTGCAATGGTAAATCTATATATTTTACTACCTTATCATACTTTGCCATTGCTTCAATAAGTTCATCTGTCATTTGTGAAGGATATGCATACATAACACGTATCCATGAAAGGTTTTCTATTTTGTTCAGTTCTTCAAGCAGTTTAGGAAGCATTTGTTTTTTATAAAGATCTATACCATAGCTTGTAGTATCCTGAGCAATCAGTACTACTTCGGTTACACCTTTATTTGCAAGTGTTTTTACCTCTTCAATAATATTTTCCATAGGTCTTGAATGGTATATCCCGCGAAGATTGGGAATAATGCAATAACCGCAATGATAATTACAACCGTCAGCGATTTTTACGTAGGAACTTGCTCCCATGGTGATTTGTTGGCGTTCAATGTTTTCTGGATATATATACTCAGGTTTTTCTGAAACGCAAGAAATGTATTCTTCATTTTTTTCGTCAGCAACTTTATTTACAACATTAACAATTTCTTTAATATTGGAAGTACCAATCATTGCTGCAATTTCAGGGATTGCTTCTTTAAGATCATCATTATGCTTTTGTGCAAGACAACCGGTAACTATGACTTTTTTGCCTCGGTTTACCATTTCTAGAATTGATTGAACGGATTCTTTTTCTGCATCGTGAATAAATGAGCATGTGTTTACTATTACAATTTGTGCTTCACCCTCATCGAGCGTTACTTGGTGCCCTTTTTCAGCCAAAAGACCAAGCATAAGCTCGCTGTCTACAAGATTTTTTGCGCATCCGTGATTTATAAGTGCTATTTTCATTTTTGCCTCTCGTTTCATTTTAACATGGATATATTTAATTATACATGTTTACTTTATTTTGTACCTTGAACAACTTTACAACTTTGTGGACAAAGTGTAATATGTAATTATGAAGAAGGTTTTATTAGTTGGTATTTTCATTTTTATAATGGGTATTCCTTGTCAGGCAGCAAAAGATACAATGCCTGAAGTTAAGTTGCAGAGAATATTTTTGACGGACACCTCAGAAGCTGAAGATTATATTGAACCTGAAAATATACAACTTAAAGGATACGCTGAATATATTGAAGATTCAGAAACTGTATACTTAAAAGACAAGGATGACAAATTTGTGCTTAATTTAAAGGTGCCACAAAAAATTTCATCTTCTTCTTTGATTAAAGATAAATCAACTATCCAATCTAAAACACCTGTGTTATATTCAAAATACGGTTCAGAGGAATATCAGGTTATACCAAAGGATGAAACTTCACTGGTAAAACAAGGTGAAATATCTTTCGGGACAAACATGGGGCAAGAGGTAGATTTTGGAGAACTTAAACATAGCGCGAATTTTTTTACAAGGTATGATAAAGGAAATTTCGGTGTTAAGACTGCATATAAAAGGACAATCGGAAGCACTTATAACAAATATTACGATAGTATTTATGTTGCTCCGGAATACAGGTTGAATAAATTTTTGTCCATAAAGGAAGTTTTAACCGCTGATTTGACTTACGAACGTAAAAAAGCAGAGGTTGTTTTTGCTGTTAAACCGTTCGCAGATAAACAAGATGACAGACTTAATATAGAATTTGGAGCTAGTCAGACATTTGATAACAATAATTCAATTATAAGAAAAAAAATAGAGTTTAATACCAGATTTAAATTGTAACATTATTTGATACAGAAAAAATTTTGGTTATAATTAAATTAAATGGAAGGAAAAAATATAAAAAAGAATAAAAATAATAATGCGTCTGCAGAAAAGAATTCTGTGAAAAATACTGCAGCAGAAATAAAATCACGAAAAGAACTTAGAAGAACAGGTTTTTATTATTCTTTTTTGACAATAATATTACTATTTTGTCTTATACAAATAGGTTTCAGTGCAATACTTAATATTTCAAAGTTAGTTGCATATAAAGCAAAAATAATAACATTACGTAAAACATTAAATGATGCTGAAAATCATAATAAAAATTTAAAGGAAGAGATAAAGCTGTATTCGACGACACAGAATTTGGAGGGAATAGCTCGAAATACTTTAAAAATGGCAGGCGAAGATGAAGTTCTCATAATAATTAACAAGACCGAAAATAAAACCAAAAAAGAAGATAAAAAGTCTGAGGTGCACAATGCTGAGTGAAGAAAAAGAAGTATTGGATTATATAAAGAAAGCGTTTTCTTTACGAGCAAAAAATCTGTATAAACCGGCAGTTGAAATGTTATATAAAGCTATAGACTTAGATAATGATAATGAGGAAGTTTTATACCAGCTTGGAGAATTATATTATCTTCTCAATAACAACCAACGTGCTATAGGATACTTAGAACAGGTGTTGAATAAGAGAGCAGACCATTTGGAAAGTTTAAATCTAATAAGGGAAATAAAAGAAAAAAGCGGCGAGTATGAAGATGCGTTATATTATGCTGAAAGATTGTATGCATTAAGCCCAAATTCTGTTAATTTAAAAAATATCGTAAGATTATTCGGCAGATTGAAAAATACAAAAGTACTTGCTAAATGTCAAAAAGAAAAATATTGTAACGAAGAAGTGCTTTATGAAATAGCAAACGCATTTTATAAAAATGGTGAAACAAAAGAAGCAAAAGAGATTTTGGAATCTGACAATAAGTCGGAAGAAATGAGAATATTATTGGGTAAAATATATTTTGACGAGAATAATTTAAAAGCTTCAAGGGAAATATTTTCCTGTTTTGATCGTAATACGGAAAATCCTGAAGTTCTTAATTATAAAGGTTTATTCGCCCTAGAGGATATGGAATTTACCGAGGCTATCAAATATTTTTCACGAGCTTCACATATTAACGGAAATAATCCGGTATATTGTTATAATCTGGCAAATGCATATTTTTTCAACGGATGGATGGAAGAAGCTCAAAAATCATATTCAAAAGCAATATATCTTGATCCCGAGAATTCAGACTACCGATATTCTCTGGCTTACTTATACTATGAAATAAAAGCATACGATAAATGTAAAAAAGAAACCGAGGTAATACTTTCAAATAACCCGCAACACTATAGAACACGAGTGCTTAAGGCTTTATTGCTGAACATAGAAAATGATTATATAAAAGCAAAAGAGATACTTGAAGAAAATTACAGTCAAGACCCTGAGGATGATTTTAATTTAATATCACTAGCAAAGACTTATAGTCATTTAGATATGTTTATAAAAGCCGAGCAGATAACTAAAAAAGCTGTTGATAAAAACCCTGATAATATAAATTATATAAGTGACCTTGCAGATTTGTATATACAAGAAAAGGAATTTGATAAAGCCATTGAATTATCTCAGCGTCTTATAGATTTAAATCCAAAGTATATATACGGTTATATTTTGAGTGCAAAAATAGCGTACATAAAGGGTGATTATTCAACGGCAAAGAAATATGCTCAAGAATCGCTTTCGCTTGACATAAATTGTTCCCAAGGTTATTACTATTTAGCTCTTGTGAGGTTAGAAGAAGAAGATTTAGAAGAAGCCGTGGAATGTTTAAAACGAGCAATAACGTATGACTTAAACAACCCGGAATATTATGCCAAGATGAGTGAGATATATGAGAAAAAGGGTGATGTAAAGACGGCTTTTGATTACATTTCAGAGGCTGTAAGTATTGATGATTCTACAAGGTATAAAGCGCAGTATAAGAAGTTGGCATCAAGTTGCAGAAAAAATAAATAATGCGATTTGCCTTTCCCGAAAATATAAGTATAATATAAAATAAAAGGAAGGGGATTAGCGGATATATGAATATAAAGAAGTTATTATTACTAATTATAACCGGAATTTTTATGTCTTCTGCACATGCGGCAGATGAACAGAGTTTGGTTCCGGCGAATTTTCCGAAAAAATATACTCAAGAATATATAGAGCAGATAAAACCGATATATAAATCTGTGAGCAAAGATGATGTCATATACGTGGCATTAGATATGTTGAAAAATACAACAGGTGAATTTTCAAGGAAGGCAATTTTAGGTAATAATTTAACAGAGCGTCCTGTAAAAATAGAATTCAGAGATTTAGGCACAATAAATAAGAGTTATGAATCATTTGATGCATTGGGATGGAAAAAAGGTAAAAGATTGTATATATTTATAAATCCACGACATAAAGACGCTCCTCCCGGAGCAATTGCTGCATTATTATCTCACGAAGCACTTCATCAGGATGAGTTAAATTCTTTAGCAGAGGAAACATACGCTTGGACAATGGAAGCAGCGGTTTGGTGTGAAATATTGAAAGAGTTTCCCGAAAGTGAGGATAAACTACACCCGTTGGTAGTCCGTGAAGATACTTTGAAAAAGCTGTTTGAAAAAGGGAATTATACCAACAAATATATTAAAAAAACGGTTATGCAAAATAAGGGTTACGAAAATCTTCCGGCAACATCGCCCGGATTTGAGAATTTGTAAAATAAATAGTTAGTCTACATAAAAAGTATATTGATTATAAAAAATCATTGTTGTTAAATATTCTTATGAAGAAACAAGTAACTATATTTACATTGATTGTCATAACATTGTTTGCTTTGAACGGTTTGTTTCTGAATGCAAATAATAGAGCATTCCAAGGGCAAAATGAAGAACTACTAAATAAGGAACATGTTTCTTCTCAAAGATTATTTGACAATGTATGGGAAACCGTAAGAGAAAATTATTATGATGCAACTTTAAATAATCAGAACTGGACTCGATGGAAAGAGCACTACCATGGGAAAATAAAAACAGATGAAGATGCAAAGGTTGCGATTCAGAGTATGATAGAGAGTTTAGATGATCCATATTCCAGATATATGAGCAAGTCGGAATATGCGGATCAAAATGCATCGATAAGTTCCAAAATAACCGGAATAGGTGTTAACATAGCTACCAATTCAGGTAAAGTTCAGATAATAAATGTAATGGAAGGTACTCCTGCACAATATGCGAACATACAGAACGGCGATATAATAACAGAAATAGATGGTAAGGGAGTGAATGGTTTACCATTATCTGACGTAGCAAATATGGTAAGGGGACCGGAGAATACATTTGTAGAATTAACCATACTGAGAGGAAAAGACAAGTTTACAAAAAAAGTTATACGTAAAGAGATTAAGATAAAAACGGTCAGAAGTTCTGTAGAAAAGAATATTGGTTATATTCAAATAATGACTTTCATAGGTTCAACAACACCAAATGAATTTATGGAAGCATTAGAGAAAACCAAAAAAACAGACGGTTTAATATTAGATTTACGTGGCAATACCGGAGGTCTACTTCCGAATGCGATATTCATAGCGAACTTATTTATTCCGGAGGGTAATATTGTTAGTATAGTAGGCAGAAACGGATACAAATATGACATATACGCACAAGATGTAGATTTTAGTATAAATAAACCCATGATAGTATTGGTAGATGGAGCAAGTGCAAGTGCGAGTGAAATATTGTCAGGAGCATTAAAAGATTACAAGAAAGCAAAACTTATAGGTTCACAAACATATGGAAAGGGTATGGTACAAAAGATTATTCCTTTACCAAATGAAACAGGTTTGAACTTAACGGTAGCAAAATACTTAACTCCCAAAGGAATTGATATTAATAAAAAGGGTATAACTCCTGATGTGGAAGTTAATTTCACAATGGAAGATGTCAAACGTCAAAATGATGTTCAATTATCGACGGCAAAAACAATACTAAATGAGATGATAGGTCAGAGATTAGCAGGCAAATAAAAGCTTTACATACGGTAAAGAATTTGGATTTTTGATGATGTTTGTGCTATGATTATATAAAGAGACTACTAGGGGGAAATCATGGCTGAAAGCACACAAGATTTAATAAATGATGAGGGAATGGAAGCACTGAAACAAGTGGAGCAAGCTCAAGTAAACGAACAAATAGAATCAATAGAAACAAGAACGTCGGACAAATATGATGCAAGCAATATAAGAGTTTTAGAAGGTTTAGAGGCTGTACGTATGCGTCCGGGCATGTACATAGGTTCTACTTCTCAGCGCGGGCTTCATCATTGTATATATGAGATTGTAGATAATTCAATAGATGAATCACTTGCGGGCTATTGTACGGATATAAAGGTTACTGTAAATATAGACAATAGTGTAACAGTAGAAGACAATGGGAGGGGAATACCAGTTGATATAAAACCGGAAACCGGCAAATCAGCCTTAGAGATTGTGCATACAGTACTTCATGCAGGCGGCAAATTTGGCGATGGCGGATACAAAGTATCAGGCGGTCTTCACGGGGTAGGGGCATCAGTAGTAAATGCTCTTTCCGAAAAGTACGTGGTTGAGGTTTCTCGACAGGGTTATGTATGGCGTCAGGAATACATGAGAGGGGAACCGGTAGCTCCTGTTGAAAAGTGTGAACAGACTGATAAAACTGGGACAAAAACAACTTTTTGGCCGGATCCTGAAATTTTTACCGAAACGACTGAAATTGATCGTGATGTAATAGCTAATCGTCTTCGTGAGATGGCATTTTTGAATAAGGGTTTAAAAATAATATTTGTAGACGGTCATACTAATAAAGAAGAGATTTTTCATTATGTTGGCGGAATAGGTAGTTATGTTGAATTTTTAAATAAAAATAAAAATGTACTTCACGAAAAACCTATTTATATTGATAAAGTTGTAGATAATATGCAGGTAGAAGTTGCAATGCAATATACAGATGCATATAATGAAAGCGTATTATCTTTTGCAAATAATATTAATACACATTCAGGTGGTACTCATTTGACTGGGTTTAGAAATTCTATCACCAGAGTTTTAAACGATTATGCAAGAAAGAATAATATACTGAAGGATTCAGATCAAAATCTTTCCGGTGAAGATGTTCGAGAAGGTTTAACGGCAATAGTAAGTGTAAAGCTTCCAAACCCCGAATTTGAAGGTCAAACGAAAGAAAAATTAGGTTCGCAAGAAGCAATGGGTGCAGTGCAAGATGCAGTACGGGATAAACTTCAAGAGTGGCTTGAATTCAATCCGAAAATAGCGAAAGTAATATTGGACAAGACTCTTCAAGCACAGCGCGCTCGCGAGGCTGCAAGGAAAGCCAGAGAATTAACAAGGCGAAAAACCGTACTTGAGAATTCAACACTTCCAGGTAAATTAGCTGATTGTTCCAATAGGGAACCGGAGAAATGCGAAATTTTCATAGTAGAGGGCGATTCAGCCGGCGGATCTGCAAAGCAAGGCAGAAACAGAATGTTTCAAGCTATTTTACCGTTACGCGGTAAAATTCTAAATGTAGAAAAAGCAAGGCTTGACAAGATATATGGAAATAACGAAATCCAATCCATGGTTCAAGCATTTGGAATAAACATAAGTAAAAATGAAGAAGAAGTTGATCTTGAAAAGCTTCGTTATCATAAAATTATAATTATGACAGATGCAGATGTAGACGGAGCACATATTAGGACATTGCTTTTAACCTTTTTCTTCAGATATGCAAAACCACTTATCGATAACGGTTATGTATACATAGCTCAGCCCCCTTTGTTTAAAGTAACTCAAGGAAAGGTTTCAGAGTATTTATTTAATGAACATGCTTTGGACAAGATGTTAAAGGAAAGAGGTATAAAAAACTTATCACTTTCTGATAAGACAAAATCAAAAACAAAAACTGGCGATGAGTTACTGGAATTAATTAAGAACATGTCAGCTTTTTATAATTCATATAACAATCCGATACTAAACTTGTATCCGGCAGTTGTTTTAAGGGGGCTTGTTCGTTCAAACATAACTCCTGAAGATTTTGAAAATCAATCAAGAATGGATGAGATTATTAAATATTTAAATCATTATCTTAAAGACCATTCAGAAAATTACAATATAAAAGAGGCTTGTAACTATATTTGTTCTTTAAAATACAATCCAGAAAATGCTCGTTATGCAATTCAATTGAATTTAAATGAAGAAGAGCATGTGATAATAACCCAGAGTATAGTTAAAAGTTCGGAATATAAACGATTAAAATCAGCATATCCTCTAATAAGGGATTATTTGATTGAAGAGGAACAGAGCCTGATATTAGAAACGGATACAGAACAATATGAAATTACTTCTTTTGATAAATTACAAAAGCTAATAGATGACAGGGGTCAAAGAGGTTTGACAATTCAACGTTTCAAAGGTTTAGGAGAAATGATGCCACAACAACTTTGGGAAACAACCATGGACCCAGCGACAAGGACATTATTAAAAGTAAGCATAGAAGATGCAATGCTTTGTGATCAGTTGTTTGATGTGCTTATGGGTGATAAAGTAGAACCCCGACGTGATTTTATTGAAGCTAATGCAGTTTATGCAACTAATATAGATACATAGCAAAAAGCTCCATTTATGGAGCTTTTTAATTACAATATTTTATTTGCGGCAAATAATTCAATATGAGTATTGCTGAAATTTAATTGAATTTATGTTAAAGTAGATGTACAATTAATACAGGAGAGATAAGAATGAAAAGAGAATTTATTTTCTTAGGTCCGCCGGCTTGTGGTAAAGGTACACAGACTGAAATGCTTTCAAAATACATGAAATTACCGCATGTAGATACAGGTTCTCTTTTAAGAGCTGAAATAAATAATAATACGGATTCCGGCAAGGAAGCTAAATCATATATAGAAAGAGGGCTTTTAGTTCCTGTAGAATTGGTTGCAAAGATAATAAAAAATAGATTATCACAATCCGATTGTGCTAATGGTTATATTTTAGATGGTTTCCCCAGAAGTACCGAACAGGCGGATGAACTTTTTAGGATAAACGAATTTATAGATGGGGGTAAAGATACAAAATTTACTGCCGTATATTTTGACATAAATACTGATTTGTTAGAAGAAAGGATAGTAAATCGACGTTCTTGTCCGCAGTGTGGAACTATATATAATCTTCAATCAAAACCTCCCAAAATAAAGAATCACTGTGATAATGACGGTTCGGAGCTGGTACAAAGAAAAGACGATACAAGAGAAGTGGCTCACTTAAGGTTTGAAACTTACAATAAAGAAACAGCACCATTGATAACTTATTATCAAGACAAAGGGGTTTTACGAACAATCAATGCAAACGGTAACATACAAGAGGTATGGGAAAGGTTGTTGGCAGTAGTAAATGATTAATAGAAAGTCAAAAGAAGAAACAAAAAGAATGCGTCATGCGGGTCACATTGTGGCGCTTGTTCACCAGAAAATGCGTGAAGTTATAGAACCTGGGATTTCAACTAAAGAATTGGATTCAATTGCTGAAAAAATAATCAGAGAAAATCGAGCAATACCTACTTTTTTAGGTTACCAAGGATTTCCGGGTTCAATATGTGCATCAATTAATGAAGAAGTTGTACATGGTATTCCTTCAGCAAAAAGAGTTTTGCAAGAAGGAGATATAATAAGTATAGATGTAGGTGCTACATATGGAGGATTAGTTGGTGATGGAGCTTGGACTTATCCTGTGGGAAAAGTTTCAGCAGAAATCCAAAAACTTCTTGTTACGACAGAGGAATCTCTTTTTGCGGGTATTGAGCAAATGAAAGAAGGTAACGTTCTTGATGATATTTCAAGAGCAATAGAACTTGTTGCCAAAAGAGAAAAACTAGGTATAGTAAGACAATATGGTGGTCATGGTGTAGGACATTCTATGCATGAAGATCCATTTCTATTTAATTATAGTGTTGGTGATAGGACTCTTTTAAAGACAGGAATGGCAATAGCAATTGAGCCAATGTTAAATTTAGGAGTTGATGAAGTAGTAGTCAACAAATCGGATGGGTGGACAGTAAGTACTGCTGATAGTAAACCTTCAGCACATTTTGAACATACTGTTATGGTAACGGCAGATGGACCGCTTATTTTGACACAGTTAATGCCATAGGAGTTGAGATGAATTGTTATGTAGGAGTATCGCTTGCTTCCGGTTCTACTTTAGATACTGGTATAGCTGTTATAGATGAGAATAACAAACTTATCTTAATTGATAAGTATTATAAAATGAATGATATCATATTCTTTTTTGAAAATTATTATTCATTAAGGAGTTCACAAATATGTGTGTCAATCCCTTGGGACAGAACTATGTTGGACGGCAAATGGCGTGTCTTGGCAAAACCATATCAGCAAGTCGCAACAAATCCGCATATGCCTAACATAAGTAATTGGACACAGCGTTATTCTCCAAGAGGTTGTGATTTTTTCAGAGAATTATCAGAAAGAGGAATTCCGGTTAAACGTTTTGAATTGTATTTGACACGTCAAAGTTTAAAACTTAATTCTTGTTTTAAAGAGCGTTCTCCGGCTGATTGTAAATTTCTGCAGCAGGCTTTGAAAAATGAATGGGGATTTGATGAGTTATCTTCTAATATGATGCCTATGTCTCAGTTGGAAGCTGTGGTAGGTGCTATTCTTGCTCGTGAAAATGCTAACAATCCTGATAATATTAAAAAAATATTTGAATTTAGAAATCTTGATGTTATTGATGTTGTTTCAACAAAAGCTGTTCAAAAAGTTCAATAACAGTTTTATGTATTTGTTCAATGGATTTGGATGCATCAATTATCTTAACTCTTTGAGGGTTTTGTTTTGCTATATCAAGGTAGCCCTGTCTTACTCGATTAAAGAAATCTTTTCCTGCACTTTCCATTCTATCTTTATTTTTCCCAACACGTTGCATTGATGTATCGACATCTATGTCAAACACAAATGTTAGATCAGGGTATCTACCATTTACAGCAATTTCATTTAACATTTTTATTCTATCAATTGGTAATTGTCGGCCATATCCTTGGTATGCAATAGTACTATCAGTATGTCTGTCACAAAGAAGAATTTTCCCTGTTTCCACTGCAGGGTTAATTATTGTATCAATATGTTGTGCCCGATCAGCCAAAAATAAAAACGATTCACATCTATCAGAAACTTCGCCGTTGTAATTGAGTAATATTTCTCTGATATTTTCACCAAGGCCTTTTGCACCGGGTTCTCTTGTAACTATTACTTCAAAACCTTTTTGTGTCAAATATTCTGCCAGCAGATTTAATTGTGTTGATTTACCGCAACCATCTGCTCCCTCAAATGTTATAAATAATCCTTTGTTCATAGTTTTATTTTAACATAAAAAAAGCACTTCCAAGGAAGTGCTTTTTTTTAAATTTAAGCCTATTATGCAATAAGCTCTTTAACTTCTGCAGCAAAATTTTTGGGATCAATTTTGATTCCTGGTCCCATTGTTGTAGAAAGGTAAACAGACTTAACATAAGTACCTTTTGCAGAAGAAGGTTTTGCTCTAAGTATTGCATCAGCTAATGTTGCATAGTTTTTAATTAAATCAGCTTCTGCAAATTGGATTTTGCCTATAGGACAGTGAATCATGCCCTGTTTATCGGCTCTGTATTCAACTTTACCTGCTTTAGCATCCTTAACTGCAGATGCTACATCCATAGTGACAGTTCCTGTTTTTGGGTTAGGCATTAGCCCTTTCGGACCTAAAACACGACCCAGTTTACCTAACATACCCATACAATCAGGTGTTGCAATAAGAGTATCAAAGTCAAACCAGCCACCTTCAATTTTTTCAATAATTTCTTCTGCACCTGCAAAATCAGCTCCTGCTTCTTTTGCTTCTGTTGCTTTAGCACCCTTGGCTATTACGCAAACTTTTACGTCTTTACCAAGTCCTGCAGGCAAAACTACTGTTGATCTGATTTGTTGATCAGCTTGTCTTACGTCAATACCTAATCTCATGTGACATTCAACTGTCTCATTGAATTTTGAAACTTCTTTTGAAATTTCTTGTAATTTTTTAACTGCATCAACTGCCGTGGAAGGTTGAACAAAACCTTCAAGCATTTCTTGCATCTTTTTTTGTTTTTTAGTTAATTTACTCATTATTTTAATTTCCTTTCATGGTATTAACGGGTTTTCACCCTTCCATTATCCTTCTTTAACTGTAACACCCATTGCTCTGCATGAACCTTTTATCATTTCAACTGCAGCATCCATAGTTGTTGCATTTAAGTCATTCATCTTAATTTTTGCTATTTCTTCAAGTTGTTCTCTGGTAATTTCAGCAACTTTGTCCTTGTTTGGAACGGCTGAACCTTTTGAAATGTTCAGAGCTTTCTTTATCAAAACCGGTGCCGGTGGTGATTTTACTATAAATGAAAAACTCCTGTCTTCATAAACATCAATCACAACAGGAATAATATAGCCTGCTTGAGATTCTGTTTTAGCGTTGAATTGTTTACAAAAATCCATAATATTCACACCGTGCTGACCTAATGCAGGACCAACCGGGGGTGAAGGATTTGCTTTTCCGGCTTCAATTTGAAGCTTGATTTTTCCTACTACTTTTTTTGCCATTTTTTTCTCCTTTTGTGGTTCTAACGGGGGCGTCCCTTCCACATTGTTTGTACTACATCTTATTATAATTTGTTGATTTGCTTATACTCTAGTTCTACCGGAGTTTCACGACCAAATATTGAAACATTCGCACGTAACTTAGATTTATCAGGATAAACTTCAATAATATCCGCAATAAAGTCGGCAAATGGTCCAGATATAATTCTAACTTTATCGCCTGCTTTTACATCCAGTTCAATTTTTTCTGTTTGTGAAGATGAACGGTGAATTATCTTTTTAATTTCACTATCACGTGCCGGAATCGGTTTCTTTGCTGAGCCTACAAACTTCGTAACACCAGCAGTGTGCCTTACTACATACCAGCTGTCTTCGTCCATTATCATTTCTACAAGTACATATCCGGGGAATATTTTTTCCTCTCGTTCCTGCTTTTTACCAGCTTTCATCTGTGTTACAGTCTTTTGTGGAACTTCTACTCGGAAAATCTTTTCACCCATGTTCATATATTCAATACGTTTCTCAAGATTAACTTTAACTTTGTTTTCGTGCCCTGAGTATGTATGAACAATGTACCAGCGTTTTTGATTCTTTTTCGCTGCCTTCTCGGTATTCTCAGCTTCCTCTTGCGCTGCTGCAGCAGCTCTTTCCGATTGCAAGTCTTCGTTTAACTGTTCTTCCATTGATTTTTGTTTCTTAGTCATAAGCCACCTTTATTTTAACAGACCAAACAGGCCTTTGAATATTATATCCATTAAATATATTGCAACTGTAAATACAAATACGATTACTATAACAAAGATAGTTTCTGTGACAACTTGGCGTCGTTCCGGCCAGCTAATTTTGCCCCATTCCGTCTTTACACCTCTGAAGTATGTTTTTACTGAATTAATAAATTTATCCATTTGTATTTCCTTTAATTTAATTCGCGCCCTGAAGGACTCGAACCCTCGACATCCGGTTTTGGAGACCGACGTTCTACCAACTGAACTAAGGACGCAGACGGGGAATCTTGTACCCCTGTATTTTAACGACTCTTATTGTAAATATATTTAGTCGTTTACCTTAGTCCTCACTACTTAGTTTCTTTGTGGTTGGTATGTTTTTTGCACGTCGGACAGTATTTGCTCAATTCCAACCTGTCTTTCGTATTCTTCTTGTTTTTTACTGTTGTGTAGTTTCTTTCTTTGCAATCTTCACATGCTAGAACTACCATTCTGTCGTTTTTTCCTTTGATTCCCATTGTTTTATTCCTTTTTTGTTAAATTATCTCCTATTTAAAATAGAATGTGAGAAAATCCACATTCTATTTTTCGGCTTATGCCTTTATGATATAACAAAAAAAATAAAAAGCAAACTAATTGTTACATTTTATAAAAAATTACGGGGTGAGACCTGTAATTTTTAAAACTCAATTGGTTTTCTATTATTAGAAAGCTGCGAAGATTGCATTCCGTAAGAACCCAATGAATCCGTTCTTAACTTTTCCATGTATACCTGACCATTCTTCACCACTTGTTGTAGTTGTGAAAGATTGCCTTCCAAGTTCGTCAAAACTTGTTCTGCATACAATTCTGCACCCTCACGAGTTTTCATTGCATCTTCCCTTGCCTGATGTCTAACACTTTCGGCTTCTTCAAATGCTTTACGTTTAATCTCTTCGCATTCTTCTTGAACTTGTGCTCTTATTCTATTACCTTCTCGTTCGAGCGCTTTTATAAAATCTGCTTCCGAAAGTTTTCGATCTGCTTCTTTTTGGGCATCACTTATTATTTTTTCAGCTTTCTGTTGAGCTTCTATTTGGAGCTCCTCCCGACGACGTAAAAACGATCTGGCTTCCTGTACTTCCACAGGAAGTGATGCATATATTCGGTCTATTAATGTTTCTATTTCTCTCGTTTTTACTATTGTATATTTCCTTGGAATGATCGGAAACCCCTCTTCCAATGAAATCTCCAGCATTTTTAGTAAATCATATACTCCGTTTTGTTGCATACACATACCTTTCTTATATATATCATGAATTCTAACCTGACTTATCTTGATTGTCAAATAATTCAAGAAAGTTTAAAACATATTATTTAACATAATTAATTATTTTTGAGATATTTGTACACAGGGTCTGGTACGAATTTTGAAATATTACCTTTGTTATTCAAAATTTCTCGTACAGTACTTGATGAAATAAAGTTATACTCAGGTTTTGTAATTAAAAATACCGTTTGTATATCCGGTGCAAGTGCACTGTTTGTTTGTGAGAGTTGCATCTCGTATTCAAAGTCGGATACTGCTCTTAGACCTCTAATTAATATTTCGGCACCTTTTTTTCTGGCATATTCTATTGTTAGCCCGTCAAAAGAATCAATTTCTACATTTTTTAAGTGGGTTACACTTTCTTTGATAAGTTTAATGCGTTCTTCTACTGTTAAAAAAGCGTTTTTTTCTGAATTCCGTGCTACCGCGATTATAACTTTATCAAAAATGCCGGCACTTGTCTCTAAGACATCCAGATGTCCTTTGGTTATTGGATCAAAACTGCCAGGATAAATTGCTGTTTTCATTTGCTTCCCTTTCCACATTATAATTATAACCTAAATATTTTAAGTTTATAACATTGTTTTACATGTGGTTTGTAAAAAAAAAGAGACACCGTTTAGGTGTCACTTTTTTTTATTAGCAAAACTATTTAAGTCTTACGTTAACTGATGTACCTTTTTTAGATATTTCAACTTTGTCTTCTCTTGCTAACCAACCAAGACCTAAGTCTGCAAAATTTCCTTTAAGATCTAATTCCTTTTTCATTTTAGAAAAAGATGATTCTCCGTTGTTGCTTAAATAATCATAAATCTGTCCTGCTGAAAATCCGATTTGTTCTTGTAGTTCTTGCATTTGTCATTCCTCCAATTATTTTGTACATGCCTCTATGTCTAAATGATAGAATAATTTGAAATAAAATGCAATAGTATATTGGAATTAGGTTTATAAAATAATTTTATGTTAAAATACTTTATAGGGGGTATTGATTTTGATTATTCAGGGAACATTAAGTTCTGATAAAACAGATATTTTGGTTTCAAAATATGTTGAACTTTTAAATTCCGGTGTGAAATCTTCACAGATTCTTGTGATTGTTCAAAATTCAAGCCTTAAAAATAAATTTATTGAAAAAACATTAGCAAAGTTGAATATTTCCGTTTTGGAAAAGCTTAATGTATATTCGTTTTTTGGTTTAGTGTATAACACAGTCGTTGATAATTGGGCCTTTTTAGAAAACAGAAATATTTATGATAATACAGTTATTATACCTAACCTTGCCGGGTTGGAAATTTCTCAATTTATATTGAAAGACATTTTGAAGGAGATTCCGTTTAAGGGGTACAATTCGAAGAAATCATTATTACACCAGTTATTTAGACGTTATTCTTTAATTGTCCAAAATAATTTGTCTGATTCTGATGTTGATGAGCGAGCAAAAATTTTGAAAGAAACTTTTGCTGACGATGCTAAGTCGGCTTTGAAAAAATTGCTTTCTAAAACTTTACAACTAAGAGATTTTGATTATTTAAGACAAACTTTGGTATTTAATTTTATATATCAAAACACCGGTTATTTTGATAATATTAAATATTTAATACTTGATGATGGGGACGAAATTACTCCGGTTTGTTTTGATTTTATAAATTATATTGCTCCGCAGTTAAAGGATGTTGCTATTGCATATGATAAAAACGGTGCCAGCCGAGCCGGGTATTTGAGTGCTGATAAAAATGCGGTTTGGGAGTTTGAAAAACTTTTTAAGCAAAAAGCTTTGGAGATTGAAACTCTTACTGCTATGAAAGAAGATGCTGATACTATTTTTAATAATGTTATAAATATTGATAATAAAAAATTAAAAAGATTCGTTTTTCAATCTCCATCCAAGCGTGCCAAGATGATTGACTTAGCCGTTTCAAAAATCAATGACTTGCTAAAAATGAATATTAAGCCTTCCGAAATTTCTATAGTTACTCCAATAATTGATGATATGCTGAAATTTTCTTTGAAAGAAAATATTAATGCTGATTTACTTTTTATCTCAGGAAGTGAAAAACTTGTTCAAAATCGTTTTGTTCAGGCAGCATTGACAATACTTAAATTGAATACTGATTTAAAAGAAAAATTATCTGAGTTTGATATAAGAGTTATATTAACAGAACTTTTGACAATTCCGGTTAAATATTGCCGTCAAATTTTGGAAAATTTTGAGCAAACTAAAAAACTACCAAAATTTGATTTCAAGGATGATGAGTTTAATAATAAGTATAAAAAACTTCTGAAGCTTATTGAAAGTTTGAATGATTCTGATGCCAGAATGTCAGAACAAGTTTGTGATATATACAATGAAATTGTTGAGTTTACTTTCGTGAATCCGGATGAAATAAATAAATTCAATTTCTTTGTAAAACAATTAAGAGAATTTGAAAATATACTGGGTGACGATTTTGAACAAAGGAAAGTTGAAATTATAACGCAAATAGAAAACTCAATAATATCAGAAAATCCGTATTCCGTAATTGATATAGACTCAAATAACCTGATAGTTTCAACCCCTCAAAAAATTATTGATAACCAAATAAGAACAAAATATCAAATATGGCTTGATGTTTCAAGTGATGAATGGGTAAAAAATGATACCGGACCGCTTTATAATGCTTGGGTATTTCAGAAAGGTTGGGATAAAGAGACTTATACGATTGAGGATAATATAAATTTGAGCAAAGATAAAACTGCAAGGATGCTCAGAAAACTTGTTTTATGTGCTGATGAGAGGATTTTTGCATTTTCAAGCCTATTTGACGGAAATGGTGTAGAAAATTTCGGCGGTATTGAAAGTTATATGAATTTTGAACAGGAAACTTCACAAGAACAGGTTATAAAACCAATAATTCCACGGCCTGATCAGATGCCTGTTTTGGAATACAAGTCCGGAAATATGGCTATATCAGCTGTTCCAGGTGCCGGGAAAACTACTATATTATTGGCACTTTTGTTGAAATTGCTTAACTGTGGTGTTTCTCCAGAAAAAATATTTGTACTTACTTATATGGAATCGGCTGCCAGAAATTTCCGTGAAAAAATAAAAAATATCAGACAAGATTCTGTTCAATTACCCAATATAAGTACAATTCATGGGTTAGCACTTAGAATTCTGAAAGAAAATGGTAATTTCGAAAGACTGGGACTGAGTTCTGATTTTGAAATCTGTGATGATACCCAGCGCAGTCGAATTATTCGTGAAATCTCGGATAATTTAAAACTTAAAAAGTCAGAAATTGATGAATTTGATCGCGGTATTTCTATATTTAAACTCTCTAACGGCCAATTAAATATTGAAACTTGTGATAATAAACTTAAAAAGTTTTTTGAATTCTTTAATCATTATCAGTTAAAACTTTCCGGTCAAAATCTTATTGATTATGATGATATGCTTATTTCTTCCGTAAAATTGCTAAAGGAAAATTCTGATATCTTAAATCACTATCAGGAAATCTGTGAATATATTATAGAAGATGAAGCTCAGGATTCGTCAGCAATTCAGCAAGAATTGATTGGACTCTTGAGCGGTAAACATAAAAATTTGATACGGTGCGGGGACATTAACCAAGCTATAACCACCACTTTTTCAAATGCTGATGTTGAAGGGTTTAGAAAATTTATTAATGACAATAATAAAGTGATTATGAATTGCTCTCAAAGATGTACAAAAGATGTTTGGACATTGGCTAATAATCTTGTTAATTTCGCTCAATGTAAAGAATATTCTATAAATGCGTTTTATAAAATCTTTATGCTTCCTGTAGAAGGGAAAAATCCCATTCAGCAAAATGCTGTTAAATCTAAAATTTTCGAAAACCCTTTGGATGAAAAAAATTTTGTAATTAAAACAATAAAAAATGCTTTTGCACATAACCCAAAAGCTACTGTTGGTATCCTTTTAAGAAATAATTTCCAGGTTGCTCAATGGCTTAATTTAATTACTGATAGCGGTTTGAAAAGTATTTCAAGGAGTGAGTCCTTAGAACAAAAATCTATTTTTAAAACAATATTCGCTATTTTTTGTATGATAATTGAACCTTTTGATAATAATGTCGTCGCTGATAATTATGAAGTATTGGCTGAAATCGGATTGTATAAACCTCGTTTAGGTGTGGAGATAAGAAATTTAGAAACCTCTTTCATTGAAACTGATTGTGATAATATTGAAAACCCATACTTAGGTCAGTTTTATTGGGATTTGAATTATTGGCTATCATTGTCTTATTTGCCTCCTGAGGAACTTGCTATAAAAATAGGATTAACTTATTTCAAAAGTGAAATAGAAAAATCTAATGTCTATCTTATATCTACTTTGATAAAGCGTATAAGTCTTATAGATAAAAATTTGTCGTATGTTGTACAGAGATTGGGTGAATTGGCGAAAAAACCTTCCTTAAGCGGATTTAAGTTTTTTTCGGAAGAAGATGAGTGTGACCGTGAATTTTTAGAAGGCAAGGTTCAAATTATGACTCTTCATAAATCGAAAGGTGATGAATTCGATTTGGTTTTTTTACCTGAAATGACCGAAAAAAATCTAACTTTAGATTTTGATAATATTAAATTAAAATCATCTGATTTTAATGAAAATATTCGCCGTACAAATCCTGAATACACCGCACGTTCTGAATCAGACTTGAAACAGGAATTGATATCAGAGAATTTTAGACTTTTGTATGTCGCAATTACAAGGGCTAAAAGAAATCTTTATATTACAACTAGCAAAAAAAATAAATCCTTTGGAAAAATTTTCGAACAAGAACCAAGTATTATATTTTCAGAACTTCTGGGAGGCAGATATGAATAGTTTTTCACCTAATATGCTCAAAACATTCAATGAATGTCCAAAAAAATATTATTATAAGTACGTTAAAAAAATATCTGTTCCGCAAAAAGAATCTTATTTTGAAAGAGGTAAGAAAATTCACGCGATTGCAAACTATTATCTTAAAGGTGAAGATATATCTAAAATGGAAAAAATTCTTGATAAAGAAGATTTAATTTTGTGGGAAAGGCTTAAAAGTAATGAATTCTTTAATAAACAATACCTGTATTCTGAGTACAATCTTTCCTGTAAAATTGAAAATTTTTGGATAAATGGTCGTTTAGATGCTATTTTTAGAGAACATGATAAATATTTTATTTTGGATTATAAAACCGGTTCAATTCCCAAAAATCCTGAATATGATTTCCAGACTATGATTTACTTGATTATGGCTGACCAATTTTTGGAAGATTATGTGAGTCTCTCTTTTGTATATTTGGATCTTAAGAAGGACATAAATTATGAAATTGTCTTAACCGAAAATCTTAAAAATAGTTATATATCACAAATATCAAATATAGTTAAAGAAATTCTTAAAACTCAAGAATATCACACCAAAACAGATAACTGCAGATTCTGTGAATATGTAAAGCTGTGTGGATTATTGAGATAAAGTACAAACATTGGGATTATTTTTGTACATATCCCAAGATGATTGTGCTGTAGAATCGCCATTAGGATCAGATTTCATAGCCGAAACCAGTTCGTTTATTTGTTCACGAACAAAATTACAGCTGAAAGCTTCGGTTTTTCCGTTTTGAGTTGATTTTTCACTATATCTGCATCTGTATTTGTTGTCCCAACCTATAATTTGTCTCGAAATGCTTATATCACCGTTTTCATTTGGTATTTTGAGCATTATTGAAGATGGAAGACAGTGTGTAAATCTGACTATAAAACCGTCATCATACCTCTGCGAGGGTAAGGCCATACTTGATGTGAATAAAACTAATATGCTAATAGCAATAAAGACTTTTTTCATTTTTACCTCCAAATCCATGATAGCAAATTTTTTATCATTTTGCAATAAAAAAGAGGTGTAAAATAACACCTCTTTATGAGAAAGATAATCAAATAAATTACTTGATTTCAACAGAAGCACCAGCAGCTTCAAGCTGTTTTTTAATAGCTTCTGCATCTTCCTTTTTAACATTTTCTTTGATTGGTTTTGGAGCAGCATCAACCAAATCTTTAGCTTCTTTTAAGCCAAGACCTGTGATAGCACGTACTTCTTTCAATACTGCAATCTTGTTAGCACCGGCTGAAGCCAATACTACAGTAACTTCAGAAGCTTCTTCAGCTGCTGCATCACCTGCAGCTGCAACAGGAGCTGCTGCTACTGCAACAGGAGCTGCTGCTGATACGCCAACTTTTTCTTCCATTGCTTTACCTAATTCTGCTGCTTCTAATAATGTCAATTTCTCAATTGATTCTAAAATTGATTCTACACTCATTTTGTTCTCCTTTATATTTTTTAAATTTTGTACCTAGTTTTTTGTGTTAAAAACACATTATGCTGCCTTTTGATCTCTGACAGCTGCCATAGCTCTTGTAAGTTGAGCCATAACTGCATTGATTGATCCAACAATACCTGTAGCAGGTGAGTTGACACAACCAAGCATTTTTGCGTAAAGTTCTTCTTTTGAAGGAAGTTCTGCAAGTGCTTTTGTTTCGCTTTCTGTTAAAAGTTTTCCGTCTAAAGCTGCACCTATAATTACTCCTTTTTTGGTATCTTTGATGAATTTAGAAACAGCTTTTGCAGGACTTACAGGATCATTGTAACCGAATGCCAAAGCTATCGGACCTGTCAATTTTTCTGTAAGAATTTCATAGGGAGTACCTTTAACAGCAATTTTAGCCAAAGTATTTTTAACTACTGCGTAGTCTCCACCGTCTTTTTGTAGTGCACGTCTTAGATTTGTTATTTCTTCAACGGTGTATCCTTTATACTCTGTAATAACGGCTACTTGGGCTTTTTCAATTTTTGATTTTAATGCATCTATCTTCTCTGATTTAAATGCTTTTGTTGCCATTTTTAGCTCCTTTACTTTTTTTATCGACCTTTAAATACAAAAAAGACTTCGCGTCTTTATTGTTTACCGCAAAATCTTACACAGTCTCACTATATTTATATTTTTATATTTCGACTTGATGTAACCTCGGCCGGCTGGTTTATTAAGGGATTTTGGCAGGAACTTAAATTACCTGACCTTACCCCGCCTGACTGTCTGCGGTTTCTCCTGTTAATTTACATTAAAAATTATTATATGTCAACAATTTTGTTAAGAAATAGTAAACTATCAACGAGCAAGTACTAAATTTTACCATTCATCTTAGCTTTTAATCTAGCCATAGCTCTTGCAAGTGCTGCCTCTGCTCGTTTTGCATCTATGCTTGCATCATTTTCTGCCAACCTTGCTTTTGCTCTTTCAAGTGCATTTTTTGCTCGGGATTCATCTATTTCTTCTCCCGATTCCGCATTTTTAGTGAGTATCAAACCTTCATCATTTTGAAATTGGAATATTCCACCCATCGTTGTGAATAATTTTATTTCATTACCTTGAACGATTTTCGTGATCCCGATTCCTAAAGCTGTCATAAACGGAACATGACCTTTCAATATTCCGAACTCACCTTCAGTGCTTTTTGAATATATTTCATCAACATTTCCATCAAAGACAACTTTTTCATGAGTGATTATTTTTAAATGCATAATAATTTTCCCTCTTAAAGTTTGTAAAGATTATAATGATTTAGCCTTTTCAACAGCTTCTTCAATGGTTCCAACCATATAAAATGCTTGTTCAGGAATGTCATCATGTTTTCCTTCAATAATTTCTTTAAATCCTTTTATGGTATCTTCAAGTTTTACATATTTACCTTTAGTACCAGAAAACTGTTCCGCTACGAAGAATGGTTGAGATAAGAATTTTTGAATTTTTCTTGCTCTGTTAACAATTTCCTTATCTTCATCAGACAATTCATCCATGCCCAATATAGCTATGATATCTTGTAACTCTTTGTATTTTTGCAATATTTCAAGTACTTTTTTAGTTACGTTGTAGTGTTCTTCTCCGATTATATTAGGATCCAAAGCTCTGGAATTTGATTCAAGAGGATCAACGGCCGGATAAATCCCCAATGATGCAATTTGTCTTGATAAAACGGTAGATGCATCCAAATGAGAAAATGTTGTAGCCGGAGCTGGGTCTGTGAGGTCATCGGCAGGGACATATATTGCCTGAACCGATGTGATAGAACCGTCTTTTGTTGATGTTATTCGTTCTTGCAGTTCTCCCATTTCGGTTGCAAGTGTAGGTTGATAGCCCACAGCTGAAGGCATTCTGCCTAATAATGCAGAAACTTCTGAACCCGCTTGAGTGAATCTGAATATGTTGTCAATAAAAAGTAATACATCCTGTTTTGAATAATCTCTGAAATATTCAGCAGCAGTCAGTGCAGAAAGTCCTACTCTCATACGTGCTCCGGGTGGCTCGTTCATCTGACCGTAGATTAATCCTACTTTGTCTAAAATGCCACTTTCTTTAAATTCATTCCAAAGGTCATTCCCTTCTCGGGTTCTTTCCCCAACACCGCCAAATACGGAAACTCCATTATGAGCCATTGCAATGTTATGGATCAGTTCCTGAATTAATACTGTTTTTCCTACTCCGGCTCCGCCAAAAAGACCGATTTTACCACCTTTCTGGTACGGTTGCAATAAATCAATTGCCTTTATTCCTGTTTCTAAAATTTCAATCTCAGTGTTTTGTTCTGAAAGTGCGGGAGATTTTCTGTGTATAGGCAGATATGTCTGAGCCTGTATTTCTCCCAACTGATCAACGGGATCTCCTGTTACATTTAATATTCTGCCAAGGATTTCTTTGCCAACAGGAATCTTTATAGGCTCGTTAGTATTTATAACTTTCATGCCTCGTTTCAAACCGTCAGTTGTTGACATTGCTACTGTCCTGACCTTGTTTGAGCCAAGCATTTGTTGAACTTCTGCTACTATTTTACCGCCGTCTTCAGTAAAAATGTTCAATGCTGTATAAATCTCGGGTAGCTCACCCTGTTGAAATTCCACATCTATTACAGGTCCTATTATCTTGGTTATTATACCTTCATTTTTAGCTAAAGTTTCCATTCTTTGACGCTCTCCTTTTTTTGCTTTTATTATAAAACAAAAAAAGTTGTTAAGTCAAAAATAAAATTTAACAAAAAAGTAAATTACTGGCAAAAAAATATTTCTTGTGTATTATATATGTATATCGGATTATGGATAGATATATGCAAGGACTTATTGAAAAAGAATTATCAGGTGCGGATAAAATTTTGAAGCCTGATTTTGCGTCAAGGGCGGGTCGTGAATTCCTCGCTTACTATTTGCAAACAAAGTTTAAGCAGATAATTGCTTTTGATAAAAAATATTCAACACCTATTTTTAGAGAAATAAGTCCGGATTTTATTTCTCGTTTTTCTAAAAGAATTATAAACAATCCATCAAAAAGATTTTTAATCAGCATAACAGGTGAATCTGCTGCCGGAAAGTCTACAATATGTCGTGAAATAGCTAAGGTTATTGAACAGCTTTCAATGCCTGTTACAGTGCTTACTACCGATAATTATTTTAATGATATATCGTCTTTAATCGCCCAATATGGTACTTTTGATAACCTAAGAGACAGTGGTTATGATGTTGATGCCCCTTCCAGTTTCCAGCTTGAAGTGTTAAGGCATGACCTGCAGGATTTAGCTGATGGTTTAGATATAAAATCTCCTATGTACCTCCCAAATGGAACTGGTGTTTCAATACCCTCAGCTATAAGCGTAAAATCTTCAAAAATAATCGTTGTTGAAGGTATTGCTACTATGTATGAAGATGTGAAAGAGGTTTTTGACGTTAAAATATACGTGGAAACAGATGATGATGTAAGAAAAAAATGGTTTATTGAAAGGGCTGTAGGAGAAAGAAATCAGGATGTTAATAACGCTTTGAAACATTGGGATTACATAATGAAGGCAGGAGAAAAGTATGTAAAACCTTTCAGAAAAGAATCCGATATTGTTATTAATGGTAAATCTGATTTAAAATATTTTGCTCAAATTCTTGAATATATTCATGCTATTACTAATAATTTTCAATAATTGTTAACGTTTGTGTGTGTTGTTGCCTCTTTTTTCTAAATATGGTACAATCTTTTAGTTAAGTGGTGTATTATGTTAGTACAGAGTATAATTAAATACATTAAATAACCGATACATAAAATGGCTCATTAAAATATAATTAATATGGTACTGAGAAAAGGTGTCAAGTGAAGTTAGAAGAAGAGTTAAAAAAAATATATATTGAGGTCAATGAGAAGCTTGATAAATATTTCAGCCCAAATGGCAAGAAGGTATTTTTAGCATTGGTTTGTGTTGGAATTATCGCAATCACGTTCTTATTAGCGTCGTTTTGCAAAGAATATACATCAAATGAGGAAAAACCGGTCCCATTAGAAGATAATATTCCTGCAGTCATGGATGATGCTGGAATTATGCCGGACAGCTCTTTGGAAAAAGATGTAATCAATATAGAAAAAAAAGACGATAAGAGGGTTTCTTTTGCCGTAGAAGATTATGGGCGTTCAAATCCTTTTATGCCGGAAGCTGGTTCTGTGAGTACTGGATATTCATTAATGGCACCTCCTGAGAATCTTTCTTCAGGAAGTTCAGATGCGGCAAAAGTAATTACAACAAAAGTGTCAGGAATAATGTATGAACCAAACAGACCTTCTGCAATTTTGAATATAGAAGGCGAAGATTATTTAGTCAGATCAGGTGATTATATAAATAATTATAAAGTTTTATCAATAAGTAAAAATCTTGTTACAGTTCAACTTGGCTCAAATATATATAAAGCAGGTGTTGGCGAAGTAATAAGTGACGGAGAAATAAATTATAATAAAGAGGATAATTTGGAACATAAGTTTGGCGGAGCCAAGATATAATGCAGGAGCAGATATGAAAAGTAAAATTTCACAAAAAATTATTGCAGGTTTAATATTAACGGTATTTGTATTTTCAAATACGTTAATGTCAGTGTCAGCAGTTAATGATAAACCGGTCTTACGCGCAGATGGTGAAGATACAGTTAAGCTAAAGGCTGATGTGGCCATAACTACTGTGAAGAACCCTGTAACACTTAGTTTGCGTGATTCTGATGCAAAACAAGTTTTACGTATGTTTGCGGATCAGGCAGGGATGAACATAATTTTTGATTCAGGTGTTTCAGGCAAAGTTACAATGGATTTGGTTGAGGTTCCATTGAATCAGGCATTTGATTTAGTTTTAGGTGTTGCCGGTTTAACATACATAGTAGAAGGTAATACCCTTATAATTTCCTCATCCGGTTCGGATGTTGGTTTGGCAAAACAAGAAATTACTCTAATTCCGGTTAAATATATTGACGCTTCAGCTATGGCTGAATTTTTGAATAAAAATGTTTTTTCAATGAAAAAACCTGGGCTTTCAAACTCGGAAATAGTAACGACAAACCCAATGACAAATGAGCTTTTGGTTTTCGGTACTAAAAATGATGTTTCAATAGCAAGAAAAATTGTAGAAAAATTTGACAGAAAACCTCTATCAACATCTATAAAAGTCAGTCACACAACACCGGAACAAATGGCGGCATTGGTTTGTGATATGCTTTTACCATCAACATCTTCAGGTTCAGGCAGTTCAACTGGCGGTGCCGCAAATATAAGTGGCGGTGTTGTTACGGGTGGTGCAAGTTCCAGCAGCAGCTCAAGCGAAGTTGAACTTGGCGGGGGTGAGGTTGCTTGTACTGTAAAGGCTTCAGGTTCGGGTGCTTTGTCTCCTATGCCTTTACAAAGTCTTGCCATATCTTACTTTACGCAACAAGGTACGATTGGTATTATGGGTGGCTCTGAGCAACAGGTTGAGATGATTAAAGAATTTATTGCTCAAAACGACAGAAAACAACCTCAAGCTTACCTTGAAGTTTCAATTATTGAGTTGAGTGAAGCTGGCAGTAAGACACTTGCTAATACTTGGCAATACTTAAGCAAAAATTTCTCTTTTAACTATTCTGCAGGTTCTACCGGTACTAATCCTAATTATCCTATATTCTTCCATGGTAACAGATACCCGTTTGTTGAAGAACCAGGTCAAGATCCTTCTTATGATGTTACTAAATACACTGGTCCTTCCGCTTTAACTTACACCATCAATTATATTTTGGAAAACAGAAAAGGTAGAGTTGTTGCAAATCCTCGTATATTAATTACCAATGGTCAAGAATCAGTTATTGACTTAACTTCAGATTACGTTAAGACTGTAACTTCTCAAGTTGTTTCTTCTTCTTTGACCGGTGCGGTGCAAAGAACATATGAAATTGGTGATGATAACGGTATTAAGGTTACTATTACACCGTTTATAAGTCCTGATGGCTATGTGACTTTAAATATTACTCCTGAGTATGCAACAATTAGCAGTCAAGTTACGTCACCAAACGAAGATGATCCGAGTGTAACTGACATTCAGGCTACTTTGCTTCAAAGAAGAAATTTGGATTTGAAAAATGTTAGAATTAAAGACGGCGAAACACTAATTATTGGTGGTTTGATTCGTGAAGATGAGCAAAAAACAGTTCAAAAAATCCCGTTCTTAGGCGATATCCCGGGGTTGGGTATGTTTTTTAGAACAACTGTTACAAGTAAAAATAAAGAAGAAATGCTAATTATGCTTACACCAAAGATTATCAATGACGATTCGGCGGATAATGCAGATACTCTGTAATATACTATCAAAAAGATGAATGAACTACTTAACAGATTAAAAAACAGTATTAATAAAGAAATACTTAATCATATAAGTGATGCACTAATGGAACAAAATAAATTTGTTCCTATTAGTGTAAAGGATAAGTTTTTATTTGTTGCAGTGGGCTCAAGTTCAGATAAAGATAGTGTAAGTAAAATATTAAAAAATTATTTCCCTTACCAGATAAAATTTATACAAGTTTTAGATGCAGATTTAAATGAGTTAATATACAGTCTTAAGAGGGATTCTTCAACACCTTCTCTTTTTGATGGACATGAAGAAAAACAAATCAAGCTCGGTGAAATGTTAATTCAAAAAGGTTACATAACCGACGTACAGCTTTTACAAGCACTTGCTGAAAGTAAACGATTAAAGATGCCTGTTGGATCTACTTTATTCAAGTTAGGATTCATCTCTTTAGATCAGTTGAAGTCTATTTTGCATTTGCAAACCGGATTTGACATGGTTAGTAATGAACAATTGGCAAAGCAAGATAAGTTTGTAAATATTTTGCCGGAAGATTTTATTAAGGCAAATCAAGTAATACCGATTTCTTCTGACGGAAAAACCCTTACTTTAGGTGTTGTACATCCTGTAAAACCTGATGTATTGAAAGAAATTATATATTTAACAGGGCAAAATCCAAAACAGCTTTTGATGACGCACTATGAGTTTGAAAACTCTTTAGAAATGTTTTTTAGTGCACAGAAAAAAGAAACACAAAAAATAATCAAACAAATTGAAACTGAAGCAGCTGATATAGAGGTAGAAGAAAGTCTTTGGGAACAAGTTGATGCGGAATTACAGGACTCGACAGGTTCTGTAGCAAAATTTGTAAACCAAATCATCACTAATGCTATTGATAATAAAGTTTCTGATATTCATATAGAACCAAGGTTAGATGGTTATATAGTAAGATATCGAAAAGACGGTATGTTGCAAAAAGTTTTAGAAATCCCTTCAAAAGTAGAAACTTCTGTTATTGCCAGATTTAAAGTTATGTCTAGAATGAATATTGCTGAGCATAGACGTCCTCAAGACGGTACTTTTTCAATAAAATACAAAAAGCAATCTTATGATTTTCGTATAAATACCTTGTCTGTGTCCGGAAAAGAAAAGATGGTTATTCGTGTTTTAGCTCCTGCAGTTAGTTTGAAAGCGGAAGATAGAAAGATAGTTTTAGCCGGTGCTACAGATGCTGATCTTGCTAAAATTAAAGATATGATTAGCTGTCCAAATGGTATTATTTTAACTTCAGGACCAACAGGATCCGGTAAAACTACCACTTTATATTCCGTATTGAGAAGCTTGAATGATGAACACGTTAATATTACTACAATTGAAGACCCTATTGAAATTAAGTTAGAAGGGATTAATCAATCTCAAGTTAATCCCAAAGCCGGTATAACTTTTGCCTCTTGTATGCGTGCAATATTAAGACAAGATCCGGATATTATACTTGTTGGTGAAATCCGCGACTACGAAACTTTAGAAATAGCGATTTCTGCCGCACTAACAGGACATTTGGTTTTGAGTACTGTTCACACTAACTCTGCCGCTGCAACCGTTACAAGATTAATTGAAATGGGGGCAAAAGATTATCTTGTATCTTCAACATTGTCAGGTGTTATCGCTCAGCGTTTAGTAAGATCATTGTGCCCGGATTGTAAGGAGGAATGTTTCCCCACTTATGAAGAAGCAAGGCAAGTTTATTCTAAAGAGGAAGATATACAGAAGTTTATGAAAACACCTATTTATAGAGCAAAAGGTTGTAATAAATGTGATTTTACGGGATACAAGGGTCGTCTTGGCGTATTTGAAATTATGCCTATTACAAAAGAAATTAAAAAACTTATTGCTCAAGGTGCGCATGATCTTGCTATTGAAGAATCGGCAGTTGCTAATGGGATGATAACTTTAAACCAGTCCTGTTTAAATCATATAAAAAACGGTATTACAACCATTGAAGAATTTGTAAGAGTTTTGGGTATTGTTAGTGAATAATAGGTAATAAAATGACTATATATAATTATACAGCATTAAAAAACAATAAAGAAATAGTAAAAGGAAAAATAGAAGCCTTAACTCCCCGTGAAGCAAGAGATAATATAAGGAAATTGGGGTTTATTCCTACTAAAGTAGAAGAAGAAAGATCAAGGCAGCAGCAAGATCCAAAAGAAGAAGCAAAGAATATTAAGAAAGGCAAAGTTTCAAAGTTGGGATTGCAGGATAAAATTGATTTCACGTCAACATTGCAAATATTAGCTCAATCAGGTATTCCTATTATTGAGTCGCTTTTGTTTATAGAAAATGATGCTGCAAAATTAAAAATAAGGTTAGTTGCTCAAGAATTGCGAAGACAAATTATGAATGGAGGAACATTTGCCGATACTATAGCCAGATACCCAGAGCAGTTCGGACAAATATATATAGGTCTGTGCAAGGCAGGTGAAGATTCAGGTGAATTGGAAAAAACACTGGAAAGATTACTTGAACTGCTTAACAAACAGGCTGCTATTAAAAGTAAAGTTATTGGTACATTGATGTATCCTATTTTTGTTATTGTTTTGGCTATTGTAATTGTATTAATAATGTTAATTTTTGTTTTCCCTGTGTTTAAAGAAATGTTTGATTCTATGGGAAAGGAACTTCCTTGGATTACTGCAAAACTAATGGACTTAGGAGTTTTCTTGAAAACTTATTGGTATTTTGTACCTTTAATATTGGGTTCTGCCGTTGCTTTTGTTGTATTTTTGTTTAGGTGGCAGCCAAGTAAACGTAAAATTGATGAATATATACTTAAGATTCCTGTATTGAGTGATTTAATTCAATTTGCAAATTTCTCTAATTTTATAGCCGTTCTGCAAGTTGCATACGATGCTGGTATACCAATCATAGAATGTTTATATTTATCTAATTTAACGTTAACAAATTATATTTTGAAAACTCGTATAGATTCAGCCACAGGAAAGGTTCAACAAGGTCAACATCTGTCTTCCGCGCTGAGATCTACAAGAGTTATGCCAAAAATGATTTTATTTATGATTGCTACCGGAGAACAGTCTGGTCGTTTGGGAGATATGCTGCTGCAGGCTACAAATTTCATTGATAAAAAGTTGGATGGTATCATAGATGTTATGACTAAAATGATTGAACCTATTATGTTAATTGTAATTGGTGGAATTGTTCTTATTTTAGCACTTGCACTATATTTGCCATTATTCGGATCATATCTTGCATTTTAGGAGATGTTATTATGAAGATTATTGTTATCACTGGCGCAACTTCCGGAATCGGAAAAGCTTTGCTGGAATATTTTGTCAAAAATAATACTGTTTTTGCGGGGTACAGAAATGAGGATTATTTAGATGAATTAGAAAAAACAGGCGCAATCCCATTTTATATAAATATGTCAGATGAGGTGTCAGTAAGACAGGCTGCCGCATTCATAAAATCTAAAACTGATAAGATAGATACATTGATTAATGCTGCCGGATGTGTTGTTGCAGGTGCTGTTGAAAATTTGGATATATCAAGAATTAAGGAACAATTTAATGTTAATACTTTTGCACACCTTGATTTTTCACAAAGACTTTTGGAGTTACTTAGCGGTGGAAAAATTATTAATATAAGTTCCATGTCAAGTTTTGGAATTTTCCCTTTTGTTGCACCTTATTGTGCTTCAAAACGTGCTTTGGATATATTGTTTAATTCTTTAAGTTGTGAAACAAAGAGAGACGTTAAAGTAGTTTCAGTAAAACCTGGAGTTATTGCTACACCTTTGTGGAATAAGTCTATTGAACTTAATCGTTCTTCAATAAATAATTCAAGCGGATTTGAAAATGAAATGCGATATATGGTTAAAAATGCACAACAAAACAGTATAAAAGGTTTGGATGTATTAAAAGTTGTAGAAATTATTGCAAAAATTGATCGTATGGAAAATCCTAAACCTTCATACACTGTTGGTTTTGATGCTAAGTTAGCTGAAATTATTTCAAAATTACCTCAAGGAGTTTTAAATAGATTAATAAAATACGGGTTGTCAGTTAAAATTAGGTAATTATTGCTTTACAAAAGGGTGGTTTTAAGATATTATTTAAAAAAATGTCCTGTGGAGAGAAGAATATGCAATATAAGAGAATTTTGTTAAAGATAAGCGGAGAAGCACTTTTAGGTGTTCGTCAGTTTGGTATTGATCAAGAACCTGTAAAAATGATTTCGGAAGAGATTAAAAAAGCCGTAGAATTAGGCGCTCAAATTGCTGTAGTTGTTGGTGGCGGTAATATATTCAGAGGGATGAAAAATAGTGCCAGATTAGGTATGGATCAGGTATCAGGAGATTATGTCGGCATGCTTGCCACTGTCATGAATGCGATTGCTTTGCAAAGTGCGTTGAATCAAATTGAAGTTCCTTGTCGTGTCCAAAGTGCAATTGCTATTAATCAAGTTGCGGAACCTTACATAAGGCATCGTGCAATAAGACATTTGGAAAAAGGTCGTGTAGTGATTTTTGCTGCGGGTACCGGGAATCCATTTTTTACAACGGATACTGCTGCTGCATTAAGAGCATCAGAGATCAATGCGGATGCAATGCTTATGGCTAAAAATGGCGTTGACGGTGTTTATACAGATGATCCTAATACTAATCCAAATGCCAAAAGACTGGATAATATTACTTACGATGATATCATTAAAAATGGGTTGAAAGTCATGGATACTTCAGCTTGTGCTTTATGTAAACAAAATAATATCCCTATTGTGGTATTTGATTTTGATGCGCAAGATGGTATTATCGATATTCTAAACGGTAAAGAAATTGGAACACTTGTTAAATAATTGAAAGAGGTAAAATATGTCAGAAGCTTTAGATGAATTATTTTTGTTTGGAGAAGAAAAAATGGAGAAAGCTATTTCTCAGCTTCATAGAGAATTTGCTTCAATAAGGTCAGGAAGGGCCAATCCTGCGATATTGGATAAAGTTTTAGTTGATTATTATGGTGTTCCGACACCTCTTAGACAGATGTCTCAGGTGACAGTTCAAGATGGAACTACTTTAGTTATTTCTCCTTATGATAAGTCAATTTTGAAAGATATTGAAAAAGCTATTATTAAAGCTGAAATAGGGATTACGCCTAACAGTGATGGTATCTGTATAAGACTGGCTTTCCCGCCGTTGACAGAAGAAAGAAGACGCGAAATTGTAAAAGATGTTAAAAAATTAGGTGAGGATGCAAAAGTTGCTATAAGAAATATTCGCAGAGATATGGCAGATGATTTAAAAAAACTTGAAAAATCTGAAAACTTGCCTGAAGATATGGTGAAAGACAATCAGGATAAAATTCAAAAATTAACCGATAAATATACCGGAATTGTTGATAATAATGTGGCTAACAAAGAAAAAGAGGTTATGACAGTATAATGGTCGAGATAAAGGGGTTAAATAAAAATGCTACAAGGATGCTTACAGGGCTTATCTTGGGAACTGTAGCCATGGCTTGTATTATAGAAGGCAAACTTGCACTTTTGGCTATTTTGCTTTTTATTTTGTATTTTGCATCAAAAGAATACGTTAAAATACTCAATCATAAAGGATTTTATCCCAGTTTAAAAATGATATATATTGCAGAAGCTATTTTGGCGGGAATAGCATATTTTCAAAGATTTGATCTTGTAGCTTTTGCACTTACTGTTTGTGTAACTTGTGCGTTTATGTGGGTTTTGTTCAAGGGACGACAACCATATATTGCTAATGTTGCAACTACAGTTCTTGGAATGATTTATTGCGGCTGGTTTCCTTTGCATTTATTGTTTCTTAGAAACCTTGAAAGTGCAGAGTATAATGACGGTTTGGCATTTGTAGTGATGATGTTTATTGCAGTTTTGCTTACTGACACAGGTTGCTATTACGTTGGAAGACATTTAGGTAAACATAAATTGGCTCCGGTTATCAGTCCAAATAAGACGATTGAGGGTTCCATTGGTGGTGCTTTATGTGCTATTTTGGGGGTTTTGATAATTGGTTGGTATATTGGTCTTGAATGGTATATGTCCTTTATTGCTGGTCTGCTTTGTACATTGTTTGCACAGATAGGTGATTTGTGTGCATCTCT